>NZ_FNKE01000004.1 GCF_900101445.1 Streptococcus equinus | reverse complement strand
CATGTTAAAGACACTATCCGCCATCAGGAATCCTTTAAACGGAAATTTAATCGCATGCCTTATGAGGAAATCGGTGATATTAGTCACTGTGTGCCCCAGCTATCTTTCTTTGAAGTGGCGGATTACGTGGCTTATCAGGATAGCTTAGCTCGTTTACGAAGAACATTGGGAAGAGAAGAACGACAGAAGTTGGAAAAAGTGATTCGTGGGGAACGTTTTGAAGGGAAGAAAGCCTTTTTAAAAAGCATCGAACCTTATTTCTCAGATTTTAGACCATAAGAAAAGACCAGAGGATTCTGGTCTTTTGTTTATTCTTCTGCTCGGAAGAAGGCTTTGTTTTAGTTGAAAACATGAATATTTGTTCTAAATAATCAAAAATAATTCGCTTTTAGCGAATTATTTTGCTAATTAAATGGATATTTTCAGAAAATTGTGGTAAAATTGAACAAATATTAGTTTTGGAGGCTTCTCATGAAAGCAATTATTACTGTTGTCGGAAAAGATAAAGCAGGTATTGTAGCAGGTGTTTCAGCAAAAATTGCTGAGTTTGGTTTGAATATTGATGATATTTCTCAAACTGTTTTGGATGATTTCTTCACAATGATGGCTGTTGTTTCATCTGATGAAAAACAAGATTTCACAGAATTACGCTCTGAATTTGAAGCTTATGGAGACACACTTAACGTCAAAATTAACATTCAAAGCGCAGCGATTTTTGATGCTATGTACAATATTTAAGGAGGCCAGCTGTGGATATTAGACAAGTTACTGAAACAATTGCAATGATTGAAGAGCAAAATTTCGATGTTCGTACAATTACTATGGGAATTTCTCTTCTTGATTGTATTGATCCTGATATTAACAAGGCTGCTGATAAAATTTACAAAAAAGTAGTCGAGAAAGCTGGTTCTCTTGTTGAAGTAGGAGATGAAATTGCTGCTGAGCTTGGTATTCCGATTGTCAATAAACGTGTGTCTGTGACACCTATTTCAATTATTGGTGCTGCAACTGATGCGACAGACTATCTTCCACTTGCACATGCTTTGGATAAAGCTGCACATGAAATTGGTATTGATTTCATCGGTGGTTTCTCTGCATTGGTTCAAAAAGGTTACCAAAAAGGCGATGAAATTTTGATTAATTCAATTCCTCGTGCACTTGCTGAGACTGAAAAAGTATGTTCATCAGTAAATATTGGTTCAACAAAATCTGGTATCAATATGACAGCCGTTGCTGACATGGGACGTGTAATTAAAGAAACTGCTGAATTGTCTGATTTAGGTGCTGCGAAATTGGTTGTGTTTGCCAATGCGGTTGAGGATAATCCTTTCATGGCTGGTGCTTTCCATGGTGTTGGTGAAGCGGATGTCGTCATCAATGTTGGTGTTTCTGGTCCTGGTGTTGTCAAACGTGCTCTTGAAAAAGTTCGCGGTGAAAGCTTCGATGTTGTTGCGGAAACTGTTAAGAAAACTGCCTTCAAAATTACTCGTATTGGTCAATTAGTTGGTCAAATGGCTAGTGAACGTTTAGGGGTTAAATTTGGTATTGTTGACCTTTCACTTGCTCCTACACCAGCTGTTGGGGATTCTGTTGCTCGTGTTCTTGAAGAAATGGGACTTGAAGCTGTCGGTACTCACGGTACAACTGCTGCACTTGCGCTTTTGAATGACCAAGTTAAAAAAGGTGGTATCATGGCTTGTAACCAAGTCGGTGGCCTATCAGGTGCTTTCATTCCAGTTTCTGAAGATGAAGGAATGATTGCTGCTGTTCAAAATGGTTCTCTTAATTTAGAAAAACTTGAAGCTATGACAGCTATCTGTTCAGTTGGTTTGGATATGATTGCAATTCCTGAGGATACTCCGCACGAAACAATTGCTGCTATGATTGCTGATGAGGCTGCTATTGGTGTTATTAACCAAAAAACAACAGCTGTGCGTATCATTCCTAAAGGAAAAGAAGGCGATATGATTGAATTTGGTGGACTTCTTGGTGCTGCCCCAGTGATGCGTGTTAACCATAATTCGTCTGCTGATTTTATCCACCGTGGTGGTCAAATTCCTGCGCCTGTCCATAGCTTTAAAAACTAATCTGTTAATCATTTTTAGTCATAAAATATCTAGGGTGAAAGTAATTTTTGCCCTAGTTTTTTGTGTGAAATCCGTCTTTAAAAACTTGTCTTTTTCCTAATTAAGATTGTGTTTTGGACGAAGGAGCAAAGCGAAAAATATGTTATAATAAAGTGGCATTAAAGTCTTAAATTACTATTTATTTTGTTATCACTATTTCTGTTTGTTTCTAGTTTATAGGAGGAAGCCAATGGTAAAAACAAGGTTGTATATTGCTCGTCATGGTAAGACAATGTTTAACACAATCGGTCGTGCACAGGGTTGGAGTGATACTCCGTTGACTGCTGAAGGTGAACGTGGTATTCAAGAACTTGGTGTCGGTTTAAAGGCTGCGGGTTTGACATTTAAGGAAGCTTTTTCAAGTGACAGTGGGCGGACTTTGCAAACAATGGAAATTATATTGCGAGAATGTCAGCAAGAGGACATTCCTTATACGCGTGATAAACGTATTCGTGAGTGGTGTTTTGGTAGTCTAGATGGTGGATACGATGGTGAACTCTTCAATGGTGTTCTTCCTCGAGTTTTTGACAAGGACATGACTAAGCTGTCTTACGAAGAATTAGCCAAGGGCATTTACAAAGTTGATACCGCTGGTTGGGCTGAGACTTGGGAAGAGCTAAGTAGTCGGATTTTAGAAGGATTTACTGCTATTGCCAAAAAAATTGAGGCATCAGGTGGTGGCAATGCCATTGTTGTGAGTCATGGTATGACTATTGGTACATTTTTGTGGTTAATTGACCCTACGACCCCAAGAGGTCTTGGACTAGATAATGGTAGTGTAACAGTTGTTAGTTTTGAGAATGGCAAATTTATTATTGAATCGATTGGAGATGTTAGTTATCGTCTCAAAGGTCGACAGTTATTAGAAGAAAGAAAAGATGAGAAAAAAGCGTAGTTTACCAACCTTAATATTAGGGTTATTAGTTATTATCATTTTTATTGTTGGAATTTTTGTTTTTGTTCAAGGAAATCAATTGACGTTAAAGGGAAATGCACGAAATGCTTCTACTTCGGTGAGTCAAAGTTCATCAGCTAAGTCCTCTTCAGTAGCTGCTAAGAAAAAAGTAGCGAATTTACCTGATGTTTCAACCAAAGATTGGCAATTGGTCTTGGTAAATCGTGACCACATCACGCCAGAAATGAATCCTGATTTGACGCAGATTGATAATATTACGGTTGATTCACGTATTGCTGATGATGCTCGTAATTTCTTGGCTGCAGCGCAAGCTATTGACGCTAGTGAACACTTGATTTCTGGTTACCGAAGCGTTGCGTACCAGGAAGAATTGTTTAATTCATATGTATCGCAGGAAATGGCTGCTGACCCAAGTTTGACACAGTCTGCGGCAGAAGATTTGGTTAAGACTTATTCACAACCGGCTGGGGCTAGTGAACACCAAACTGGTTTAGCCATGGATATGAGTACTGTTAATTACCTCAATCAAAGTGATGCTGATGTTGTGGAAAAAGTAAAAGCTATTGCGCCTGAATATGGATTTGTTCTTCGTTTTCCAAAAGGAAAAAGTGAGTCAACAGGTGTTGATTATGAAGATTGGCACTTCCGTTATGTTGGTAAAGAATCAGCAAAATACATGACTGACAATAATCTTAGCCTTGAAGAATACATTGCTTTGTTGAAGGAGAATAACCGATGAAATCTCGATTCTCTTTTGTTCAATTTCTTGTGTTTTTGGCTGTTTTGGTTTTAGGTATTTTTTCACCGCTATATGCTCACCGAGCAACACCTAGTGCAAATAAAACAGAAAAAGTTTCCTATAATAAGACGGAATTTTTTGCTGACATTGCATCAACGGTTCAAGAAGTAGCAGAAGCTTATGGCGTGCGTCCGTCATTGGTGATGGCACAAGCAGCGTTAGAATCTGATTATGGCCAAAATTTGCTAGCTGTAAAATATCATAATCTCTTTGCTGTTTCTGCGCAGCCTGGGAATAAGCCTGTGACTTTGAAATACAAACGTTATTTTGTCAATGAATGGCAAACTGAAATTGGTCAATTTGCTGTTTATAAGTCTTGGGATGATGCTATCTATGATTATTTTGCTTTGCTGAAGTCAGGAAAAATTCGAAATAGCGAAGGTGCTTATGACATTATGGTTTCTAACAAAGGATACAAGAAACCAGCCCAAGCATTGCAAGATATGGGATTTAGTTCAGACCCAAATTATGCGAGCAAATTGATTGCTATTATTGAAGAAAATGACTTAACAACATATGATAAATAAGGAATTAGCACTCTAGTAAAAAGAGTGCTAATTTTTTATGCTTTTTCCTTGACACTGCTTTTTAGAGGAGTATAATAGAATTATAAATTAGCAGTCGAGGTAAATGAGTGCTAAAAGTTGAAAGGGGCGAGGTTATGATTACACAACGTCAAAGTGAAATTCTGAATCTAATCGTTGAATTATTTACACAGACGCATGAACCTATTGGCTCTAAAACTTTGCAAGCAACTATCGATTCAAGTAGTGCTACCATTCGTAATGACATGGCTAAACTTGAAAAGCTAGGGTTGCTTGAGAAAGCTCACACGTCTAGTGGACGGATGCCAAGTGCTGCTGGATTTAAGTACTTTGTTGAGCATTCATTGAGTCTTGATAGTATCGATGAACGTGATATTTACCAAGTGGTTAAGGCTTTTGATTTTGAAGCTTTTAAGCTTGATGATATTTTACAAAAGGCAAGCCAAGTTTTGGCAGATATGACTGGTTATACATCAGTGATTTTGGATGTTGAGCCGGCTCGCCAGAAACTAACCGCCTTTGATATTGTTCAACTATCAAGTCATGACGCTTTAGCTGTTTTAACTTTGGATGAGTCTAAACCAGCGACCATTCAATTCGCCATTCCGAAAAACTTTATGTTGAAAGATTTGGTGACTTTGAAAGAAATCGTTGATGAACGTTTGCTTGGTCGCACGGTGATGGATATCCATTATAAGTTACGAACAGAAATTCCACAGGTTTTGCAAAAGTATTTCACAGTAACAGATAATGTTCTGGATTTGTTTGATTATATTTTTGCAGAATTGTTCAGAGAATTGGTTTTCGTAGCTGGTAAAGTTAATTCGCTTGATTATGCTGATTTGGAAACTTATCGTTTCTTGGATAATGACCAACGAGTGGCAGTTGCACTTCGCTCTTCAATGAAAGAAGATGAAATTGCCAATGTTCAGGTTGCAGATAGTCAAGAGCCAGCTTTAGCAAATGTGACTGTTTTGACACATAAGTTTCTGATTCCTTATCGTGGATTTGGGCTCCTTAGCTTGATTGGTCCCATTGATATGGATTATCGCCGAAGCGTTAGCTTGGTTAATGTCATCGGGCGAGTTTTAGCGATGAAACTTGGTGATTACTACCGATACCTTAATAGTAATCACTACGAGGTCAACTAAGTTTAGTAATTGAATTAAATTGATAAAAAGATAGGGAGGGACACAGTGTCAGAAGAAATTAAAAACGAAGAACTTCAAGAAGAAGTTGAAGCCACTGATGTTGTGACTGAAGAAAAAGTAGAAGAGCAGCCTCAAGAAGATGCTCAAAATGAAGAATTGCAAAAAGCACTTGAGCGTGCTGAAGATTTTGAAAACAAATACCTTCGTGCGCATGCCGAAATGCAAAATATTCAACGTCGTGCTAACGAAGAACGTCAACAATTGCAAAAATACCGTTCACAAGATCTAGCAAAAGCAATCTTACCAAGTTTGGATAACTTGGAACGAGCTCTTGCTGTTGAAGGTTTGACTGACGATGTTAAAAAAGGTCTTGAAATGACACGTGATAGCCTAGTTCGTGCGCTTAACGAAGAAGGTGTTGAAGAAGTGGTTGTTGAAAACTTTGACCACAACTTGCACATGGCAGTTCAAACACTTCCAGCGGATGATGAACATCCAGTGGACAGCATTGCACAAGTTCTTCAAAAAGGTTATAAACTTCACGAACGCTTGTTGCGTCCTGCGATGGTTGTTGTTTACAACTAATTGCAAATGACCTGACCGCAATGTCATTAAACTATAACAGAAAGCATAAAAAAGATAAATTCATATAAAAAAGAGGGATAGAACATGTCTAAAATTATTGGTATTGACTTAGGTACAACAAACTCAGCTGTTGCAGTTCTTGAAGGAACTGAATCAAAAATCATTGCAAACCCAGAAGGTAACCGTACAACTCCATCAGTTGTTTCATTCAAAAACGGTGAAATCATCGTTGGTGATGCTGCAAAACGTCAAGCAGTGACAAACCCAGATACAGTTATCTCTATCAAATCTAAAATGGGTACTTCTGAAAAAGTATCTGCAAATGGTAAAGAATACACTCCACAAGAAATCTCAGCAATGATTCTTCAATACCTTAAAGGTTACGCTGAAGATTACCTTGGTGAAAAAGTAACAAAAGCTGTTATCACAGTTCCTGCATACTTCAACGATGCTCAACGTCAAGCAACTAAAGACGCTGGTAAAATCGCTGGTCTTGAAGTAGAACGTATCGTTAACGAACCAACTGCAGCTGCACTTGCATATGGTCTTGATAAAACTGATAAAGATGAAAAAATCTTGGTATTTGACCTTGGTGGTGGTACATTCGACGTATCTATTCTTGAACTTGGTGATGGTGTCTTTGACGTACTTGCTACAGCAGGTGATAACAAACTTGGTGGTGACGACTTCGACCAAAAAATTATCGATTGGTTAGTTGCTGACTTCAAGAACGAAAACGGAATTGACCTTAGTCAAGATAAAATGGCTCTTCAACGTTTGAAAGATGCTGCTGAAAAAGCTAAAAAAGATCTTTCAGGTGTTACTCAAACACAAATCTCACTTCCATTCATCACTGCAGGAGCTGCTGGACCTCTTCACTTGGAAACAAGCCTTTCACGTGCTAAATTCGATGATTTGACTCGTGACCTTGTTGAACGTACTAAAACTCCAGTTCGTCAAGCTCTTTCAGATGCCGGTCTTTCAATCTCTGAAATCGACGAAGTTATCCTTGTCGGTGGTTCAACTCGTATTCCTGCCGTTGTAGAAGCTGTTAAAGCTGAAACTGGCAAAGAACCAAACAAATCAGTTAACCCTGATGAAGTAGTTGCTATGGGTGCTGCTATCCAAGGTGGTGTTATCACTGGTGATGTTAAAGACGTCGTACTTCTTGATGTTACTCCATTGTCACTTGGTATCGAAACTATGGGTGGTGTATTTACAAAACTTATCGACCGTAACACTACTATCCCAACTTCTAAATCACAAGTCTTCTCAACAGCTGCTGATAACCAACCAGCTGTAGATATCCACGTTCTTCAAGGTGAACGTCCAATGGCTGCTGATAACAAAACTCTTGGTCGTTTCCAATTGACTGATATCCCAGCTGCACCTCGTGGTATCCCTCAAATCGAAGTAACATTTGATATCGATAAAAACGGTATTGTATCTGTTAAAGCTAAAGACCTTGGTACTCAAAAAGAACAACACATCGTTATCCAATCTAACTCAGGTTTGACTGATGAAGAAATTGAAAAAATGATGAAAGATGCAGAAGCTAACGCAGAAGCTGATGCTAAACGTAAAGAAGAAGTTGATCTTCGTAACGAAGTTGACCAAGCTATCTTTGCAACAGAAAAAACAATCAAAGAAACTGAAGGTAAAGGTTTCGATACAGAACGCGATGCTGCTCAAGCTGCTCTTGATGAATTGAAAGCTGCTCAAGAAGCTAACAATCTTGAAGATATGAAAGCTAAACTTGAAGCTCTTAACGAAAAAGCTCAAGCACTTGCAGTGAAAATGTACGAACAAGCAGCTGCAGCTCAACAAGCAGCACAAGGTACTGAAGGTGCTCAATCAGCTGATTCATCAAACAACAATGGTGATGACGTTGTTGACGGTGAATTCACTGAAAAATAATTGAGTCTTCTAGACAGATTTACATTGGGTTTGAAACTCAGTATGTTGAAAATATAAATCTAAATGCAGAGGTTGCAACCCAGCCTCTGCTTTTGGGTAGATAGCATAAGTAGATAGCGACCGTAAGTCGCTTGAATGAACAAGCCTTTTGTGGCGAGAGTCAGATAAGCTTGTTTATAAAAAACCTTCTAATCAAATAGAAAGGAAAAGTGTTCAGAAATGAACACGAGCCAGGGATGGTGTCAAAAGGGAGATATAAACATCTTTTATTCAATCTCCTATTTTGACGACATCTAACGGCTTAATATCATAATTATGAACAATACAGAATTTTACGATCGTTTGGGTGTTTCTAAAGACGCTTCGCAAGCTGAAATTAAAAAAGCTTACCGCAAAATGTCTAAAAAGTATCACCCAGATATTAATAAAGAACCTGGTGCAGAAGAAAAATATAAGGAAGTTCAAGAAGCCTATGAAACTTTAGGTGATGAACAAAAACGTGCGGCTTATGACCAATATGGTCCTGCTGGTGCCAACGGTGGCTTCGGTGGTGGAGCTGGCGGTTTTGGCGGGTTTGATGGAGCTGGTTTCGGTGGATTTGAAGATATCTTCTCAAGCTTCTTTGGCGGAGGCGGCGGAATGCGTAATCCAAACGCACCTCGTCAAGGGGATGACCTTCAATACCGTGTTAATTTGACATTTGAAGAAGCTGTCTTTGGTGTTGAAAAAGAAGTAGCTTACAACCGAGAATCAACATGTTCAACTTGTCATGGCTCAGGTGCTAAACCAGGAACTAGTCCCGTAACATGTAGCCGTTGTCATGGTTCAGGTGTGATTAATGTCGATACGCAAACACCACTTGGTATGATGCGTCGCCAAGTGACATGTGATGTCTGTCATGGTACAGGTAAAGAAATCAAAGAACCATGTCATACATGTCGTGGAACAGGACACGAAAAGAAAACACACAAAGTGTCTGTTAAAATTCCAGCAGGTGTTGAAACTGGTCAACAAATTCGCTTGCAAGGACAAGGTGAAGCTGGCTTTAACGGCGGTCCTTATGGTGATCTTTTCGTTATCATCAATGTCTTGCCAAGCAATAAATTTGAACGTAACGGTTCAACAATTTACTACACAATGAACATCAGTTTTGTTCAAGCTGCGCTCGGTGATACTGTTGAAGTACCAACGGTTCATGGTGATGTTGAAATGACTATCCCAGCTGGTACTCAAACAGGTAAAACTTTCCGACTTCGCGGTAAAGGTGCTCCTAAATTGCGTGGCGGTGGCCAAGGTGACCAACACGTTACGGTTAATATTGTGACACCGACAAAACTTAACGATGCACAAGTTGAAGCACTTAAACAATTTGCGCAAGCAGGTGGCGATAAAGTTGGAAATCCTAAGAAAAAAGGTTTCTTTAATAAAGTAAAAGATGCCCTTGATGGTGAATAATTGAAAATTAAAACAGAGGTTGGAGTCTATTTTCCAATCTCTGTTTTTGAATAAGGAGGGAGATTATGAAAGAATACTTTGTTAAGGCTCAAAATGCTTATATGCGTTATCAAGATTTTTCAGGTGACGGTAGTCCGATTTTATTCATTCATGGTTTAGGTTGTGCGGGCTCTTTTGATTACGGTGAAGTTGTTTCGCAGGAATGCTTAAAAAATCATCGCTGTTTGCTTGTTGATTTATTGGGAGCAGGGTACAGTGATAAGCCAGAAAGATTTGACTATCGTATCAGTTCACATGTTACGTACTTGAAGGATTTTATTGAGACATTGAATTTAGCAAATCTGACAGTTTTTGGGCATAGCTTGGGTGGTCCAATTGCTATTGAATTAGCCAGCATTTGCTCAGACAGAATAGAAAAGTTAATTTTAAGTGAACCTAATTTAGATCCGAGTGCTTTTGGAAGCTCGAGTTTTGAAATTGCAAGCTTTTCAGAAAAAGAATTCATTGATTTCGGATTTTGTAAAGTATTAGCAGAAAGCAAAAATTCAGGTAATAGTATGTGGGCAGCAACTTTGGCACAGTGGTCACCTTATGCAGTTTATCGAATGTCTGTCAATGCTGTTCAGGGCGGCAAAACATCTTGGCGCCAGATGTTATATGATTTGAATTTACCTAAAGCAGTGATTTTTGGAAGAAAATCATTGCCGGATAATGACTATACAAGTTTAGCAGAGACAGGTGTGTCTTTGAGAATTGTTGAGGATGCAGGGCACTCGATGGCTTGGGAGAATCCTTCTGGGCTTGCTCAAGCAATTGTGGCTGCTTTGAAAGATTAATAGTATGCAGAGGTTGGAGTCTATTTTCCAATCTCTGTTTTTATGTTAAAATCTGTACGGGGACAGTCTGTTCTAAATTTTCTGGAAAGTCCTCTAGGAAGATGATAAAATACACACATGGTAAGATATAAAGCAACAATTTCATATGATGGTAGGCTTTTTGCCGGTTTTCAGCGTCAGCCGAGTGAACGTTCGGTTCAAGAAGAACTTGAAAAGACTTTACAGAGGCTAAATAGTGGTCAGCCAGTTAAAGTACACGGTGCTGGTCGTACGGATTCTGGGGTTCATGCTTATGGGCAAGTGGTTCACTTTGATTTGCCGCAGGCGCGTGATGTGGAGAAATTACGTTTTGGTTTGGACACACAATCTCCAGAAGACATTGATGTGGTGAAAGTTGAACAAGTCAGCGATGAATTTCATTCACGTTATAATAAGCATAGTAAAACTTATGAGTTTTTAGTTGATGCAGGGCGTCCTAAGAATCCTATGATGCGCCATTATGCGACACATTATCCTTATCCACTGGATTTAGCTTTGATGCAAGAGGCTATTCAGGATTTGGTAGGAACTCATGATTTTACAGGTTTTACAGCTTCAGGTACATCTGTTGAAAATAAAGTTCGCACGATTACACGAGCAACGGTTGATATTGACGAAAAAACAGGCTTCTTTGTCTTTACCTTCAGTGGAAATGGTTTTCTTTATAAACAAGTCCGCAATATGGTGGGGACTTTATTGAAAATTGGAAATGGTCGTATGCCAGTTAGTCAGATTAAGACGGTGTTAGCTTCTAAAAATCGTGATTTGGCTGGACCTACGGCAGCAGGTAATGGGCTTTATTTGAAGGAGATTATTTATGACGAATAAGTACATTTTGGCAATTTCTGGCAATGATATTTTTAGTGGTGGTGGGCTTTATGCTGATTTGGCAACCTACACAACCAATCATTTGCATGGCTTTTTAGCAGTGACTTGTTTAACAGCTTTGACAGACAAAGGTTTTGAAGTTTTTGCAACAGATGACGAGGTGTTTGATCATCAATTAAACAGCCTAAAAGATGTTCCTTTTTCAGGAATTAAATTAGGTTTGTTACCTAATGTTAGACTGGCTGATAAGGCACTTGAATTTGTTAAAGAGCATAAAGAAATTCCGATTGTACTTGATCCGGTTTTAGTTTGTAAAGAAAAACATGATGTGGAAGTTTCGGCTTTGCGTGACGAGCTTTTGAAATTTTTCCCTTATGTGACTATTATTACTCCTAATTTGGTTGAGGCGGAGCTATTGACTCAAATGACTATCAAGACTTTGGACGATATGAAAGCAGCTGCTAAACGTTTAGTTGACTTGGGTGCTAAACATGTGGTCATCAAAGGCGGTAATCGATTGAGCAAAGAGCAAGCTATTGATGTCTTTTATGACGGTAAGAATTACAAGGTGTTTGAAACAGCTGTGCTTGATACGAATAATATTGGTGCAGGGTGTACTTTTGCGTCAAGTATTGCGAGTCAATTGGTTCTTGGAAAATCAGCTAAGGAAGCTGTTGCGGTATCAAAAGACTTTGTTTACCAAGCTATCCGCCATTCAGATAAATATGGAGTGAAACAAAATTATGACGAAAAATAAGACACGCGATTTAACAGTAATGGCAGTTTTGACGGCGCTTTGCGTTGTGCTTGCCTATATCCACATTCCAACACCAACAGGTTATTTAACCCTTCTTGATGTTGGTATTTATTTCACAGCTTTCTATTTAGGTTCTAAGTCAGGAGCTGTTGTTGGTGGTTTGTCAGGTTTTTTGATTGACCTTTTGTTGGGCTATCCTCAGTATATGTTTCACAGTTTGATTGCCCACGGTGCACAAGGATTTTTTGCTGGTTGGACAGAGAAAAAACGTATTTTGGGGTTGATTCTTGCAAGTATTTCAATGGTTGCTTGGTATTTCTTAGCGGCATTACTTTTAGGATATGGTTGGGGTGCTGCTTGGGCTAGTATTCCAGGAAACTTACTTCAAAATATTTTTGGCATGTTTGCAGGTTATTTGATTTTTCTATCGTTTGAAAAAGGATTTAACAAAAAATAGATTAGTAAACCAGGGAGGCATATAATGGATTTAGAAGCATTAGCAAAAGAAACACGAGCAATTGTTGTTGATGTTGTGGAACGCTCAGCCATTAAAAAAGGACAAATTTTTGTCCTTGGACTATCATCTAGCGAAGTAGCAGGTGGTTTGATTGGGAAAAATAGCAGCGCTGAAATTGGTGAAGTGATTGTAAAAACTATTCTCGATGAACTCAATAAGCGCGGTGTCTATCTAGCTGTTCAAGGATGTGAACATTTGAATCGTGCCTTGACGGTTGAACGTGAGTTAGCTGAAAAGAAAGATTTAGAGATTGTCAACGTTATTCCTAATTTGCATGCTGGTGGCAGTGGTCAAGTGGCTGCTTTTAAATTCATGAGTGACCCTGTTGAGGTAGAAGAAATTGTGGCACATGCAGGGCTTGATATCGGTGATACTTTTATTGGTATGCATGTCAAGCGCGTGCAAGTTCCTCTTGTTCCTGTTCAACGTGAACTTGGAGGTGCTCACGTCACAGCGCTTGCTAGCCGACCAAAACTTATCGGTGGTGCGCGTGCGACTTACACAGCAGACCCAATCCGTAAATTTTAAACAATTATTATAAAAAGGCTGAAGTGTTGAACTTCAACCTTTTTTGCTTATTTAGAAAGTGTCGGATTAGCATACATTGTTGGCAAATGAATATCGTTTTCCAAGAGGGCTTCTTGGTAAAGACGATAGAAGTTTGAGTAAATGTAGCTTTGCTTACCGTTTTGAACGAAGATATCAATTCGGAAAACAAGTTGAGCAGTGCTATTTGTACGTGGACCAAGAATTGTCGGACTACCAACGATTTCAGGGAAACTTGGTAATTGTTCTTGGTTAACGGTTTTGATGATGTTGGCTACTTTCTCAAGGTCAGTGTGAGCGTAGATTGGAATGTCAATTTGAACACGCATATCACCACGAGATTTATTTGAAACAACAGTGATATTTCGGTTAGGAATGAAATGCAAGGTTCCGTCGAAACCACGAATTTGTGTTGTGCGGATACCTACGCTTGAAATGTTTCCTTCAACAGCTCCGATAACAACTGAGTCACCAACTTCAAATTGATTTTCAAGCAAGATGAAGAAACCATTGACGACATCTGTCAAGAAACCTTGTGCACCAAGACCAAGGGCAACCCCAGCAAGCCCAGCACCTGCAAGAAGACTTGAAACAGGAACACCCAGAATGCTTAACACCCAGTAGATAAAGAAAAAGTAGAGGGTGTAATTCATAATATTGTGAAGGAGTTTTGTGATGGTTTTTTGACGTGCTTCTGTCTGACGTGAGAGTGCAATTGATTTTGCAACAGCGTGTGTGAAAATGAAATTAACAACTCTTTTAGCAATGAGAAAAAGCACAAGAAGCAGGATAAGAGACACTGCTTTTGAGATAAGATCAATAGCAATTTCTTCTACCTGAAGTTGTTCGATATATTTTGAAATAATGTTCATACCCATAGTTTATTAAAAAAATACTTTGCAAGCAAGTTTTTATTAATTTGATTTGTTGACACAAAGTAATAATAGCCAAAAATGCTGAAACGATAAGAAAAAACTTAGCCTCTAAAACCCTTGATATAACACTATTCTTTGACAAAAAAGCCTGAAATATGTTAAACTAAACTGTATATAAAATTTTAAGGAGAAATGACTTCATGTCTGTATCATTTGAAAACAAAGCTACTAACCGTGGCGTGATTACATTCACAATCGGTCAAGATAAAATCAAACCAGCTCTTGATCAAGCATTCAACAAAGTTAAGAAAAATTTGAACGCACCTGGATTCCGTAAAGGTCACATGCCACGTGCCGTATTTAACCAACAATTTGGTGAAGAAGCACTTTACGAAGATGCATTGAACGCACTTCTTCCAGCAGCTTACCAAGCAGCAGTTGCAGAACTTAGCCTTGATGTTGTTGCTCAACCAAAAATTGACATCCAATCAATGGAAAAAGGTCAAGAATGGACTTTGACTGCTGAAGTTGTTACAAAACCAGAAGTTAAACTTGGTGACTACAAAAACCTTGAAGTATCAGTAGAAGCTTCTAAAGAAGTAACTGATGCTGAAGTTGACGAAAAAGTTGAACGCGAACGCAACAACCTTGCTGAACTTATCGTTAAAGAAGGTGCAGCAGAACTTGGTGATACAGTTGTTATCGACTTTGTAGGTTCAGTTGACGGTGTTGAATTTGACGGTGGTAAAGGTGAAAACTTCTCACTTGAACTTGGTTCAGGTCAATTCATCCCTGGTTTCGAAGACCAATTAGTTGGTGCTAAAGCTGGTGAAACTGTAGAAGTTAACGTAACATTCCCAGAACAATACCAAGCTGAAGATCTTGCTGGTAAAGATGCTAAATTCGTTACAACTGTACACGAAGTTAAAGCTAAAGAAGTTCCAGCTCTTGATGACGAACTTGCTAAAGACATCGACGAAGAAGTTGAAACTCTTGACGAATTGAAAGCTAAATACCGTAAAGAACTTGAATCAGCTAAAGAAATCGCATTTGACGATGCTGTTGAAGGTGCTGCACTTGAATTGGCTGTTGCAAACGCTGAAATCGTTGAATTGCCAGAAGAAATGGTTCACGACGAAGTTCACCGCGCTATGAACGAATTCATGGGTAACATGCAACGTCAAGGTATCTCTCCAGAAATGTACTTCCAATTGACTGGTACAACTGAAGAAGACCTTCACAAACAATACGAAGCTGACGCTGACAAACGTGTTAAAACTAACCTTGTTATCGAAGCTATCGCTAAAGCAGAAGGATTCGAAGCTTCTGACGAAGAAATCGAAAAAGAAATCAACGACCTTGCTTCAGAATACAACATGGAAGTTGAACAAGTTCGTAACCTTCTTTCAGCAGACATGCTTAAACACGACATCGCTATGAAGAAAGCTGTTGAAGTGGTAACAAGCACTGCAAAAGTAAAATAATTTATCTTTAGATAAATAGTTATAAAGTCAGGTAATCGATAGATTGCTTGGCTTTTTGTACTCTTTATCAGAAATTCTGATAAATCTTTTGACGAATTGACAAAATTAGCGTAAAATAGAGAGTAACGAAAATTAAGATAATAGGGTTTTTGTGGCTGTTTGCTCACATCCTAAGATTAATAAGGAGAATTACCTTGGAATTAGAAGTATTTGCTGGACAAGAAAAAAGCGAACTTTCAATGATTGAAGTTGCACGTGCTATTCTGGAAGAACGTGGACGTGATCATGAAATGTATTTCAGCGATCTTGTAAATGAGATCCAAAACTACCTCGAAAAATCAGACGCAGAAATTCGTGAAGCTTTACCATATTTTTACTCTGCATTGAACGTTGATGGAAGCTTTATTCCACTTGGCGACAACAAATGGGGACTTCGTTCATGGTATGCTATCGACGAAATCGACGAAGAAATCATTACACTTGAAGAAGATGAAAATGGAGCACCAAAACGTAAACGCAAACGTGTAAATGCCTTTATGGATGGTGACGAAGATGCCATCGATTATTCAGATGATGATCCAGAAGATGACGATTACTCTGCAAAATCTTCTGATATGGAATACGATGACGAAAATCCAGATGATGAAAAATCTGAAGTTGAATCATACGATTCAGAAATCAACGAAATCATTCCAGATGATGATTTGGATGAAGAAGTTGATATCAACGAAGAAGATGATGAAGATGACGATTTAGACGAAGAATAATTGTTTTAAACGTCTAAATTTAATTTAAAAAAACTGATTCATATCATTTGACAAAAGTCTCAGGATAGTTTATAGTATTATTCGGGCACCTCTTTTTTAGAGGTCGGAGAAAAGCTCCCTAACTTTTTAGGGAGCTATTTTTGTTTTCCTAAAAGTAAATGGCCATTTGCTTTTTTTCATTTATCGAATAAATTTGCTAATTATTTGATATTCTTTCGCTTTCAATTTTCAAGCACTTATCGTTTGCTATCATTTTTATTTTAAAGGAGTTTTATTTAATGACTAAGTATATTTTTGTTACTGGTGGTGTTGTTTCTTCTATCGGTAAGGGAATCGTTGCTGCAAGTCTTGGTCGTCTTTTGAAAAATCGTGGTCTTAAAGTGACTATCCAAAAATTTGACCCATACATCAACATTGACCCAGGTACAATGAGTCCTTATCAACACGGTGAAGTTTATGTAACAGACGATGGTGCGGAAACTGACCTTGACCTTGGTCACTACGAACGTTTCATCGATATCAACCTTAACAAATATTCAAACGTTACAACTGGTAAAATCTATAGCGAAGTTCTTCGTAAAGAACGTAAAGGTGAATACCTTGGTGCAACTGTCCAAGTTATTCCACATATCACTGACGCTTTGAAAGAAAAAATCAAACGCGCTGCTACAACAACTGACTCTGATGTTATCATCACTGAAGTTGGTGGTACAGTTGGTGATATCGAAAGTCTTCCATTCCTTGAAGCTCTTCGTCAAATGAAAGCTGATGTTGGTGCGGATAACGTTATGTACATCCACACAACTCTTCTTCCATACCTTAAAGCTGCTGGTGAAATGAAAACTAAACCAACACAACACTCAGTTAAAGAATTGCGTGGTCTTGGTATTCAACCAAACATGTTGGTTATCCGTACTGAAAAACCAGCTGGTCAAGGCATCAAAAATAAATTGGCACAATTCTGTGACGTTGCTCCAGAAGCTGTTATTGAGTCACTTGATGTGGATCACATTTACCAAATTCCACTTAACATGCAAGCTCAAAACATGGACCAAATCGTTTGTGATCACTTGAAACTTGATGTACCAAAAGCTGATATGTCAGAATGGTCAGCAATGGTTGACAAGATCATGAACCTTAAAAAATCAACTAAAATTGCTCTTGTTGGTAAATATGTTGAATTGCCAGATGCATACCTTTCAGTTGTTGAAGCACTTAAACACTCAGGTTACGTTAACGATGCAGCAATTGACCTTAAATGGGTTAACGCTAACGACTTGACTGCTGATAACGTTGAAGAAATGCTTGGTGATGCTGATGGTATCATCGTTCCTGGTGGATTCGGTCAACGTGGTACAGAAGGTAAAATCGAAGCTATCCGTTATGCGCGTGAAAAAGACGTGCCAATGCTAGGTATCTGTCTTGGTATGCAATTGACATGTGTGGAATTTGCTCGCCACGTCTTGAATATGGAAGGTGCAAACTCTGCTGAGCTTGATCCAGACACTAAATACCCAATCATCGACATCATGCGTGACCAAATCGATATTGAAGACATGGGTGGAACACTTCGTCTTGGACTTTACCCATGTAAATTGAAACCAGGTTCACGTGCAGCGCAAGCTTACAACAACCAAGAAGTTGTTCAACGCCGTCACCGTCACCGTTACGAATTTAATACTAAATTCCGTGAACAATTTGAAGCTGCTGGTTTCGTCTTCTCAGGTGTGTCACCAGATAACCGCTTGATGGAAGTTGTTGAATTGCCAGAGAAAAAATTCTTCGTGGCTGCTCAATATCACCCAGAACTTCAAAGCCGTCCAAACCGTCCAGAAGAGCTTTATACAGCCTTCGTGACTGCGGCAATTGAAAATAAAAACAGTAAATAATAGTAGAAATACGTAATGATAAACACCTTTTTAAGCCTTTCTAAGGTTTAGAAAGGTGTTTTTTTATGTAATGGTATTGTTACATAGGAAGTCTTCACATTTTGATAAAAAATAGTATAATAGTGAGCATGAGAAAAATGAGAATAAGGAAACGTAGTATTTTGTTATGGATGATTGCCCTAGTATTTATAGCAAGTGTTGGGGCAAGTTTTTATTTCTTTCATGTTGCCCAGGTTCGTGAAGATAAATCGTTTATTAACAATAAACCACGTCCCAAAGATAGTAGTTTATATGCTTATGAACAAAGTTTTGATCAGTTAAACAAAGAAACACGTTGGATGACTAATCAAGGCCTTAAACAGGACGCTTGGTATGTTCCTGCAGCAACTGAAACAAATAAAACAGCTATCGTTGTTCACGGTTTTACAAGTGAAAAAGAAGACATGAAGCCTTATGCTTGGATGTTCCATGAACTTGGATATAATGTCCTGATGCCAGATAACATGTCACACGGTGATAGTGAAGGTCAAATCATTGGTTATGGTTGGAATGATCGCCTAAACATCGTAAAATGGGCTCAACTATTAGCAGAAGAAAATTCAGATTGTCAAATCACCTTATTTGGTGTTTCGATGGGCGGAGCTACTGTCATGATGGCTTCAGGTGAAGAGACACTACCAAAACAAGTGGTTAATATTATTGAAGATTGCGGTTATAGCAGCGTTTGGGATGAATTAAAATATCAAGCCAAAGCTATGTATAACTTACCAGCTTTTCCGATTCTTTATGAAGTGTCTGCAGTATCAAAAGTTCGAGCAGGTTTCTCTTACGGACAAGCCAGCTGTGTGAAACAATTAAAAAACAATACGCGCCCAATTCTTTTTATCCATGGAAGCGAAGATAAGTTCGTTCCAACAAGTATGGTTTATAAAAATTATCGTGCAACAAGTGGTGAGAAAGACCTTTATATAGCCAAGGGTGCAGCGCATGCCAAGTCTTTTGAAAGTGATCCTAAAACATACATTGAAAAAATTTCAGCTTTTTTACAAAAAAATTGAAAAATAGTGTTGACAGAAACATAAATGGCTGATATAATTATTTATGTTGTTAAGGAACAGCGGAAATGGCGGAATTGGCAGACGCGCAGGACTAAGGATCCTGTGATCGCTTTAGATCGTGAGGGTTCAAGTCCCTCTTTCCGCAGAGTGACAAGCCAGAGAGTGCTTGTCTTTTTTTGTGCTCAGAAGTTATTGATTGAAAACAAAGATGAAAGTAGTGAGAAAGTTTGAAAAGACTTTCTTTTTTACACTGCTTTTTTCACAGAAAATTAATCAAATTGTAAGTAACGCTAGCAATCTTATTTATTTTGTGATAGAATGTACATATAAAAAGGGTATATCCCAAAAAATAAATAGGAGGCCTATATAATGGCAATCGTTTCAGCGGAAAAATTTATCAAAGCTGCCCGTGAAAACGGATATGCGGTTGGTGGATTTAACACAAACAACCTTGAATGGACTCAAGCAATCTTGCGTGCAGCAGAAGCTAAAAAAGCTCCAATTCTTATCCAAACTTCTATGGGTGCTGCAAAATACATGGGTGGTTACAAACTTTGTAAAACACTTATCGAAAACCTTGTAGAATCAATGGGTATCACTGTACCAGTTGCTATTCACCTTGACCACGGTCACTTTGAAGATGCATTGGAATGTATCGAAGTTGGTTACACTTCAGTTATGTTCGACGGTTCACACCTTCCACTTGAAGAAAACCTTGAAAAAGCTAAAGAAGTTGTAGCTAAAGCTCACGCTAAAGGCGTTTCAGTTGAAGCTGAAGTTGGTACTATCGGTGGTGAAGAAGACGGTATCGTTGGTGGCGGTGAATTGGCACCAATCGAAGATGCTAAAGCTATGGTTGCTACAGGAATCGACTTCCTTGCAGCAGGTATCGGTAACATCCACGGTCCTTACCCAGCTAACTGGCAAGGTCTTCACCTTGACCACCTTGAAAAATTGACTGCTGCTGTTCCAGGATTCCCAATCGTATTGCACGGTGGTTCAGGTATCCCTGATGATCAAATCAAAGCAGCTATCAAACTTGGTGTAGCTAAAGTTAACGTTAACACTGAATGCCAAATCGCATTCGCTAAAGCTACTCGTAAATTTGTTGCTGAATACGAAGCAAACGAAGAAGAATACGATAAGAAAAAACTCTTCGACCCACGTAAATTCTTGAAACCAGGTTTCGAAGCTATTACTGAAGCTGTTGAAGAACGTATCGACGTATTTGGTTCAGCTAACAAAGCTTAATCAGACTTCGTTTCGTTAAAAAACTTCCCTTTTGGGAAGTTTTTTTGTGCTTTTGAAAGTTTTTTGAGTAAACTTAGCTCTTTTGTTGACAATTATTTAGTGAGTGCTATAATGAACCTGTTAGCCGATTTAGCTCAGTCGGTAGAGCAACGCACTCGTAACGCGTAGGTCGTAGGTTCAATTCCTGCAATCGGCAGAAGAGGTAAAAGGTCCCGATTTTGGGGCTTTTTATGTTATGATATTTTTGAGAGTTTAAACAGTTTCAGAAAATAGTAGGGCATTTTCTAAAAGTTTTTTAATGATTATTGGCCAAAAAGCTTGCTAAAATAGGTCCAATATGTTATCATTTTATGGTATGTGGTGTAAAACACCTATAATCTAAGTAGGAGGACGCAGATAAAATGGCTAAAGTTTGTTATTTCACAGGTCGTAAGACTGTATCAGGAAACAACCGTTCACACTCAATGAACAAAACTAAACGTGCAGTTAAACCAAATCTTCAAAAAGTTACTATTCTTGTAGATGGAAAACCTAAAAAAGTTTGGGCATCAGCTCGTGCGCTTAAATCTGGTAAAGTTGAACGCGTATAAAATAAAAGCCGAAAGGCTTTTTTCTTTGTTTTGTAGCCGTTAATTTTCCATAATTTTTTACAATACGGCTAATATATGGTAAAATAAACTGATAAAAACTTTTGAGGTAGTAAATATGACTGTGAAAATTAATACAAAAGATGGCCAAATTGAGTTATCTGACGACGTAATTGCAACTGTTGTTGGTGGTTCAGCAACAGAAATTTTTGGTGTTGTTGGTATGGCAAGTAAAAGTGCTCTTAAGGATAATTTTCAAGCGCTTCTGCGTAAAGAAAACTACGCAAAAGGTGTTGTTGTCAAATCAACAGAAAGTGGTATTTCAGTCGATGTTTACACTGTGATGTCATACGGTGTGAAAATTTCTGAAGTATCTAAGAACATTCAGGAACGTGTCAAGTTCAACCTCGAAAATCAACTTGGCCTTTCAGCAGACATGGTGAATGTTTACGTACAAAATATTAAAGTTGTAGGAGAAGATTAGTGTCAAATATTACAACAAGTTTATTCCAAGAAATGGTTCAAGCTGCTAGCACACGTCTTGGAAATCAAGCAGAATATGTAAACTCCCTTAACGTTTTCCCTGTACCAGATGGTGACACAGGAACAAACATGGGAATGACAATTGAAAATGGTGCCAAAGAAGTTGCAGACAAACCTGCATCTACTGTTGGAGAAGTTGGACAAATCCTTTCAAAAGGTCTTTTGATGGGTGCACGCGGTAACTCAGGTGTTATTACATCTCAATTATTCCGTGGATTCGGTCAAGCAATCAAAGATAAAGAAGAATTGACTGGTAAAGACCTTGCACATGCCTTCCAATCAGGTGTTGAAGTTGCTTACAAAGCTGTTATGAAACCTGTTGAAGGTACTATTTTGACTGTTTCTCGTGGTGCTGCAACTGCTGCGCTTAAAAAAGCTGAAGAAACTGATGATGCTGTTGAAGTTATGCGTGCTGCACTTGATGGTGCAAAAGGCGCTTTGGCTAAAACACCAGAAATGCTTCCTGTTTTGAAAGAAGTTGGTGTTGTCGATTCAGGTGGTCAAGGTTTGGTCTTCATCTATGAAGGTTTCCTTGCTGCTTTGACTGGTGAATACATCGCTTCAGAAGATTTCAAAGCAACTCCAGCTGTTATGACAGAAATGATTAACGCTGAACACCACAAATCTGTAGCTGAACACGTTGCAACTGAAGATATCAAGTATGGTTACTGTACTGAAATCATGGTTGCTCTAAAACAAGGTCCTACTTACGTAAAAGAATTTAACTACGATGAGTTTCAAGGTTTCTTGAGTGGCTTAGGTGATTCACTTATTCTTGTTAACGACGATGAAATTGCTAAAGTTCACGTCCACACAGAAGACCCAGGATTAGTCCTTCAAGAAGGTCTAAAATACGGCGCTCTTAAAAAAGTTAAAGTTGATAACATGCGTAACCAACACGATGCTGTTCTTGAAAAAGATCAAGCAGCAGCTGCTAGTCAAGAAGCAAAAGATTTTGCAATCGTTGCAGTATGTGCTGGTGATGGATTAGCTGACATCTTCAAATCACAAGGTGTTGACTACGTTATCTCAGGTGGTCAAACAATGAACCCATCTACAGAAGATATCTTGAAAGCTATCGATGCTGTTAACGCTAAAAATGTTATCATCTTGCCAAACAACAAAAACATCTTCATGGCTGCCCAATCAGCAGCAGAAGTGTCTGAAGTCCCAGCTGCAGTTGTTGAAACACGTACTGTACCTCAAGGATTTACAAGCTTGCTAGCCTTCAACCCAACTCAATCATTGGAAGAAAACGTTGAAGCTATGACTGCAAGTCTTTCAGATGTTGTTAGTGGTAGCGTAACACTTGCTGTTCGTGATACTTCAATTGATGGTCTTGAAATCCACCAAGATGACAATCTAGGTATGGTTGATGGTAAAATCGTGGTTTCAAACCCAGACATGGCAACTACTTTGAAAGAAACATTCGCTAAAATGATTGACGAAGATAGCGAAATTATCACTATCTACATTGGTGAAGATGGAAGCCAAGAATTGGCTGAAGAAATGGCTGATTACCTTGAATCAACTTACGAAGACGTTGAAGTTGAAATTCACGAAGGTAAACAACCAGTTTATCCATACTTGATGAGTGTTGAATAATTTCTTATTTAATATAAAAGATAGAAGAAAGCATTTCGGTGCTTTCTTTTTTTGTGTAAAAAATTTTCTTTTCTCCATAAAAGGCGTCAATTCAATATTTAATAGAAAGAAAATTGTTAACTAACAAAATTTTCTGAAAATTGTCTTGACTTTATTTTTTAAAGTGTTAACATGGTGTGTAAGATTTAATTGATAGGAGAAAACAGATGAGAAGTGACATGATTAAGGTAGGTGTGGATAAAGCACCAGCCCGTGGTCTTCTTTATGCAACCGGGCAAGTAAAATCTGCTAAAGACATGCAAAAACCATTTATCGCAATTTGTAATTCTTACATTGACATTGTTCCTGGACATGTTCATTTGCGTGAATTGGCAGATGTCGCCAAGGAAGCTATCCGTGAAATGGGTGGTATTCCTTTTGAATTCAATACCATTGGGGTAGACGACGGAATTGCTATGGGGCATATTGGGATGCGTTATAGCCTTCCATCTCGTGAAATCATTGCGGATGCTGCTGAAACAGTCATTAATGCGCACTGGTTTGACGGTGTTTTCTATATTCCTAATTGTGACAAAATTACACCAGGTATGATTTTAGCTGCACTTCGTACCAATGTTCCTGCAGTCTTTTGTTCAGGTGGTCCGATGAAGGGCGGTATTGATATGACAGGTCACCAAGCAACTTTGTCAAGCCTTTTTGAAGCTGTCGGAACTTATCAAGCTGGTGATATGTCTAAGAAAGAATTGGATTATTTGGAACAAAATGCTTGTCCAACTTGTGGTTCTTGTGCGGGGATGTTTACAGCTAATTCGATGAACTCTCTTATGGAAGTGCTAGGCCTTGCTCTTCCTGGAAATGGTACGGTTCTTGCGGTATCTGATCAACGTCGTGAATTGGTTCGTCAAGCTGCTAAACATTTGATGGACAATGTTAAAAATAACTTGCGTCCAAGAGACATTATTACTAAAGAAGCTATTGACGATGCTTTTGCCCTTGATATGGCTATGGGTGGTTCTACCAATACCGTTCTTCATACGCTTGCTATCGCACGTGAAGCGGGCATCGATTACAATTTAACAGATATCAATGAAATTGCTAAGAAGACGCCATATTTGTCTAAAATTGCACCATCAAGTGTTTATACTATGCACGATGTCCAAGAAGCAGGTGGTATCTCAGCTATTATTAATCAATTGATTAAAAAAGGTACTATCAAGGGTGATCGTATTACAGTTACTGGTAAGACTTTGAAAGAAAATGTAGCTGGTGCAGAAATTAAGAATGAAGAAATCATTCACCCGATTGAACATCCAATTTCTCCAGTAGGTGGTTTGTCAGTTCTTTACGGTAATATCGCACAAGACGGAGCTGTTATTAAAGTTGGTGGTGTTGACCCTTCTGTTAAAACATTCCGTGGTAAAGCGATTTGCTGTGATTCACAAGATGAAGCTCTTGAATTGATTGATAATGGTACCGTTAAAAAAGGTCATGTGGTCGTTATTCGTTATGAAGGCCCTCAAGGTGGACCAGGAATGCCAGAAATGCTTGCGCCAACTTCTAAGATTGTTGGACGTGGTCTTGGTAAAGATGTTGCTCTTATCACAGATGGTCGTTTCTCTGGGGCAACACGTGGTATCGCTATTGGTCATGTGTCACCAGAAGCTGCAGAGGGTGGGAATATTGCTCTCATCGAAGATGGTGATGAAATCTATATTGATTTGATAAATCGTACTATTGATTTGCTTGTAGATGATGCGACATTAGAAGAACGTCGCAAACACTTGAAACCATTTAAGTCAAAAATTTCTAGCGGTTGGTTGCGCCGCTACACTGCATTTGCTTCATCAGCAAACTTTGGTGGTTCAATGATGACTCAAGAAGAGTTTGAAGAACGTAAAGCAGAACGTGAAAAACAAGAAAATGAATAAGGTAGATTAAATATTTTTGAAAGTGTTCAAAATATTTGTTCACTTTCTCTTGCTTTATTTTTTTTAAATGTTATTATAGTAACAAGCTGTTAGAATTTTTAGATAATTCGGAATTTACATGAAAAGGAGGACTTTGTGAAACAGATTAGATTAAAAGAATCCAAGAATGGATCGGAATTATTATTGGAAACCTTGGCTAGTCTGGGGATTGATACGATTTTTGGCTACCCAGGTGGAGCCGTTCTGCCACTGTATGACGCTATTTATAATTTTGATGGTATTCGTCATATTTTGGCTCGTCATGAGCAAGGTGCCCTTCATGAAGCCGAAGGTTATGCCAAATCAACTGGTAAACTTGGTGTTGCTATTGTAACAAGTGGTCCTGGTGCGACGAATGCCATTACTGGGATTGCAGATGGTATGAGTGACAGCGTTCCAATGCTTATCTTTACTGGTCAAGTCGGAATGTCAGGTATTGGTAAAGATGCTTTCCAAGAAGCTGATATTATCGGTATTACAATGCCAATCACAAAATACAATTATCAGATTCGTGATGTTGCAGATGTGCCACGCATTGTGACGGAAGCTGTTCATATTGCAACAACAGGTCGACCTGGTCCAGTTGTTATTGACCTTCCGAAAAATATTTCGGCTGCTAAAACAACAGTTTATAATGATCCTACTGTTGATCTTCCAAGTTACCAACCAACTTTGGAACCAAATGCTTTGCAGGTCAAGAAAATTTTGACTCAGTTGAAAAAGGCAAAACGTCCGCTGATTATCGCTGGTGGTGGTGTCAACTACTCAGGCGCTTCTAAGGAGTTAATTGCTTTTGCAGAACGCTATAACATTCCAGTTGTTTCAACCTTGTTGAGTTTGGGTGTTATGCCAATTAATCATCCCCTTTCTCTGGGAATGGGTGGCATGCATGGTTCATATGCGTCAAATATGGCTTTGACACAATGTGACTTTATGATTAACTTCGGGTCGCGTTTTGCGGATCGTTTGACTGGTAATCCAGCTACTTTTGCTAAAAAAGCAGTGGTTGCTCATGTGGATATTGATCCTGCGGAAATCGGAAAAGTTGTCAAGACACAAATTCCAATCGTTGGCGATGCCAAGCGTACACTACAGATTCTTCTAGAAGAAGATGAAGTTAAAACACGTCACGATGATTGGACAGAATCAGTTCTTGCGAATAAAGCTAAAGCGCCGTTTAGCTATGACTTTGATGAAACAGTTATCAAACCACAACATGCTATTGCTACAATTGGTAAAGTAACAGATGGAGATGCTATCGTGGTTACAGACGTCGGACAACACCAAATGTGGGCAGCTCAATTTTATCCATATAAAAATGAGCGTCAATTGATTACATCTGGTGGTCTTGGAACAATGGGATTTGGAATCCCAGCTGCTATCGGTGCTAAGTTAGCGAATCCAGATAAAGAAGTTATTCTCTTTGTCGGTGATGGTGGTTTCCAAATGACAAACCAAGAATTAGCATTGCTAAATGGTTATGGTGTTCCGATTAAAGTGGTTCTGATTAATAATCACTCACTTGGTATGGTTCGTCAATGGCAAGAATCTTTCTACGATGAACATCGCAGTGAGTCAACTTTTGATGATGAGCCAAACTTCCAAATGATGGCAGAAGCCTACGGCATTGCTCACCACAAATTTACTGATCCAAAAACATTGGAAGAAGACTTGAAAGTCATCACTGAGAATAAACCAATGTTGATTGAGGTTGCGATTTCTAATCGTGAACATGTTTATCCAATGGTTCCATCAGGTAAATCAAATAGTGAAATGTTGGGGGTGAAGTTTAATGCGTAGAATGTTGACAGCAAAGCTTCAAAATTCAACAGGTGTTCTTAATCGTTTCACAGGCGTCCTCTCACGCCGACAAGTTAACATTGAGTCTATTTCAGTTGGACAAACAATGGAAGAAAATGTCTCTCGAATTACGATTATTATCGATGTTGAGAGTTTGGAAGAAGTTGAACAAATCATCAAACAATTGAACCGTTTGATTGATGTGCTTCGCGTTCGTGATATCACGGATATCCCACACTTGGAACGTGAAGTGATTTTAGTTAAATTGACAGCACCAACAAGCAAACGTGCCGAGATTTTAGCGGTTATTCAACCGTTTCGTGCAAGTGTTGTTGATGTGGCGCCAAAATCAATTACTATTCAGGTAACTGGTGATGGTGATAAAATCGATGCTTTGCTTCGTGTTGTCAAACCTTATGGTATTCAGAATCTTGCTCGCACAGGTGCGACAGGATTCTCAAGAGATTTTTCTTGTTAAAACAATTAATTTAGTTAACAGTTGCCTGGCCAGGCAGTTAAAATAAAAATAGAAAAGAGATATTTATTATGGCAGTAACAATGGAATACGAAAAAGACGTAAAAGTAGCAGCTCTTGATGGTAAAAAAATTGCCGTTATTGGTTATGGATCACAAGGTCATGCTCATGCTCAAAACTTGCGTGACTCAGGTCACGATGTTATCATTGGGGTTCGCCATGGTAAATCATTCGATAAAGCAAAAGAAGATGGATTTGATACTTATGAAGTAGCAGAAGCAACAAAACTTGCTGATGTTATCATGGTATTGGCTCCTGATGAAATCCAAGCTAAACTTTATGCTGAAGAAATCGCTCCAAACCTTGAAGCTGGTAACGCTCTTGGATTTGCACATGGTTTCAATATCCGTTTTGGATACATTAAAGCTCCAGAAACAGTAGATGTCTTCATGTGTGCTCCTAAAGGACCAGGTCACCTTGTTCGTCGTACTTACACAGAAGGATTTGGTGTACCAGCACTTTACGCTGTTTACCAAGATGCTACTGGTAATGCTAAAGACATCGCAATGGATTGGTCTAAAGGTATCGGTGCTGCACGTGTTGGACTTCTTGAAACAACATTTAAAGAAGAAACTGAAGAAGACCTCTTTGGTGAACAAGCAGTACTTTGTGGTGGTTTAACTGCTCTTATCGAAGCTGGTTTTGAAGTTCTTACTGAAGCAGGTTATGCTCCAGAATTGGCTTACTTTGAAGTTCTTCACGAAATGAAACTTATCGTTGACCTTATCTACGAAGGTGGATTCAAGAAAATGCGTCAATCAATTTCAAATACAGCTGAATTTGGTGACTACGTATCTGGACCACGCGTTATCACTAAAGATGTTAAAGAAAACATGAAAGCTGTTCTTGCTGATATCCAATCAGGTAAATTCGCTGAAGACTTTGTTAACGACTACCAAGCAGGTCGTCCAAAACTTGAAGCATACCGTAAAGAAGCAGCAGCTCTTGAAATTGAAAAAGTGGGTGCTGAACTTCGTAAAGCAATGCCTTTTGTTAACCAAAACGATGACGATGCATTCAAAATTTATAACTAATTTTTGAAGAAATCCACTTATAAAAGGCCGATGTTTGTCATCGGTTTTTTATCTATTAATCAGCAATTTGTCATATAAAATATTTAGATATTAGAAGAGGTAGTTTATGATCTTAGCTAAGGATGTTGTTGACGCCTACGACGTCTTGAAAGATGTTGTTGAGCGTACACCCCTAGATTTTGACCGCTATTTGTCGGAAAAATATGGTGCAACTGTTTATCTTAAACGTGAAAACATGCAGAAGGTTCGTTCTTTCAAAATTCGTGGAGCCTACTATGCTATTCATCAATTATCAGAGGATGAAAAAAAACGCGGTGTTGTATGTGCTTCAGCTGGTAACCACGCTCAAGGTGTTGCCTTTACTTGTCATGAAATGAAGATTCCAGCAACAATTTTTATGCCAGTAACAACTCCGCAACAAAAAATTGGGCAAGTGAGATTTTTTGGTGGTCCTTATGTGACCATTAAGCTTGTTGGAGATACTTTTGATGCATCAGCTCAAGCAGCACAAGATTTTACAAAATCAGAAGGAATGACTTTTATCGATCCATTTGATGATGAAAATGTGCAGGCTGGTCAAGGAACGGTTGCTTACGAGATTTATGAACAAGCTCAAGAAGAAGGCGTGACATTTGATCAAATCTTTGTCCCTGTTGGGGGTGGTGGTTTGATTGCTGGTGTTGCCACATACATTAAGGATGTAGCTCCAGAAATCCAAGTAGTTGGTGTCGAAGCCTCAGGTGCTCGTAGCATGCGTGCTGCTTTTGACAAAGGTCATCCTGTTAAATTGGAAGAAATAGATAAATTCGCTGATGGGATTGCTGTTCAAAAAGTCGGTGAAAAAACCTTTGAAGTTGCTCGTAAACATGTGGATAAATTAGTTGGTGTTGATGAAGGCTTGATTTCTGAAACACTTATCGACATGTATTCAAAACAAGGGATTATTGCTGAGCCTGCGGGAGCTTCTTCAATTGCAGCTCTTGAAGTGATGAAAGATGAGATTAAAGGGAAGACGGTCGTTTGTATCATTTCTGGTGGTAATAATGATATCAATCGTATGCAAGAGATGGAAGAACGTGCCCTTATCTATGATGGAGTGAAACATTATTTTGTGGTTAACTTCCCACAACGTCCAGGTGCCCTACGTGAATTTGTCAACAACATTCTTGGTCCAAACGATGACATTACACGTTTTGAATACATTAAACGTGCGAATAAAGGCACAGGCCCTGTTCTCATCGGTATTACACTAGGTGATAAAAATGACTACAATGATTTTATCGATCGTTTGTCTGGTTTTGATCCTTCATACATCAATTTACACGGGAATGAAAGCCTCTATAATCTATTAGTTTGATGCTAAAGTAAACTTCTGTTCTCTCTTAAAATTATTATTATATTGACAAGCAAGCCTAGTTGAACCTTACAGTTTGACTAGGTTTTTGCTTTATTTTTACTTGACTTTTTAAAGAAATAAAATATAATTGTATTAAGTTTTAAGTACAAAAGGAGATTTTTATGTTTTTAGTTCTTTTGGCAATTATTGCCTTACTTATTTTGGGTGTTATTGCTAGTACACTTTACGTGGTACGTCAACAAACGGTTGTTATTATTGAACGTTTTGGGAAGTATCAAACAACATCTGGTAGTGGGATTCATGTTCGATTGCCATTTGGTATTGATAAAATTGCTGCGCGAATTCAATTACGTTTGTTGCAATCTGAAATTGTTGTGGAAACAAAGACTAAAGACAATGTTTTTGTGACTTTGAATGTTGCCACACAATACCGTGTGAATGAACAAAATGTGACAGATGCTTATTACAAACTCATGCGTCCTGAAGCTCAAATCAAATCATACATTGAAGATGCTCTTCGTTCATCTGTTCCTAAATTGACTTTGGATGAATTATTTGAGAAAAAAGATGAAATTGCTCTTGAAGTGCAACATCAAGTGGCTGAAGAAATGTCAACTTACGGCTACATTATTGTTAAAACATTGATTACTAAAGTTGAGCCGGATGCTGAAGTTAAACAATCAATGAATGAAATCAATGCTGCGCAACGTAAACGTGTAGCTGCTCAAGAGTTGGCTAATGCGGATAAAATTAAAATTGTAACAGCTGCAGAAGCTGAAGCTGAAAAAGATCGTCTTCATGGTGTCGGTATTGCTCAACAACGTAAAGCGATTGTCGATGGTCTAGCTGAGTCAATTCAAGAATTAAAAGATGCCAATGTTGGCATGACTGAAGAACAAATCATGTCTATTCTATTAACTAACCAATATCTTGATACCTTAAATACTTTTGCGGCTAAAGGCAATCAAACATTGTTCTTACCAAATCATCCAGAAGGTATTGAAGATATTCGCACACAAATTTTGTCATCATTGAAAGCAAAATAATTAATAAAAAAAGTCCCTATTGCAGACGGAAGGAATTGCAATAGGGACTTTTTGTCTGGCATTTTGTTAGGGATTGAAATAGGAGTTACATGTTTCTTTTATACCGTTTATATTCATGGATTATTTTCAGAGCACGTTTCCGTGTTTTGATATTGGGACTTTTAAGTCTGCGATACGCAGATGCTAAATCATTTTTTTCAGCCATACCAACCTCCTTAAATATAGATTTATTAACGTTAACATGAAGTAGTATAGCACAAAATACTTAACTGGTAAAGCATTTGCTGTAATTTAGCTTAAAATTAGTATTTTGGCACAAAAAAACAACCTTCCAAAAAAGGAAAGGTTGTTTTGAGTGATTATTTCAAGAAACGTTGTAAGAACTCTTTTGTACGTTCTTGTTGTGGGTGTTCGAAGATTTGTTCAGGTGTACCTTCTTCAGCGATAACACCTTTATCCATGAAGATGACACGGTCTGAAACATCTCTAGCGAATTCCATTTCGTGAGTGACGATAATCATTGTTAAACCTGATTTAGCGAGTTCTTGCATTGTTTTAAGAACTTCACCAACCATTTCTGGGTCAAGAGCAGAAGTTGGTTCGTCAAAGAGCATTGCTTCTGGGTTAACAGACAAGGCGCGTGCGATAGCCACACGTTGTTTTTGACCACCAGAAAGTTGTTTTGGTTTAGCTTTCCAGTATTGCTCAGTCATGCCAACTTTTGTAAGGTTTTCTTTAGCGATTTTTTCAGCTTCGCTGCGAGAACGTTTCAAAACAGTTGTTTGAGCAACAATGGCATTTTCAAGAACGTTTAAGTTTTCAAATAGGTTGAATGATTGGAAAACCATTCCGAGTTTTTCACGGTATTCTGTCAAGTTATAATCTTTTTCAAGAACGTTTTGTCCGTGGAAAAGGATTTCTCCAGCAGTTGGATCCTCCAAAAGATTGATAGAGCGGAGGAATGTTGATTTTCCTGAACCTGATGAACCAATGATAGAAATAACTTCACCTTTATTTACAGAAAGTGAAATATCTTTTAGGACCTCATTTTGTCCGTAAGATTTTTTAAGGTGTTTAATTTCAATAATAGGTTGAGACATTATTTCACCTCTTTCGTTTGGTTTTGGTTAGCACCAGTTGTGTAAGTGTCCGCATCGAAACGACGTTCGATAAAGCGTAAGATGCGTGTCACTGTAAAGGTGAGAACAAAGTAGATAATAGCGATAATTGTGAATGTTTGGAAGTATTGATATGTTTGAGTTGCAACGGTATTACCTGAGAAGTAAAGTTCGACAACTGAGATAACATTCAATACTGAAGTATCTTTGATGTTGATGACAAATTCGTTACCAGTTGCTGGCAAGATGTTGCGGACAACTTGTGGAAGAACGATTTTGCGCATTGTTTGACCGTGTGTAAATCCAAGTGCTGTAGCAGCTTCGAACTGACCTTTGTCAACAGCGAAGATACCACCACGAACGATTTCACTCATGTAAGCACCAGTATTGATTGAAACAATAAAGATGGCTGCAAGAGTACGGTCGATTGAAATACCAAAGGCTTGAGCAGTACCGTAGTAGATAACCATTGCTTGTACGATCATCGGAGTACCACGGAAGATTTCGATATAAACGCTAAGCAACCAACCAAATACTTTTTGAAGGCCAGCAAGGAATTTATTAGCAGCTTTTGGAGCTGTACGGTAAACACCAATCAAAAGACCGATAAAGAGACCAACAACTGTACCGATGATAGAGATGAGAAGTGTAACTCCTGCACCACGTAGGAATTGGTTCCAGTTTTTCTCGAAGATTCCCCACATATCAGTGAAGAAATTACTCTTTTGATTTTTTTCAGACTTGTCAGCTGGTTGTTTTTCAATCATGTCATCCATGAGTTGCAAACGGTCATCATCAGAGATGCTAGCTAAAACGGCATTTACTTTAGCAAGTGTGTCAGTGTCATCTTTACGAAGACCAACGGCAATGGCTGTGTCTGCTTTAGATGTCGCAAACCCTTTGCCATCTTCAAAAGCAATCATCTTGAAGTCGCTATTTGCATTTTCAGCAGAGATAGCGTCAGGACGTTCAGAAACATAACCATCAATAATACCAGATTCAAGTGCTTGACGCATTTGGTTGAAGTCACCCATAGCAGTTTCTTTTGAAACATCTTTGATTTGGTCAATCAAGTTGTAAAGGTAGACACCTTGTTGAGATGTTAATTTTGCACCAGCAAAATCTTTAAGTGATGTAGCTTGTGCAAAGTCACCTTTTTTAGAAACAACGATAACTGGGTAGCTTGTATAGTAACTATCTGAGAATGCAATTTCTTTCTTACGTTCAGCGGTAGGACTCATTCCGGCAGCAATCATGTCAATCTTTCCGGAAGTAAGTGCTGGAATTAATCCTGTCCAAGTAGTTTTGACAACGAGGAGTTCCTTGCCTAAGCTATCTGCTATTTTCTTAGCTATTTGGACATCATATCCGTTAGCGTACTGGCTAGTTCCTTCGATAGGAACAGCTCCATTAGAATCATCATCTTGTGTCCAGTTAAATGGTGCATAGGCTGCTTCCATACCGACACGAAGATATTCGTCAGCGTTTGCGCTAGTCATTCCTCCAAAGAGAAGAAGAAGGGCTGCAAAACAACTTAAAAGTAACTTTTTCATTTAAGACTCCTGTCTATTCTTGTACCTTACTATTTTACAGGAAATAGGGTCTGATTTCAACATGATAGGCCCAAAAATAGAATATTTATACAATATATTATGATAAAATAGGGGTATAAGAAAGGAGTAGGAGATCATGAAAAATTTAAGAATATTTTTACTAGCAATCATTGCTGTTTTAGGATTATCGGTTCCGGTTTTTGCGGATAGTGATGTTGACTACAGTATCCTCGATTACGATGGTGTTTTAGCGATTTTTGAAGATAACACTGCTGATTTTTCTCAGACAATCACTTATCGCTTTGATTCTTCGTATAATGGGCAAATGGTGACTTTGGGAGAAGCTGGTCACATGCCAGAAGGTTTTTCGGTTAATAATCAGCCAAAAGTTTCGGCTGAAGTTAATGGTGTGAGTCGAACGGTTAGGACTGTGATAAATGACCTTGGTGATGGTTACCAAGTGAAAATCTATAATTCTGGTTCCAGCGGAGATATTGTGACTGTTAAACTACACTGGAAACTGTCACATTTACTATTCCCTTACCAAGATGTCGCAGAACTTAATTGGGTACCGATTAGTGACTGGGATGAAACATTACAACATGTTTCGTTTACCGTTTTAACGGATAAGACAACTGCTAACCGTAAGCTTTGGGCTCACAGAGGTTATTTAAAATCAACCAATGTTGAAAAGTTACCTAATGGCTATCGCATCACTGCTGATAATGTTGATGGGAAGTTGGAGTTGCATGCTTACTGGGATAAAGCTATTTTGACAAATCCTACAACCATCACAAGTAAACGCAAGGCAGCTATTATCAAGCAAGAAGCTAAAATTGCTCGTAGAAGTCAGCTGCTCAAAGTACTTTTGTTCTATCTTGTGCCAGCTCTTGTTATTGTTTTAATGATTTTGGCTTGGATTTTCTTTATTACAGGTAAACAACTGGCTAAAAAATACGAAAAATTTAGTCGTGATAGCCGTTTTTATGAAGCGCCAGAAGATTGGTCACCTTTGCTAATTATGCAGTATATCTATGATGTTGATTTGCAAGATACAGATACAAAAGGTAGCCCAATTTCACAAAAATTTAAATTTGAAACTGCCATGCAGGCGACCTTGCTTGATCTGATTGATCGCCATGTGATTGCTGCAAATGATGAAGAATTGACTTGTCATCTAGATAAGCCAATGACTAGCTATGAAGCAGAAGTGCTTGATATGGCATTTGGTGGTAAAACAACCATTAAAATCGCAGACTTGTTTGCGGATTACCGCTTTGATGACGATCTTGTGGCAGTTATAAGAAGAAATACAAAGGCCATACGTTAGAAACGAAATTAAACAGCCTCGGCGAAGCATTCAATGATCGCTATCTTGCTAAACTTGAACAAATTACTGACTTAGTAGATCAAGAAATTTCGAAAAAAGCTCTGCCAGCAATTCGTGAGAATTTAAGCGATGGTATCGCTAAGAAATTTGAATATGCAAAAGGTCTCCTATTCCTTACGTTAATACCTCTTGGTATTGGTTTAATCTATCTTTTGTTTAATCTAAATCTGGTCTTTCTTGCTTATGGTCTTTTGTTAGCTTTGGTTATTTTGAGTTTGGTCGTTATCATGGTTAAATCTCATTATTACAAGGTGCATGGCATGATAACTGCTGAAGGTCAACAACGTATTCAAGCTTGGGTTAGTTTTACTAACATGATGCGAGACATTAACAAATTTGATAAGGTTGATTGGCAAGGTGTTGTTGTCTGGAATCGTATTTTGGTTTATGCGACTCTGTTCGGTTATGCCAAACAAGTTCAAAAATTCCTTAAAATTCATAACATTAAACTTGCTAGCGAATCAGACTTTATGATGAATCCTGAAATTGGCTACCTTATTGGTATGCAAACCCATCGTTTGGGAATGGCTAGTCAAAGTGCTGATTCAGCTGCGCATTTCTCTGTATCATCTGGTAGTTCAGGCTCTAGTGGTGGATTCTCCGGTGGAGGCGGAGGCGGAGGCGGCGGAGCATTTTAAAATGCTTCCAAATCTGCTATAATTGAGGGGATATTAAATTAAGGAGAGCTTATGTTATTTTTCGAACTACTTAAGGCTATCTTTTTAGGGGTAGTTGAGGGAATTACAGAGTGGTTACCTGTTTCAAGTACAGGACACCTGATTTTGGTTCAAGAATTTATTAAATTGAATCAAGATAAAGCGTTTTTGGACATGTTTAACATTGTCATTCAATTGGGAGCTATCCTAGCGGTTATTGTGATTTACTTTAAACGTTTGAATCCATTTCAGCCAGGAAAAACAGCGCGTGAAGTTCAGTTGACATGGCAGCTATGGTTAAAAGTTGTTATTGCATGTATTCCATCAATTTTAATTGCAGTACCTTTTGATGATTGGTTTGAAGCACATTTCAACTACATGATTCCAATCGCGATTGCCTTAATTGTTTACGGGATTGCATTTATCTGGATTGAAAAACGAAATGCTGATATTGAGCCTGAGGTGACTGACCTTGCTCGTATGCCTTACTTGACAGCCTTTTGGATTGGATGCTTCCAAGTCCTAAGTATTGTTCCAGGAACAAGCCGCTCAGGTGCAACCATTCTCGGAGCTATCATTGTAGGGACAAGTCGTTCAGTTGCAGCTGACTTCACTTTCTTCCTTGCCATTCCAACTATGTTTGGTTACAGTGGTTTGAAAGCTGTTAAGTTCTTCTTAGATGGAAATGTTCTAAACTTTAGCCAATTCTTGATTTTGATGGTGGCAAGCGTTACTGCTTTCCTTGTCAGTCTATACGTTATCCGCTTCTTGACTGATTATGTTAAGAAACACGATTTCACTATTTTTGGTAAGTATCGTATCGTTTTGGGAACAATTCTTATTCTATATAGCATTGTCAAATTTATCTTTTAAAAAAGCCAGCAGCCCTTGTCAGGGCTGCTTTTTGTGACGTAAAAATTGAAAAAACAAGACTTTTCTTGTATAATAAAATGACTACTCGTGCGAGGTATATAGTATGGAAATGAAACAGATTAGCGAGACAACGCTAAAAATAACGATTAGTATGGAAGATTTAGAAGAACGTGGAATGGAATTGAAAGACTTCTTGATTCCACAAGAAAAGACAGAAGAGTTCTTCTATTCAGTAATGGATGAATTGGATTTACCAGATAATTTCAAAGACAGTGGGATGCTTAGTTTCCGTGTGACACCGCGTAAAGATCGCATTGATGTCTTTGTCACAAAATCTGAAATTAATAAAGATATTAACTTTGAAGACTTAGCAGCATTTGATGATGTATCAAACATGTCACCTGAGGAGTTCTTCAAAACCTTGGAGCAGACAATGTTGTCTAAAGGTGATACAGAAGCTCACGAAAAATTAGGTAAGATTGAAGAAATGATGGAAGGTGCTGTTGAGGATGTTCTGACAGAACATGCCCAACAAGCTGAACCTGAGCCAGAAGAAGATGTGAATCCATCAGATTATGTTCACTATGTCTTAGATTTTCCAAGTTTAGAAGCTACTGTTGCTTTTGCTAAGGCTATTGATTTTCCAGTTGAAGCGTCTGAGCTTTATAAGATGGATGGGGCTTACTACATGACAGTTCTCATTGATTTGCAAAATCACCCATCTTATTATGCAAATTTGATGTATGCCCGTATGTTAGAATACGCTGGCGCTGGTACAAAAACGCGTGCTTATTTACAAGAACATGCAGTTGAGTTATTGACGGATGATGCCGTCGAAAAATTAAAAATGATTGAGTTGGTATAGTATGGCACCCTTTACAATTGAATATGTTTTAGTTTTAATTGGCGCATTTTTATTATCGCTTTTCTTGACGCCAATTGTTCGTTTTATTGCTTTTCGTGTTGGTGCCGTTGACAATCCAAATGCTCGTCGTGTTAATGAAGTCCCAATGCCAAGTAGTGGTGGTTTGGCGATTTTCTTAGCCTTTTTGATGTCATCTTTAATTTTCATGCCAATGGTTTTGAAACAACCGATTTGGACAATTTCTTATTTTGATTATATTTTGCCAGTTGTTATTGGTGGATTTATCATTACGGCGACTGGTTTTATCGATGATATTTACGAATTGAAGCCAAAAACAAAAATGGCAGGAATTATTTTAGGAGCTGTTATTGTTTGGGCCTTTACGGATTTCCGTTTTGATAGTTTTAAAATTCCTTTTGGCGGACCGTTATTGCAATTCAATTCAGTAGTCACTTTCTTTTTGACGGTCTTTTGGATTATTTCAATTACAAACGCCATGAATTTGATTGATGGTTTAGATGGTCTGGTGAGCGGTGTTTCTATCATTAGCCTGATTACAATGGCTTTGGTATCTTATTTCTTCTTGCCACAGACCGACTTTTACTTGACTTTGACAATCTTATTATTGATTGCTTGTATTGCAGGATTTTTCCCTTATAATTACAATCCAGCTATTATATACTTGGGAGATACCGGAGCTCTTTTCATAGGATTTATGATTGGTGTGCTATCTCTTCAAGGGTTGAAAAATTCGACTGCTGTTGCGGTGGTGACACCTGTTATTATTCTTGGTGTTCCGATTTTGGATACAACTGTTGCGATTATTCGACGTAAATTGTCAGGACGTCCAGCGACAGAAGCAGACAAGATGCATTTGCATCACCGTTTGTTAGCTATGGGATTCACACACCGTGGAGCCGTTTTGGTTGTTTATGGCATTGCGATTCTTTTCTCACTTATCGCACTCTTGCTAAATGTTTCAAGTCGTTTGGGTGGTGTCCTTTTGATGATTGGTTTAGCCTTTGCCTTAGAAGTCTTTATTGAAGGACTTGAAATTTGGGGCGTTGGTCGAACACCACTTTTCGATACCCTTAAATTTATCGGAAATAGCGATTATCGCCAAGCGACAATGTTAAAATGGAAAAATCGCAAAAATAATAAGTAAATGGAAAGCCTATTATGGCTTTTTTTTGATATAATGATTAGTAACCCTATAGAACTGCGGTAATTTTCAGAAAAAAGTTACTGCCGCATTTGATAAATTGGAGGAACGTACACATGTCTGTACTTGAAATAAAAGATCTTCATGTTTCAATTGAAGATAAAGAAATTCTTAAGGGTGTCAATTTAACCCTTAAGACTGGAGAGATTGCTGCGATTATGGGTCCTAACGGAACTGGTAAATCAACGCTTTCAGCTGCTATCATGGGTAATCCAAATTACGAGGTTACTCAGGGTGAAATTTTGCTAGATGGTGAGAATATTCTTGACCTTGAAGTCGATGAACGAGCTCGCCTTGGTTTATTCCTTGCCATGCAATACCCATCTGAAATTCCTGGTATTACAAATGCTGAATTTATTCGTGCAGCAATGAATGCTGGAAAAGAAGATGACGAAAAAATTTCTGTCATGGATTTCATCACAAAATTGGATGAAAAGATGGAATTTCTTGGCATGAAAGAAGAAATGGCAGAACGTTACCTTAACGAAGGTTTCTCAGGTGGTGAGAAAAAACGTAATGAAATTCTTCAATTATTGATGCTTGAACCCAAATTCGCTCTTCTTGATGAGATCGATTCAGGTCTTGATATCGATGCTTTGAAAGTTGTTTCAAAAGGTGTTAACGCTATGCGTGGAAAAGACTTTGGAGCAATGATTATCACTCACTATCAACGACTTCTTAACTACATCACACCAGATGTTGTTCATATTATGATGGATGGTCGTGTTGTCCTTACAGGTGGTGCAGAACTTGCTGCTCGTCTTGAAAAAGAAGGTTATGCGAAAATTGCCGAAGAACTTGGAATTAAATACGAAGAAGAAGTGTAATTGATGATGTCAAGTCTACTATTATAGTAGACGCTACTCGTATGTAGGATATAAAAAGGAGTAAACATCAAATTATGACGAAAGAATCAGTTTTAAATTTTTCACAAGCAAAAGCAGAACCTTTGTGGTTGCAAGAGCGACGCTTAGCTGCTTTTGATCATATAGATAAATTGCCATTACCAGAAGTCAACCGTGTAAAATTTCACCGTTGGAATTTGGGAGATGGAAGTATTTCAGAGGATGTAGCTTTGGCTAATGTCCCTGATTTTACAGCACTTGGAGATAATCCAAAACTTGTTCAGGTTGGAACACAAACCGTCCTTGAACAATTACCTGTTGACTTGATGTCAAAAGGTGTTATTTTTACAGATTTTTACAGCGCTTTGGAAGAAATTCCAGAAGTGATTGAAAAATATTTTGGTAAAGCGCGTGGTGACTTGGAAGACAAGTTAGCTGCTTATCATACCGCTTACTTTAATAGTGCTGCTGTGCTTTATGTTCCAGATAATGTGGATATTGAAGAGCCAATCGAAGGTCTCTTTTTCCAAGATAAGGCTAGTGATGTTCCATTTAATAAACACGTCCTTATTATTGTAGGAAAAAATAGTCATATCAGCTATCTAGAACGTTTTGAATCAATCGGTGAAGGCGATGCTAAAGCAACAGCAAATATTTCTGTTGAAGTTATTGCTTTAGATGGCAGTCAAGTGAAGTTTTCTGCTATCGACCGTCTTGGAAATAATGTGACAACTTATATTAGTCGTCGTGCCCGTCATGGTAAAGATGCTGTGGTGGACTGGGCAATCGGCATCATGAATGAAGGTAATGTGATTGCTGATTTTGATTCAGATTTGTACGGAGATGGTAGCCAAGCTAATCTTAAAGTGGTTGCCGCTTCATCTGGTCGTCAAGTTCAGGGTGTGGATACGCGCGTGACGAACTACGGTTGCCATTCAGTTGGACACATTTTACAACACGGTGTCATTCTTGAACGCGGAACTTTGACTTTTAATGGTGTTGGTCACATTGTAAAAGGTGCCAAGGGAGCAGACGCTCAACAAGAAAGTCGTGTTCTGATGCTCTCAGATAAAGCTCGTTCAGATGCCAACCCAATCCTATTGATTGATGAAAATGATGTGACAGCTGGACACGCCGCTTCAATCGGACAAGTTGACCCCGAAGATATGTATTATCTCATGAGTCGTGGTATTGACAAGGAAACAGCAGAACGCCTAGTTATTCGTGGTTTCTTAGGGACTGTTATCACTGAAATTCCTGTCAAAGAAGTACGTGACGAAATGATTGCTGTGCTTGACAGCAAGTTGGAGCAACGCTAATATGGTAAAATTAGACGCTCATAAAATCGCTCAAGACTTTTGCATCCTTGACCAAGTTGTTAATGATGAACCTTTGGTTTATCTAGACAATGCGGCAACAACTCAGAAACCACAAAAAGTACTTGATGCGCTCAATCGGTATTATCATACTATCAACGCCAATGTGCACCGCGGTGTTCATACCCTTGCTGAACGTGCAACGGCTGCTTATGAAGCGAGTCGTGAAACAGCACGTCAATTCATTAATGCTAAGTCAACAAAAGAAGTCTTGTTCACACGTGGAACAACGACAGGTCTTAATTGGGTTGCACAGTTTGCCCAAGAAGTCCTCCAAAAAGATGATGAAGTGCTTATTTCAGTTTTAGAACATCACGCTAATGTTGTTCCTTGGCAACAAGTTTGTCATAAGACTGGAGCAAAACTGGTTTACGTTTATTTAAAAGATGGCCAGCTGGATATGAAAGACTTGCGTAGCAAACTTTCAAGCAAAACAAAATTTGTAAGCATTGCTCATGTTTCAAATGTTCTAGGCTCAGTGCAACCTGTTAAAGAAATTGCCAAATTAGCTCATGAAGTGGGTGCTTACATGGTTGTTGACGGTGCGCAGTCAGCTCCTCATATGACAATTGATGTTCAAGATTTGGAGTGTGATTTCTTTGCTTTCTCAGGGCATAAAATGCTTGGACCAACAGGCATTGGTGTGCTTTATGGTAAAGAAGAATTGCTCAATCAAATGTCACCAGTTGAATTTGGTGGGGAAATGATCGACTTCGTTTACGAACAAGAAGCGACATGGACAGAATTACCTTGGAAATTTGAGGCTGGGACACCAAATATTGCTGGCGCTATTGCTTTAGGGGCGGCTATTGAGTATTTGAATGATCTTGGTTTAGATAATGTTCATGCGCATGAGCAAGAACTGGTTGACTATGTTTTACCTAAACTACAAGCCATCGAAGGAGTAACAGTTTACGGTCCACAAGACCCTAGTCAGCACATAGGAGTCATTTCATTTAATATTGATGGATTGCACCCACATGATGTAGCGACAGCTCTTGATTATGAAGGTGTTGCTGTTCGAGCAGGACATCACTGTGCACAACCTCTACTTCATTACTTAGGAATTCATTCGGCAGTGCGCGCAAGTTTTTATATCTATAATACGAAAGAAGATTGTGATAAACTAATAGAAGCAATTCTTAAAACAAAGGAGTTTTTCAATGGCACTTTCTAGATTAGATAGTCTTTATATGGCAGTTGTTTCAGATCACTCAAAAAATCCTCACCATCATGGAAAATTAGAAGATGTTGATCAAGTTAATCTTAATAATCCAACTTGTGGTGATGTGATTTCATTATCAGTGAAATTTGATGGTGATCGCATTTCTGATATCGCTTTTGCTGGTGACGGTTGTACAATCTCTACAGCTTCATCAAGCATGATGACTGATGCTGTTGTTGGCAAAACGAAAGAAGAGGCACTTGAACTGGCTGAGATTTTTTCAAAAATGGTTCAAGGTGAAAAAGACGACGCCCAAAAAAGACTCGGTGAGGCAAGTTTCTTGGCAGGAGTTTCAAAATTCCCACAACGTATTAAATGTTCAACTCTTGCATGGAATGCCCTAAAAAAAGCTATTGAAAATGATAGTAAAAATACAGAAAGGTAATTAGATGCCTGAAAAAAACGAAAAAGTAACACCAAAACCAATTGATATTGGTGAATATCAATATGGCTTTCACGATGATGTGACACCAGTTTTTTCAACAGGAAAAGGAATTAGCGAAGACGTAGTTCGTGAATTATCTGCTGAAAAAGGTGAGCCAGAATGGATGCTGGAATTTCGCTTGAAATCATTGGAAATTTTTAACAAAATGCCAATGCAAGATTGGGGACCAGATTTGTCGGATATTGATTTTGATGAGATTACTTACTATCAAAAAGCATCTGATAAACCTGCCCGCTCATGGGATGATGTTCCAGATAAAATCAAAGAAACTTTTGAACGTATTGGGATTCCAGAAGCCGAACGAGCTTATCTCGCTGGTGCTTCAGCTCAGTATGAATCTGAAGTGGTTTACCACAACATGAAAGATGAGTATGACAAGCTAGGAATTGTATTTACCGATACAGACTCTGCATTAAAAGAATACCCAGAGCTTTTCAAAAAATATTTCTCTAAATTAGTCCCACCAACGGATAACAAATTAGCTGCTTTAAACTCAGCTTTCTGGTCAGGTGGTACCTTCATTTACGTCCCAAAAGGTGTCAAAGTTGATATTCCTTTGCAAACTTATTTCCGTATCAACAACGAAGCGATGGGACAATTTGAACGTACTTTGATTATTGTTGATGAAGGGGCAAGCGTTCACTATGTAGAAGGTTGTACCGCACCAAACTATTCATCAGCAAGTCTTCACGCAGCTATTGTTGAGATTTTTGCTCTTGAAGGTAGTTATATGCGTTATTCTACTATTCAGAACTGGTCAGATAATGTCTATAACTTGGTAACCAAACGTGCTACAGCTAAGAAAAATGCTACAGTGGAATGGATTGATGGTAACCTCGGTGCCAAAACAACAATGAAGTATCCTTCTGTTTATCTTGATGGCGAAGGTGCGCGTGGGACAATGCTCTCAATTGCCTTTGCTAATAAAGGTCAACACCAAGATACTGGTGCTAAGATGATTCATAACGCACCGCATACCTCATCATCAATTGTTTCAAAATCAATTGCTAAAGGTGGCGGAAAAGTTGACTATCGTGGTCAAGTGACTTTTAATAAAAATTCTAAAAAATCAGTGAGTCACATTGAATGTGATACGATTTTGATGGATGATATTTCAAGTTCAGATACCATTCCATTTAACGAAATTCACAATTCACAAGTTGCTCTTGAACATGAGGCGAAAGTTTCAAAAATCTCAGAAGAACAACTTTACTATCTCATGAGTCGTGGTCTTTCTGAACAAGAAGCAACAGAGATGATTGTCATGGGATTTGTAGAACCATTTACAAAAGAACTCCCAATGGAATATGCTGTTGAACTTAATCGTTTGATTAGTTACGAAATGGAAGGTTCTGTTGGATAACTTAAAAGAGACAAGTTTTTAAACTTGTCTCTTTTTTCTATATATAATAGGAAAAGTAATGGTAGTTTTTATAGTTTTTCGTTAACGTAAGTGACGAAGTGGTTCCACCAGACTTTAAGAAAAATGCTTTTTTTTACCTCTTTCTTAGCAAGTGCTGGTACGCTTGGTTTAGAGTCTAGATAGCCAGTTCCGACGATTTGTTTATCATCATAAATGAAAGAACCGACTTTATCACCTTTGTTAATAGTAGCTTCGTAACCTTTTGCTTTTGTTGAGAATTTTACTGAAGTATCAGTACCAATACGATGGACAACTTTTAATTCTTGCGAAGCAACTGCAGGGACAGTTTTTTCTTTACCATCGTTGACTTTTGCTTTGCTGTTTTTAGTTGATTCGCCAGCATCAACAAGAGTTGTCATTTCGTAATTTGATTTAACGTAATCAAGAAGTGCATTAGTAGCTTCAAAACGAGCAAATTCATTTTCTTGCCATCCATCGGCATTCATGACAACGGAAATAATGCGCATGCCGTTTTCTGTAGAAGTCGCAACAAATGAAGCACCAGCAAGTTCAGTTGTACCAGTTTTTAAACCGTCAACCCCATCACGTTCGTAAGGCATTCCTTTGAGCATGTAGTTGTAAGTGTTCATTGTAGAACCATCAAAGTCAGCAGTTGCTTGGTTAGTGATTTTAAGAACATCAGGGTACTCAGTGATTAAGTGTTGGGCAATGATGGCAACATCACGAGCACTTAGAGTATTTTCATCAGTTGAACTAGAACCTGGGTAAATGTTATCACCTAGATAACTATTGTTAAGACCTGAAGCATTAACCAATTTAGCATCGGTAATTCCCCATTCTTGGAGTTGAGCTTGCATCATATCAACAAACTTACTTTCAGTTCCACCGATTTGTTCTGCTAGAGCAATTGCAGCACTATTGGCACTGGCTACCATGGCAGCATTAACTAATTGTTCAACAGTGTATTCACGTGCTTCCATAGGAACGTTACTAGCATCTGAATTAGCTGTTAAATCATAAGCATAATCAGAAATAGGAACTTTAGTATCCCAACTTAGATTTCCTTTGTCGATTTCTTTATAAGTCAAATAAACTGTTAGTATTTTTGTCATTGAAGCAATGCCATCAGGTGTAGTTGCATCTTTTTCATATAATACTTTACCAGTAGAAGCTTCAACAGCGATAGCATGCTTAGCTGCTACATCAAAGTTGTCATCCGCGGCAACTTTACTTCCAATGAAGGCCAAGAGTAGGGCCAAAACAGCAAAAACTTTCTTCATTGTTCCATCCTTTGTTAAAAAATTAGATAATATGATTATATCATATTAATCGCTTTCTTTCAGTGTGTCAGAAAATCTGACAAAAAATTCAGAAAAAACTATTCTCTTCAGAAAAAACTATTTTCTTTAAGGAAACTTTATGATATAATTTTATTTGTCAAATAATATAATTTAGAGAGAACAACTAGGAGGGCGTCACATGTCACTAAACGGTAAAACATGGAAACGCGTCGGTCTTGGGGCTGTAGCCTTAGTCTCAACAGCTGTTTTGGCAGCTTGTGGAGGTAAAAGCTCATCAACTTCTTCAAAAACTGATGAGATTAATTGGTACACTCCGACTGAAATTAGCACTTTGGACATTTCGAAAGTTACAGATACTTATTCTTCAATTGCTATCGGTAACTCAGGTAGTAACTTACTTCGTCGTAACGAAGACGGTGAATTAAAACCTGACTTGGCTGAGAAAGTAGAAGTATCTGAAGATGGTTTAACATACACTGCCACATTGCGTGATGGTCTTAAATGGTCTGACGGTAGTGATTTAACGGCAGATGACTTTGTTTATACATGGCAACGTATTGTTGATCCAGCGACTGCTTCAGAGTATGCTTACCTTGCATCAGATGCGCATGTTTTAAATGCTGCAGAAGTTATCAATGGTACTAAGAGCGTTGATGAATTGGGAGTTAAAGCAGACGGTAATAAAGTAATCTTTACATTATCTAGCCCATCTCCACAATTTATGAGTCTTTTGACATTTGCTAACTTCGTTCCTCAAAACAAAGCCTTTGTGGAAAAAGCAGGAAGTGACTACGCTACAACTTCTGAAAAAGCACTTTATTCAGGTCCATATACAGTTAAAAATTGGAATGGTTCTAATGGTTCATTCACACTTGTGAAAAACAAATACTATTGGGACGCTAAAAACGTTAAATTGAAGAAAGTTAACGTTCAAGCTGTTAAAAAACCTGATACTGCCGTGCAAATGTACAAAGATGGTGAGCTTGATACAGCAAACATCTCTGGTACAGAAGCAATTTATAAAGCAAATAAAAGCAACAAAGATGTTGTGGATGCTCCAGAAGCAACATCTGCATACCTCGTTTACAACGAAACAGGTTCTGTAAAAGCTTTAGCTAATACTAAGATTCGTCAAGCACTTAACCTTGCGACAAATCGTGAAGGTGTTGTTAAAGCAGCTATCGATACAGGTTCAAAAGCAGCAACAGCTCTTGTTCCAACAGGACTTGAAACCCTAGAAGATGGTACTGATTTATCTAAATACGTATCACAAGATTACACTTATGATGCAAAACAAGCAGCAAAACTCTTCAAAGAAGGTCTTGCTGAAATCGGTGAAAAATCAGTTAAATTGACAATTACAGCTGATTCTGACACACCAGTTGCCAAAGCTTCAGTAGACTACATCAAACAAACATGGGAAGATGTTCTTCCAGGATTAAAAGTAGAAGAAAAATTCGTAACATTCAAACAACGATTGCAAGATTCTAAAACACAAAACTTTGATGTTGTTCTATCACTTTGGGGTGGTGACTATCCAGAAGGATCTACATTCTATGGATTGTTTACGTCTGATTCAGCCTATAACTACGGTAAGTTTAGCGATGCAACATACGATGCAGCCTACCAAAAAGCATTGACTACAGATGCTTTGGATCCAGTAGCTGCTGCAGATGATTATAAAGCTGCTGAAAAAGCACTTTACGACAATGCACACTACAACCCACTTTACTTCCGTAACACAAAAGCACTTCAAAATCCATCAATCAAAGGTCTTGTTCGTAACTCAACTGGTTTGCAAGTTGACTTTACATATGCCTATAAAGACAAATAATCTTTAATAAGTATGAATAATGGGCAAGAATTGGTTGCGACCAATTCTTGCTTTTGTTGACAGGTAAAACTTTTCCCCTGCCAACAAAAGCAAATAAGAGAAGGAAATATTATGGTAAAATACATTCTTAAACGTGTTGCTATTCTTCTTGTAACACTCTGGGTAGTTGTTACCCTGTCGTTTTTCCTCATGCAAGTTATGCCTGGGACACCTTATAATAACCCAAAATTAACTGATGAGATGATTGCTTTGATGAACAAACAATATGGTTTGGATAAACCAGTTTGGCAACAATATCTTACTTATCTATGGAACATTCTTCATGGTGATTTTGGTACAAGTTACCAATCAATCAACCAACCAGTTGGTCGTTTGATTTCACAACGTTTGGGTGTTTCAATCCAACTTGGTGTTCAAGCCTTAATCGTTGGTCTTCTTGCCGGTCTAGCAGTTGGTGCTGCGTCAGCACGTAACAAAAACAACTGGATTGATGGTGTACTTAGTGTTATCTCTACACTAGGTATTTCAGTACCATCATTCATCATCGGTCTCTTCCTATTAGTAACACTTGGTTTCAAATGGAGCTTGTTCCCACTTGCTGGTTGGGGTTCATTTGAACAAACCATTATGCCATCTATTGCCTTGGCAATTCCAGTATTTGCCCAAGTTACACGTTTCTTCCGTGGACAAATGATTGAAACATTGAGTTCTGACTACATTCAATTAGCTACTGCTAAAGGTTTGAACAAACGTCAAGTGACACGTAAACACGCGTACCGTAACTCAATGATTCCAGTTTTGACTTTGGTTGGTCCTATGGCAGCAAACTTGCTAACAGGTTCAGCTTTGATTGAACAAATTTTCTCAATTCCAGGAATTGGTCAACAATTTGTAACATCAATCCCAGCTAAAGACTATCCAGTAATTATGGGAACAACAATCGTTTATGCAATGATGTTGATGGTTGCTATCTTGGTAACAGATATTGCAACAAGTATTGTTGACCCACGTGTACGCTTGCAATAAGGAGACTATTCATGGCAGAAAAAACAAGAGAATTTAAACTTGTTGGTGTTGGTTCAGCCAGCTCACAAGAAAAAATCGAAAAGCCTGCTCTTTCTTTTATGCAAGATGCATGGCGCCGTTTGAAGAAAAATAAATTAGCTGTTATCTCAATGTGGTTCTTGGGAATTCTACTTGTATTCTCAATGATTTCTGTGGTTTTAGTTCCACGTGATGACGCTAATGCTTTCAATACAAAAGAAGTTACAACTTACCGTAACCTTCCACCAAAACTTAGCGATAACCTTCCATTCTGGAATGGTAAAATTACTTATTCTGGTAACACTGAAGCTAATGATGCTTATGCAGATCAAGGTGTTCCAGAAGGAACAAAATTTATCCTTGGTACAGATAACCTAGGTCGTAGTGTTGCAAAACGTATCATCGTAGGTGTGCGTATCTCACTTCTTATTGCTATCGTTGCAACATTGATTGACCTTTTGATTGGGGTAACTTATGGTTTGATTTCAGGTTATGTTGGCGGACGTGTCGACATGGTTATGCAACGTATCATCGAAGTTATTTCATCAATTCCTAACTTGGTTATCGTTACAATGCTTGGTCTTTTGCTTGGTAATGGTGTCACATCAATCATTATTTCAATTGCTATCGTTGGTTGGACATCAATGGCTCGTCAAGTACGTAACCTAACACTTTCTTACCGTGAACAAGAGTTTGTTCTTGCGGCTCGTTCATTGGGTGAAAGTGCTCCTAAAATCGCATTTAAACACATCCTTCCAAATATTTCAGGGATTATTATTGTTCAAATCATGATGACAGTTCCAAGTGCCATCATGTACGAAGCTGTGCTTTCAGCTATTAACCTTGGGGTAAAACCACCAACAGCATCACTTGGTTCATTGATTACTGATGCTCAAGAATACTTACAATACTACCCTTATCAAGTAACTCTACCAGCCCTTGCTTTGGTATTAATCTCACTTGCTTTCATCTTGTTAGGTGACGGTCTTCGTGATGCATTTGATCCAAAATCTGGTGATCGTTAGGAGGAAAAAATATGAGTGAAGAAACAATTTTACAAGTTAAAAACCTCCATGTAGATTTCCAAACCTACGCTGGAGAAATCAAAGCCATTCGTGACGTCAACTTCGACTTGAAAAAAGGCGAGACACTTGCTATCGTAGGTGAATCTGGATCAGGTAAATCTGTAACAACTAAAACTTTGATGGGGCTATCTGCTTCAAATGCTACAATTACAGGTGACATCGACTTTAAAGGTAAAAAACTTACAGAATTAAAAGAAGACGAATGGATTAAAGTTCGTGGAAATGAAATTGCGATGATTTTCCAAGATCCAATGACAAGTCTTGACCCAACAATGAAAATTGGTCAACAAATCGCTGAACCAATTATGATTCACGAAAAAGTTTCAAAACAAGAAGCTTGGAATCGTGCACTAGATTTGATGAAAAATGTTGGTATTCCAAATGCGGAAGAGCACATCAATGATTATCCACACCAATGGTCAGGTGGTATGCGCCAACGTGCAGTTATTGCAATTGCACTTGCTGCTAACCCAGATGTTTTGATTGCTGATGAACCAACAACTGCCTTGGATGTTACTATTCAAGCGCAAATCCTTAGTCTAATGAAGAAAATTCAAAAAGAACGTGGTTCATCAATCATCTTTATCACCCACGACCTTGGTGTCGTTGCTGGTATGGCTGACCGTGTAGCAGTTATGTACGCTGGTAAGGTTATCGAATATGGAACAGTAGATGAAGTCTTCTACAACCCACAACACCCATATACTTGGGGCTTGTTGAACTCAATGCCAACAACTGACACAGAAGCTGGTAGCTTACAATCAATCCCAGGTACACCACCAGATCTTCTTAACCCACCAAAAGGTGATGCTTTTGCACCACGTAACGAATTCGCTTTGGATATCGATTACGAAGAAGAACCACCAATGTTTAAAGTTAGTGACACACACTATGCTGCAACTTGGTTGTTAGACGAACGTGCACCTAAAGTAACACCACCATTACCAATTCAAAAACGTTGGGCAAAATGGAAAGACTTGAAGGGAGAAAAGCTTAATGACTGAAAATAGAAAAAAGCTTGTTGAACTTAAAAATGTCTCTTTGACTTTCAACGAAGGTAAAAAGAACGAAGTAAAAGCTATCAACAACGTCAGCTTCGATATTTATGAAGGTGAAGTCTTTGGTCTAGTTGGTGAATCAGGTTCTGGTAAAACAACTGTCGGACGTGCTATCTTAAAACTTTACGATATTAGTGGCGGGGAAATTGATTTTAACGGCGAAACAGTTTCTAACCTTAAAGGTAAAGAACTCCATGAGTTCCGTAAAAATGTACAAATGATTTTCCAAGATCCCCAAGCAAGTCTTAATGGACGTATGAAAATTCGTGATATCGTTGCTGAAGGTCTTGATATTCACAAACTTGTTAATAGTAAAGAAGAACGTGACGAAAAAGTTCAAGAATTACTTTCTCTAGTAGGTTTGAACAAAGATCACATGACTCGTTACCCACACGAATTCTCTGGTGGTCAACGTCAACGTATTGGTATTGCACGTGCTCTTGCTGTACAACCAAAATTCATTATTGCTGATGAACCAATTTCTGCGCTTGACGTGTCTATTCAAGCTCAAGTTGTTAACTTGATGCAAAAACTTCAACGCGAAAAAGGCTTGACTTATCTCTTTATCGCTCACGATTTGTCAATGGTTAAATACATTTCAGATCGTATTGGTGTAATGCACTGGGGTAAAATGCTTGAAATTGGAACATCTGAAGATGTTTACAATAACCCAATCCACCCATACACTAAGAGCTTGTTATCTGCAATTCCAGAACCAGATCCAGAATCTGAACGTGAACGTGTGCACCAAGTTTATGACCCAAGTGCAGAACTTGATGGTCAAGAACGTGAAATGCGTGAAATTACACCAGGTCACTTTGTACTTTCTACAGAAGCTGAAGCTGAAGAATATAAAAAAGCATTATCATAATCAAAAAGGGGGGCATAGTACCCTCTTTTTTGTGTTTAAAAGCAAATAAAAGTCATTTTAATTGCTTTTGAAGAGAATAAGTATTAGAATAGACACGTAGTCAATTTGCTGCTGCGATAACCGATTTTAAAGGGCTCTGATAGCAAATTGAAAAAAACTGAAAAAAGTTTCATAAAAGCGTTGACACGCTGTAGTAAATTTAGTATACTAATATAGCTGTTGTTCGAGAGGGCGACGGTAACAAATTTGAAAAGATCTTGAAAATTTCTTAAAAAAAGATGTTGACAAAGGGTTTCAAATTTGATAGAATATAGAAGTTGTCTCGAGTGAGACAAAGACCTTTGAAAACTGAACAATACGAACCAAACGTGCGGGTTACGTAAGTAACCTGTCAAAAAACGATAAATCTGTCAGTGACAGAATGAGAACAAGATTAAATGAGAGTTTGATCCTGGCTCAGGACGAACGCTGGCGGCGTGCCTAATACATGCAAGTAGAACGCTGAAGACTTTAGCTTGCTAAAGTTGGAAGAGTTGCGAACGGGTGAGTAACGCGTAGGTAACCTGCCTACTAGCGGGGGATAA
>NZ_FNKE01000002.1:144342-212264 GCF_900101445.1 Streptococcus equinus | reverse complement strand
TCTTTTCAAATTTGTTACCGCTGCCCTCTCGAACAACAGCTATATTAGTTTAGCATTTCTTCAACGCTTTGTCAAGAAGTTTTTTGAACTTTTTTTCAAAGCCTTTTTGAAATGTTTGCTGCTTCAAACAACAGCTTATTTAGTATACTAAACTTCATTTCCTCTGTCAACAGGTTTTTTAGCTTTTTTTGATTTATTCTAGTAGATTTCTCATAAGCTCTGCTTAAACGTCAAATTGCTTTCTATCACTTATCATTTTATAGACATTAAGACCTCTTTCAGGCGCTTTAAAATGCCTTTGGTGGGATTCTGAGGCTCTTTTCTAACTTTCTACTCCAATAAAAATTTTTTAAAAAACAACAAAAGAACACTCCAAAGAGTGTTCTTTTGTACAAATCTGAAAAACGGATTAACGTTTTGAGAATTGTGAAGCTTTACGAGCTTTTTTAAGACCTGGTTTGACACGGTTGTATTTCAAGTACTTTTAAATTAGCTTTATATCAACTCTCACCAGATTTGTACAGCCTTTTTATTTCAAAAATTTTGAATGGATTTGATTGAACTAGGGGAATTTCCCAGTCTATCATATTACCGTTGAAAGTTACTAATACTATTCTGTAGTAATATTATATAAAAGAGGAATAAAAACGGAACCCCTCATCACCCACTCTATCTATCCAAAGATATCAAACCTTCCCCATACATAGAATAGACTATAAACTTTCCGAAAAACACATATTTTTTGGAAAATAGCAACATCAATTCAGACTATATAATTATTAGTATTACAATTAAAATTAATCTTAAATAATTGAAATTAAATTCTTTTATAGTTTGTTTTTGGAAAAATTTTGGATAGGATTTCCTAAAAAGAAATGGACATGCATTCCTCCAACTTTAGTTTATCAATCTCCAATCACTATCAATTTTAAAAATTAGCATCTCATGATACTTGTCTTTTGAATCATAGTAGGAAAATCTTACTTCATCAAATTCTTTTCCATCTAAATCCTCCTGCCTAACCGCAAATTCTAACTCAAACCGTCTGATTTCATTTCCAGCCAATAAAAAACTGTATGAACCATTTTCACCATAAAACTCCTGCATGCCGTTCTTCTCATAGCAATTTATTTGAACCATTTTACCAATAAACTTTTTGGAATTATACAAAGATAGATTGATATTTCTTAAAATCTGTTTAGTTGACTTCATATTATGAATTTCTAACCATAATGGGACATCAAATATCAACCCCGATCTTCCTATACTATTTGTAAATCCCCAAGGTTTCCCTGTTGTTTTATTATAAACTGATTTAATATAAATTTTTACTTTCCCTTTATTAGTAAGTATTGAAGTTATTAAAGCTTGTACAGTTTTTATAATTTTCTAAAAATTCTATCTTTTTTGATTGTTATCCACTCTTTTTTTGTGTATAATTATACATATGGGAGGAAATTTATGAAAAACATTAAAGATAGTATTACCACTGCCCCTAGAACAGGTGTACTTGCAGATTTTTTTGAGAAAACCGCATCAGGCGAGTTGGGAGAACCAAACAATACTTATTTAGGTGATATCAATTTATTTAAAAATGACGAAAAAATGTCATCTTTTTATTTAAATCATAGAAAATTGCAAGGACAATTCGACAAGCATTTCTACTCAAGTATTCCCTTTATATTGGAGGAAGAATGTCGCGTTGGCTCAGCATTAAAAGATTACTTAGAAAAAAGAGATGGTACACAGTATTTATATGTTCTCGGAGCCGCTGAAGGAACAATGGCTAGAACAATTGGAAATTTGAGCAATGGCAAGATAAAAACTTTATCTTGTAGCCCAACAAAAGCTAATCAGGATAATTTTTTTAGATATGGCAAGCCACTACATTCAAAATTTATCCTATCCCCTTACAATAAAATAACCAACTCAAATATCAGAGAATTATTTCCTAATTTCAATGGTTTTGACGTCATAATAGAAGATACAACATTTCAGATGTACAGCCCAGATAGAGCTAAACAAATAAAATTTACAAAAGAAAAGCTTAAAAAAGATGGTATAATTGGTTTTATTGAGAAATTTTCCAATAAAGATATTACGGAATTTCTAAAAAGAGAACATATCAAAGACTCACTTTTTAAAAATAGATTTTTCTCACAAAAAGCCATTCAATTGAAAAAAGACAATGTATTAACAGATATGAATAATGGTCTTGTTACAATTGACACATTTAAAAACATTTTAGCTGACTTCTTTAAATATGCTGTTATAAATTGGAATTCTGGAAATTTCTATACAATCTACGCATCTAATAGCAAAAATAATCTTTTAAGCTTTTTATCTAATATGACACCAGCATTAACTCCTAATCAGTTTGTACATACCGATCTTCCAGTCGCATTACTGAACTTGAATAAAAACGAAATAAAATACAGAATCATAAAGGAAAAATAATATGTCACTATCTACTTGGATATCATACACTATCGCTTGCATTCTACTTATTTCCCCCCCTGGACCAACAGTAACTTATCTTATAACTACTAGTATGACTCATGGGAAAAAAACAGCTTATGAAATTGTTTGGGGAAGTTTCTGGGGAGGACTTGTTTGTCTAATCCTCTCCTTTATTGGGATTGGAGCTATACTTAAAACTTCAGAAACCTTGTATGCAATTTTACGTCTACTTGGGATCGCTTATCTTATCTATTTAGGAATCAAAAGTTTTCTTGATGCTAATAAGGTAAAAGATAAAACTGAAAAAATGGTACCTCCTGAAAAAGGAGAAGCCTTTAAAAATGGATTTTTATTGATATTTTTAAATCCTAAAAACATTATTTTCTTTGCTTCGTTTTTACCTCAATTCATTAATCACAACTCTCCGTTTTTATTACAAACTACAATATTAAGTTTGACCTATCTAATTGTTGGTTTAATCAACGATTATTTATATAGTTTTTTTGCTTCAAATATTGGAAACGTACTTGGAAAACATTCTGAAAAGTGGATTGCCTACATCGGTGGTGTAGCTATGATACTATCAGCTATAATCGTTGTATTTCAAAATTTTTAGTAAAAATTATTTTTAACACATAAACAAAAAACACTCTAAAAACTGGATTTTTAACCCGTTTGAGAGTGTTTTTGTTATAAATGTAATATATACTAGTTCATCAACTCGAGTAATTTTCGATTGATTTTTTTGTTATTAGTTAATGGTATTTCATCAATAATGTGAATTTTATTTGGAATCATATAAAGTGGAAGTATGTCTTGCATTTTACTTAAAAGCTCAGATGAGTCAATACTAACTTGCTTTTCTAGAACAATAAATGCACTCAAACCAACGATTTTATTAGCTTTATTTTTTATTGGTAAAACTACAACATTTAAAATTTCTGGAATTTTTTTTATTATACATTCAACTTCTTCTAATTCAATTCTGTACCCGTTCTTCTTAATTTGATTATCATTTCTACCATCAAAAAAAATATAACCATTATCTAAAATTCGAACTTTATCACCAGTCTTATAAGCTTTCTTAGCATTTATTTCTATAAAAGATTTTGCTGTCTCCTCTTTTCTATTTAAATATCCATCAAAGACCATATCCCCCACAATTTGTAATTCATTTTCTGCTCCAACTATTAGTTCAATATTTTCTCTCTTTTCACCAATAGGTAATTTATCCATTTTCAATAAACTCTCTGTTATCTGTGTACCAATAATTGCAACTGTACATTCTGTAGGACCATAAGTATTGAAAATTTTAGAATTCTTAAAATTTGTAATTAATTTCTGTGCAAATTTAATATTAAATTCCTCTCCACAAAAAATAAACTTTTTTATCCACGGATAATTATAGCTATTAAAGTTTGTACTAATATAAACTAAATATGCAAATGAGGGAGTTGAAATAAATAAATCAAATTTCACGGTGTTGAACCAATGTCTTAATTTTTTATAATTAGTTGTTATTTCTGTAGGAATTGCAACCAGAGTTTTGCCTAACCACAATACTGTTAACCAACTCATTACTGATAAATCAAATGAAAAAGAAGCTTGTAATAAAATTCTTTCATTTTCATAGATATTAAACTTTTCATGAAAAAACCAACTTGTAAAACTGATAATATTTGAGTATGAAATAGGAACACCTTTTGGGATACCAGTTGTACCTGAAGTGTAAATAACATACATATACTTATTTTTTTTTCTTGTTAGAGTATTTGAAATACAATTTCGATTAATAATATCTTCAAATAAAATACTATTGCCAACCTCTTTACATTTACTTCCTCTAATAATTACTTTTGGCTTTATATCATCAATAATATTCTGTATTCTTTCATCAGAATTTTTCGAATCAATGGGGACAAAAATATAGCCAGATTTTATACAAGCAGTCAATACACATAATGAGTAGAAGTCATTATTTCCTATAGCTGCAATATAATTTGAATTCCCTTTTTTGGAATCAATATATTGCCAAATTATATCTGAAAAAACATCTAGCTCACCATATGTATAGGTCAGTTCCCCATCATCATAAACATTTTTATTTTTATTTTTTTTTATAACTCTAAGTATTTTATCTACAACAACATCATTCATCGTTCTTCCTTTCATTTAAATTCAATCTGTAAATTTCAAAATCATGATAGAATCCATTATAGTACTCAAACTTAGGAATTTCGCTTTCTTTTTTAAAACCTAAACTATTTGGTATGAACTTACTTTTGATATTATCAACATCTACATAAATTAATAAGTTATCAATTTTGAATTTAGAGGGTACAAATTTTATTAATTCTTTTACTCCCTTTTTTACAAAACCTTGATTTTCATATTTTTCTGATATCCAGTATCCAATTTCAGCCTGACTTTTTTGTAAATCTATGTTATGAATATCTATCATTCCTACAGGCTTTTGATTAATACAAATTGTTAGCATAAACAATTTATCATACTCCATTTTTTCACGAGCATACTTAATAAACGATCTCTCATTTTCAACACTTTGCATTTCTTCTACCCAAGGGAGCCATTTAGCTAAACGTTCTCGCTCAGTAGAAATAATCTCGTATAACCCTTTACAATGTTTATCGGATAGATAAAATAGCTGACATAATTTCCCGCGTGATTTAAATTCTGCAAATTCTTTCGCATCTAAGTCGGTATAAGTCATTTAATACCCCTTTTTATAATCTACAATACCATTTAGCTCTTTATGTGTACAATAATTATATAAATTTTTGCTAAACAATTCAAAAAAATCACATCTAAAATGTGGCAGCATTCCTGAGATATGCGGAGTTACTATAATTCTATTATTTTCCCAAATTTTTGAGTCTTTAGGTAATGGTTCTTGCTCAAAAACATCAAGAAAAGCTGTCTTAATATCCCCCTTATCTACAAAATGGATTAAATCAGAGGTATTAGTTGTTTCTCCCCTTCCAATACTTATATAAGTAAAAGGCTTTGAAAATTTTTTCAATAATTTGTTATCAAATATATGTGTAGTTTGGATAGTTTCAGGCAAGCAATTAATAACAATATCTATATTACTAAAAGTAATTTTCCCTTCAATAATATCACCTATTTTATAAGTAGCATCAAAAATATTACTACTTTTTTTCCCTGAAGTATTTACCCCATAAATATTTCTCACAAAAGGACTTAAAACCTCTGAAATACTTTTCCCTATACTTCCCGTTCCAAAAATAATAATATTTTTTTCTCGAATATCATATATATTCTCTGGAACTTTCCATTTTCTATTTATTCTATTTATATAAGTTTCATTTATTGAATACGAATCGGAAAGGCATTGTAACAACACAAAATTAGCAACTCTCTGAGAGTTTAATCCTGAGGCACTAGTTAAAATAACATTATTCTTTTCAAATTCTTCTAATGGAAAATAATCTACCCCCGCAGAAACTGACTGCACCCACTTAATATGATGTTGTTGAATAAGATTTAATCCATCATTAAAATCCCATCCTAGCATCACATCAATAACATCATCTTCTTTTAACTGATTACGTTCTAAAAAATCTACTTTAGGAAATTTTTCTTTAAGTTTTTTTAAACTTTCATAATCAAAAGGTACTAAAGATAAAACTTTCATAATTCATTATTCCTTAATAAAATTTTTTATTATTATATAAGACGTTATAAATAGACCTACTGAACAAAAAATAAAAGTATTCCATTTTAAGAATGGAACTATTCTTCCAAAAATAAAATTAGCTGGAGGAATTAACAAAGAACTAAAAATAAATAGAATAGAAAAAACTCTTCCTAGATAATTTTTCTTTGTTTCTTTCTGTATAATAGTAAAAACTTTAGCATTAATTTGTACTAAGAAAAATCCGTTAACTAGCGAACAAAAACATAATAAATACAAATTGTGAATTATACCAACAATTAGCAGTATAAGAGATAAATACTTAATATCAGAAATAAAACTAATCTTATTAACTTTTGAACTCTTATAGGTTAAAAGTACCCCACCTATGATTCCTCCAATAGCCTCTAAACTAACTAAAAAACTATATACTTTTTCTGATTTATCTAGTAGCACATTTATTAGATAGGGGATCACTAAATCATATGAAGTCATAATAAAATTCAATACTGAAATAAAAACCAGTATACCTAAAATGCGTTTTTTTTGATTAATATATTTTAATCCAGAAAGAAACTGATCTGTAAACGTCAAAACATTCTTTTCTTTTTTTATCTCATTATACGGTACAGTTAAAATTAATAAAGCAGAGAGTAAAAATGATATCGAATTTATAAATATAAAAAGATTTAGACTACTGTATAATGATAATATAAACGCTCCTAGTAAAGGGGCAACTATTTTTATTACACTTGATAAAGTATTTTGTATAGAATTAAACTTCTCAATTTTTTCTGATGAGATTACATTAGGTACAATTGCTTTAGCTGAAGGAGAATTTATAGCCATTGAGATACTTAATATTGATGTTGTCATTATTAAAATTATTCTATCATTAACGTAATCATTCAGGGTTATTGAACATATAAGACAAGCAAAAAAACTAAGTAAATCTGAAAAAATTAATAATTTTTTTCTGTTGTACCTATCTACAATCGGTCCAGCTAAAAAATTTGCTACTAATAGAACAAAACTACTAACTCCGTTTATTAACCCCAATAGAGAAGTTGTTTGAGTTTGTGATACTAAAAACCAATTTATGGCAAATAAATAGATCGAATCTCCTGCTAAAGAAATTGCGTAGTTAGATAATAGCGGAAAAGCTCTTCCTAAAAACTTTCTTCTGATTTTTGACAACTAAAATCTGCCTCCTTAAATATTTCTGAAGAAAAAACAATATAATATTTATCTCTATCGCTCATTACAACAACATGATGTTCGTCATAATTGACATTTTTAACACTTTCAATCATTTGAGAACTATCAGAAGTCTCCCCTAAAAAATTAATTGCAAAATTCAAATTCTCCCATCTCCTAAGGATTTCTCCTCCATTTTCAAATGCAATTTCTTTTAAATTAACACCGTTTTGATAAAGAGAGAGTATTTCTCGAAAATGCAAAAACATTTCATCCATGGATTCGCTTTTATCAACCCAAATTGGAAGTGTACTGTGTATATCTCCAATAATTTTTTCAGCATCAAAATCAACAAAATTCCTAATATCACAAATAATTGATCCCGTTACTCTCTTTAGTTGTTCATTTTCTTTAAATAATTTTTTACTAATTTGATAAAAAGCTTGTAATGCATAAGAGGTTGGTTTATTGAATATATTATAGTTTACATCAAAATTTTCTTCGATTACTTGGATTTTATTTTTGGAAATACTTGAAACTTTAAAAGATTTTGGAAGTAATCTTGTCGCGTCATCAATTTTATAGGAATTGCTATTATTCTTTATGTACTTTATAAATTCTAAAAAGTTACTATTGTAGTCAATTTTAAAATTTATATTTTCTATATCATAAATAATTTTTGCTAAAAGATTATATGATGATAAGTCCATAATATAATGTGAAATATAAAATCTTAAAATATTTTCCTTAGTATTAATTACAGGAATAAACAATGGACTTTTTTCCTTTTCAAAAAAATTTTTTATTACAGTTTCTTCAGGAAATGAATACACTTTAAAAATATAAGGAGTATAATTTTCTATCATCGAAAATCTTTCAGCATTATTATCGTCTAGTACTATCTTTACAATGTCTATATGACTAGCTAATTCTTTTAGATTTTGTTTGATAATATGTCTAACCTGAGAATACTGATTATTAAGCTTAATATCAAAAATAAAATAGCTTCTATAATTACGTTGTTTATAATTTTTAGCTAAATATCCTGTTTCTGTTTTTCCTCCAAACGATAAAAATTCTGAATAATCTTCTAATTGCTCGATAAAAAAACTATCATCTTTTGTTGAAAGTTCTTTTGCACTCTCTTTGTCTCTCTGATTATCATCTAACAAATTAACAAGCATATCTTTAAACGACTTATTATTAACAATACCTGGTATTAACTCTTCGGGAATTTTCACCTTTGTAGTATCTTCAAATTCAATAAGAAATCTTACTTTATCTAAAGAATCCATCTCATTAAAATCTCGAAATCCAAAATCTAATAATAATGCATCAAATTCTTTAACAACATCAGAGTACTTAGCTTTCTTAATATCAATAGTATTATTTTTATAATAATACACTGACATCATTTTCTTTTTATCAATTTTAGAATGATCATTAAAGAAAAATTCTTCAACAAAAATTGGAATAACATGGTAATGAGGAGGAAAAATTTTCGAAATTTTTTCTTTAACTTTAACTTCGTCAACATCTTCTTCACAATGTAAAAAAGCAACTAATTTATTTTTCTCAAAAACTGATACAACTTCATTAATTCCTGTCCTCAAACGGATTGTCTCTTCAATCTCTCTCAATTCAATTCGTGAACCATGATAAGATATTTGATCGTCAATTCTTCCAACAAAAACAAGATTGCCAGACTCATCATAATAAACAATATCACCAGTATTGTAGTATCTATCACCATCAATAATTACAAAATGTGATTCATTTAACTCTTGATCAGTATAACCATCTGTCAAACATTCTCCTCCTACATAGAGGACTCCCTTTTGTACAGGAGTATTATCTTCATTTAAAACTTTAAATTTAACACCATCATATTTTTTACCAATTGGAACTACATCAGTTTCATCTCCCTTTATTTCATAAGTGAATACTGCTACTGTCGCTTCTGTAGGACCATAAAGATTAAAAATTCTTGTTTCTTTTGGAAAAATTTTTTTTAATAGCGGAACTAATTGTATAGAAAAATTTTCTCCTCCTAAAACAAGAGTTTTTACGGATTCAAAATTTCTAGCATTTAACATTTTAGCAATAGAAAATGTATATGAGGGAGACAGTGATAAGAAAGTTAAACTATATTTCTTTGTAAATTCTGCCAACCTACTTGTTTTTTGGAATCCAGTTAAATTTTTAGGCAAAACAAAACTCGTCGCTCCAATGTATATTGGAGCCATTATTTCAGGCATTGATACATCCCATGAATAATCTGTCATACATAACATTCTAGAAGAGGAATCTAAATTATAGTGCTTTTGGTACTCTCTCATAATCCAATTTAAATTTTTTAATGTTACTTGTACTTTTTTAGGTTTTCCTGTCGTTCCAGAAGTCGGTAATAGATTAACAATATGAGGAAACGGAACATGATATTTTAATTTTTCTTTTTTTATATCATTGATTTGTGGTAGTTTGATTACTCTAATTCTAGTTGACAGTTTTTTTACATCTTCAGACACATCATCAGTTAACAAAATATTAAAATTAACATCATCCATTCTTTGATAAGAATCCATTAAAGACATGCTGTTAGTTAATGGTACCGGTGTCCCTCCTAATTTGTAAATCGCCATATACACACCTAAAGTATATATGGTGTCTTTCAAATAGAAGCCAATATATTTTTGAGTTCTATCAAAACCTACTCTATTAGCTACATAATTTGAATAATTTTCGATATCTTCATAGGTTAATTTTTCATTTTCTCGAATAATAATTGCTTTTTTAGGACAGTCTTTTAAATACTTATTTAATTTATTTATTGGATTTTCAATCATATCAGTCTTCCTTCCTATTTATCAATTCTCCTCCCAAATTGCCCAATCATATTTTTTATTTAAAATATTTAAAGTTTTGGGACAGCTTACCTCAGCATCGTAAATGTACGTTAATCTTCCATTTTCAATTTTAAAATCAATTTTTTGAGGATTACTTATTTCAATATTCAAATCTGTTTTAAGAATCCGCTTAATTGCTGTTTCAATACTTTCATAATTTAAAATTTCTCCATTTGGATACTGTGCTTCATGTTTTTTTCCAACTTTTAATAATTTGTTACCATTTTTAACATGAATTTCAACATCGTACAGTGAATTTTTAGTTGAAAAACGTTTTGACATCGACTTATAAAACTCTGACAATAAAATTATTGTCTCTTCTTGGTCTTCAAGAGTAGCATCACTTGGTTCATTGTTAAAAAACCTATCTAAAATATCGAAACGTGCTTGTTCATTTTGACCAATATAATGATCATCTTTATTTCTTGTCTCTGTTAAAATTCTCTCAAAAGGTTTTCCACCAATAAGTTTATCATTTCGAAAAACATCAATTTCAAAATGGTCAAGACTTCCAATAGAATTGATCATTTCTTTTTCCTCTGAAATTTCTTTTGACTGAAAGCTCATAATTTTAACATTCAATAATGGACCAACATCAATTTCAACATATTCATGACGAATACGACCATTCCCTTTATAAGTATCTTTTGGTTCTTCAAACCATGCACGACGTGAATAACTTGACTGGGACATATCTAACACTGCTTGAGTTAGAATTCTTCCATTTTTATCTTTATAATCAACAATAGCAGAAACATCTAACTCCCCAAATTTATCTAATACATCCAATGATTCGAATATTTCTTTACGTTCTTTATTTTTAAATTCTTTTCCTAATCTATTATAAAAATCACCATTAAAATATGCCATGAAATCGCTAGTTAAATAATCCGATACTTTCAATTCTCGGGAATCAAAATTTAAGCCTGCGTTTTTATTTGCTCTTAAAAAAATGGAAATTAAATCAACAAAATGATACCCACTATGAAGTAATTTCCCGTAACCATATTTATAGGGATGGTTATCTCTTAAAATAACCTCGTTAGGCATCGGCCAATTTCCATCACCATGCATGATTCTCAATTTAGTAATAGGGACTTTATACTTACATACTACTTCATTAACAATATCAAATGCTTTATGAAATCCTTCATGCCCCCTCCTTTGAGCCATAACATCAAATCGCTTAGAATTTGACTGACGGTATTTTTTCACGATTTTATAATAATCATCAAGTAATTTTTGGGAACCAAATTCAGTATTGGAACCAATTGAAGCTGTAATAGGTTTATCACACATTATACTTAAACCAACTTCTAAACAAAAATCAATATACATCATATGACTTTTAGGTTCTGTAGAAATTATCGCATGATTTATGTCATAATCAGAAATTTTTTGTAATAATAGCATCCTATTAACATCTGATAACACTTCGTCATCACGTATAACTGAATCAAAAAGTAATAATTCATAATCAAAATCAAACTTATTTACTACTTCTTCTATAGCCTTTCTTCTGTGTTTTAAGTCCACAATAAGTACTTTATCAATAAAATCCACTTTTTGAATATACTTTAAATAAATTCTTTTTGCATGTGGTCCTACACCAAATAAAACGATATTCATCTTACACCTCTTTACTAAAATCTATATGTTCCCATTTGATAATATTTTCACTATTAAAAATAATTTTAAAAACATCTGGAGTTGATATTCGACAAAAGCTATCCCAATCAAAATTTGAATCAATGTAATTTAAAAATAGTGATATCACTGTAGCATGAGTTACTATTACAACAGTTTCATTTTCGTCTGTACTACTAATAATTTTTTCTACAGCATCTTTAAATCTGTTAAATGCTTCGTTCAATGATTCTCCTGTAGAAATTTTATAGCTTCTATCTTTCCATTGTTTATAAGAATATTCGGTAAAATTTAGTGTTGGTATCCATTCTTTTGATATAACTCTTTCATGTAAAGCGTTGACCTCAAAAATTGGAATATTATTCTTATTAGAAATATAATTTGCAGTTTGTCTAGTTCTAACATATGGACTACAATAGATATATTTCAGTCTTTTATTCACAAAATATTCAGATAATTCTTCTGACTGTTTTTGGCCTTTTAATGACAAAGGGCGTTTAACTTCATCTTCAACTGTTCTGTCCGGTTCTGCATGACGTATAAAATATATTGTTTTCATAATTTTCTCCATAATAAAACATAATAACAAAACTAAAATTTAAACTACTTTATCCACCCCCAACAATTATAAGAATCTCGAATAAAGTCAACAAAAACAGCAATTTACAAAATTTTAAATCTGACATTTAGCTTCTCCTTTATTGATTTAATAGATATTATATTGTAAAATTATCCCTATATAAGAAAGAAGGCATATCAGGGAATGAAAGATTTTGGAGAAGTTTTTAAAGTTATTAGAAAAAGTAAAGGAATCAAAATTATCGACATTGCTGATGAACAAATTTCTAAATCTCAAATCTCCCGATTTGAGAGAGGAGAGTCAACAATTACTCTTTTTAAATTGACTCATATGTTAGATAAAATTTGTGTAACTGTAGAAGAATTTATGTATATCGTAAGAAATTATAAATTAGACAATTTTAGAGAGCAATTAATTACTATTCGGAAATATTATATGGATAACGATATAGATTCTTTAAAAAGACTATTTCACTTTGAATCACTTGATAAAAACTCAATCTTAAATAGATTAAGAGCATATTCAATAAAATCCATTCTCTACAATATCACTAAATCTCAAGTATACAAATTAAATCAAACTGAATGCGATGAAATTTCCAATTATCTTTTTCAAATTGATAATTGGGGCTTTTTTGAAATTGCTCTTCTCGGTAATACGTTACGTAACCTCCCTGTTGAATTATCCTTTTTATTAACAAAAGAAATATTATCTAAAAAAAATATTTATGTAAATATTCCTGAAAACAAAAAAAATATCATTCAATTATCAATCAATACACTAATAATTTGCACAGAAAAGCAAAGGTACAACGACAGCCACTACTTAAAACACGCTATCTCTATTTTACTTGCACATGATAATTTCTTTTATGAAAAACTTGTTTTTAATTATGCAGTAGCTCTTTTAGATATTTCTGAAAATAATTTATCTGATAAAAAAAATATTGAGAATACTCTATTATCCATGAAAATAGTCGATCATAATCTACATACTATTTATAAACAACATTTTGATAATTTTATAAATAATATAAAATCTTAAGTATTATTAAAGTATCTAAACATAACTAATTATCCTACCCAATTATACTCTGACCATATTTGAATATTTGATAACTTTGATTCCTTTCGGAAGCAATTATATAATAATTTTGGTATTTGATTTATGAGGTAAAATTTCAGAAAAAATATGTATTTCCTAGAAATTCTAACACTACATCCCCAAAATAACACCTGAATAATAAAAACTGATAAGAACTCTTATCAGTTTTTATTATTTTATGTGATAAATTCTCCGGATAAGCTTAAAAAGAGAACTTGTTTTCTTGAACACTATTAACTTGAGTTCTAATATACATATTTTGAATATATAAACGAAATCCAGATATTAAAGTTGCACCCATCGTCACTGAAGATTGTATACTCTTTATATAAAATAACTTATAAAAAACATTCCATTTTCAAACCGTATTTTTATATAATTATGTACTATCAATCGGATAATAATATTATTCTTTTTGCTCTATTTCTTGCTTCTTGTTTTGTCATTTGATTGGTTAACCAAGCATAGCCAATTGTCTTTCCAAAATTGTATTCTATCCATGTTTTCACATTTGGTAGATTCATTTCTAGCTCCTTTCGAAACTTATCATCTAATAATCCAGGTATTTGATCACTAGCTATAAAACCACATACTAGTAGCTTTTGTTTAATCTTAATAAAAACATCACCGCTTACTTCTTGATATTCTTTAATAATTTTTTCTTTAACCATTCTAAAATAATCTAAAATATATTGATTATTACCATGATAATAGTGATAAACCACTTGATAAACTTTATCTCTACTATCAAGTAATAAGTTCACAAATAGATTTACCAACCTATAAATAAGTGCTTCACATGATACTACTAAATCTGCTTTCACTCTCTGAAAGCTATCCTGACGATAAAAAATCTTAGATAATAGTACAATATCTGGCATTAATACAGTAGCAGAGAAAATATTTGCTTCCCTTTCTTTTACAGAATCACTCTTACCACGTAATTCTGTGAAACATTTCCCTGAATGCCCTAAAACAAAATGTCCTAATTCATGACACATTGTAAAATTTTGTTTTTCAGTAGAATTATACTTTTCATATGAAAAAGATACCCCATCTTCATTAATCAAAGTAAGGCCTTCAATTTTTCTACAAGAAAAATGATGTTCAAGTATTTTGATATTGTAACGCTTCAAATAGTAATTTAAGTATGAACTAAAATGATAATCTATCAATGATTCACCCGTATTCTTTATAAATTGATAAATATCTTGTTTAGCTATTCTAGCAATTTTAAAATAATTTCCATTCAAAATTAACATCTCCAATTCTATTACTGATTAGCTTCCAATTGTTTAAATTGTATAAAAATTAGAAAACGTTGTCTATTTTAGAATCGAGTATTAATAGCTTTGTAAATAATATGTAGTATAACAAAAATTAAGAAAAGGTTTTGTCATATAGAATCATCATCCATCAGACCTAATTAAATAAAAAAGTGGACTCTCGCCCACTAAAAAATTTATGTTTATTTAACAAATTCATCCAAACTTACTTCAAAAAATCTAGCAATTTTTATTGCTTTTTGTAGATAAATATCACTTTGTCCCTTTTCCCAACGATTAACAGATCTGACATTGACATCAATCACTTTTGCTAATTCTTCTTGAGTCATTCCCTTGGCTTGTCTTAATTCTTTAAGTTTCATACGTTTCCTCACACTATTATTCCTTTTACTCTACTATTCGTAAAAGAAATAATAAAACCAGAGAAAGTCTAAAGAATTATCGAGAATTTTTATCCTTTTCAAAAGCTTTTTTACGTTCTTTCATGAATTCAATTAACTCTTTTCGAAAGACTGCTTTTTCTTCTTCCGTCATTCCATCAGATGTCGTTCTAAACAACATTTCAACATCTGACAAATCAATTTCTTCATCAACTTCCTGATTTCCCATCAAGGTATCTAGAGTTACATTAAATAATCTTGCTAATTTTTTAGAATTTTCGTGAGTAGGCATTTTTACTCCACGTTCCCAATCACCATATGCTGGTTGAGATATACCTAATTTTTCTGCAATTTCTTTTTGTGTTAAATGGGCCTGTTTTCTCAATGTTTTCAAGCGTTCTGAAAATTCCATAGTTTTGTCCTTTAAAAAATTTTTAAATTTTTTCAAAAAACCGTTGACAAATATAACTGCCAGTTATATAATATAAATATAGCCAATGGTTATATGAAGTGGCAAAATTTAATACCAACTAATCAATTGGCATTGTCCATTGATAATTTAATAAAAAAGTGCGTCTGACAACCAGATACCTGACTATCAAACCACACAATAAACTTCGTACCTTTATTGTAACGTGTTTGAGTTTTAAAGTCAAGTCCATTGATGGTTGAAGTTAAGATTTAAAACTTTTTTGGTGGGCTTACACGCATTTCGGACTTTAGCACTTTTCCGAATAGCAAAGTGAACTGGCTTCGCTAATTAAGCGTAAGAGAATCCTTCGGGCATGATAATGACTACCTGACAGATTGGCTGGGACAGCGATGGTAATTGATACAAAGCACCTTGTTAAACGTTGCCACCGTAAAAGACTAGTTTTAAAAATTAGTCTTTTAACCAAATAACTTTTTTCTCAAACCGTTGCTACCAAGCAACACACCTATGAGCCACTGGTTTCCACTAGTGGCTTTTTTCTTACAATAAAGGAAAGGAGGTCTGACATGACTTCTTATTTTGAAAGTGTCCTTGAGCGGCACTATCAAAATTTTATATTTACCTATAAGATGTATGCTTATAGTTCAAAATTAGTAGAGTGTCTTTATCATGATGCTCTAGAAGAAATCAAACACTTAGTTAAACAATTTCAAAAAGCGGGCTATACCTACTCTGAATTACATTTTTATAGTCGCTTATACAGTCGTAAAATCAAACATTTTTACTTTTCTAGAGTCAGTCTAAGTCACTGACTCTTTTATTTTATTACTAGAAATGGAGAATATCTATGATTCCTGAAACTTTAAAAATGAACCCTAACTTTATTGGAAAAGCTTATTATGAAAAACTTGGAACAGCACCTCGTACTGTCTTTGGAAAAGCAGGAAAATATCAACGTCACATTTTAAACAGTGAAAAGCACGGCTCTTTCCACGTGATTACCCCAGCCTTATCTCAAGTATTTGATGAAGATGCAATCGTTGAAGTGGTGAACCCTATCTTCCTTCCTGATCGTAGTCTTAATGGAAACAACGTTGCTCCTGCTCTTAACGTCTTTGCTGAAAACTTGAAAGTATCTAAATAATAGAAAAGAGGATTTAACTTATGGCTAAAATTGGATTAAACTATGGTGACAAACTACAAATTGCTGACAAATCATACCGTGTAATCACTGAAGGATTAGATATCCCTGAAGTCTTTGGAAAATTAACTTTTCGTGGGATTGAAGGCGCTGATCTTATCTATGAAGAAGACCGTACGCAACGTAATGATGACGGTTCGTATGCTCAAATCGCCACAGGTGAAGCACGCGGAATTGTGGTTGGTATCCACTCTTCGGTCCAACACGAAACACTTTTCTTTACCATTGCTGACATGAGTGAACAAGAAATTAAAGACCTTAACTTAAAATATCGTGAAGAAGTTGAACTTGAAGATATTGTCGTAACCTATTCATCTATCGGACGCAATGACAATTACAAACTCTATGCTTCTAAACTAAAAGCAAAATCAGATACAACACCTACTAAAGGTGATGTTAAAAGTGACACTAAAAAATAAGGTTAGGAGGTAAATATGCAATTATTTACCTATCGTGGTTGGCGGGTTCGAAAATACTATCAAAAAATTAAGGTAATAACATATAGTATCATGTTATTACCTTTTTTACTTGGTAATGCTTACTATACCTACATCTCCTATCAAGAGATATTAAAAACACCGCTCACCTATTCACTTAAATTCTCATTAACACTTTTACTCCCCGCACTCCTTCTCTTAGGATTTCACCATCTCTGTTATCAAAAGCTTCTCTTCTTTAAACGTCTCAATACCTTAAGAATTCTAGCAAATTTCTTAATAGAAAATCGCTATTATCTTTCTAAAACTGTTAAACGTGATGGAAAAGCAATTGAAAAAATTACCCTTCCTAAAGTCTTTGTTAAACAAACTAACTATCACCTTTTAATCAGTTTTATCCTTGAAGGGAATAAATTTCAAGACCGTTTTATCAACCTTGGTTCAACACTAGAAGTGATGTTTAACGGTGACTTTAAAAACAAAACTTTTGATGAGCGTTTTATTCAGTACGATATCAGTATTAATCGGATTAATAGTCGTATTGATATTTCAGACGTAGCCATCGACAACCACTCCTTGAAATTAATGGCAGATGTCTTTTGGGATTATATTGCTGAGCCACACTTATTGATTGGTGGAGGAACTGGTGGCGGGAAAACTGTTGTTCTAATGTCAATTGTCTGGGCATTAGCTAAAGTTGGTTTCATTGACCTTTGTGACCCGAAGAATGCTGACTTAGCTGGTTTGAAAGATGTTCCTGTTTTTCATGGAAGAGTTTTTAGCACCAAAGAAGAAATTATCCAATGTCTAAAAGATAATGTGACGTTCATGGAAAATCGTTATCAAGCCATTCAAAATCACCCAAACTACAAAATCGGTAAAAGTTTTAGTGACTATGGCATGAAGCCAAAATTTATCGTGATTGATGAATGGGCAGCCCTTATGGCAAAAATTGATAGTGATTATCGTCTCCAAGCTCAAGTAACAGAATATCTTACCCAATTAGTCCTAGAAGGACGGCAATCAGGTGTGTTTATCATTTTCGCTATGCAACGTCCCGATGGTGAATATATCAAAACTGCTTTAAGGGATAACTTTATGAAACGCTTGTCAGTTGGGCATTTAGAAGATACAGGCTACACCATGATGTTTGGAGATGCTAATCGAAATAAAGAGTTTAAAAAGCTAGATAAGATTAATGGAAAAACAGTTAAAGGACGGGGCTATATCGCTTCTAATGGTGAACTGGCTGGAGAATTTTTCTCTCCTTACGTGCCTTTTGAAAAAGGCTTTTCTTTCTATGAAGCCTTTATGAAACTTCCTGTTTTAGAAATGAAAGGAGAAGAATTTGAGGTCTTCGGTGTTAAACAAACACCCGATAAACAAGAAGAAACAAAGAATGTACAGGCTTCATCAAAATCACTTTCTGACTTTGCTAAAGAAAAAGAACTTTCTTTAAAGACATTACGAAAATTAGCTTATCTTTTTGATGAAAGAGGAATAAGCTTTACCAAAGTCGGCAATTCTTTAGTAGTAACACCAAAACAAGAGGGGCTCCTTCTTGAAGCTTTAGAAACTTATCATGGCGGATGCAGCTCCTATGCACAAGCGGTTGAAACGTGCTTAAGTCGTCATGGGCTAGAACAAGAGCAAGGGCAAGCCTGAACAGCGTTCAGGCGAAGTCCCGAAGTCTCGAAGTTCTAGTCCATGACGCGTTTTAACCCCCGCTATTCTAATAGGGGGGTAGCAGATTTCAAAATAGCGAAAGCCAACCGCCCTAATGCCAATGATATCAAGGTTTTACAAGTTTTGAGAACTGTGTCACTTTTGCCAAAAAAGTGTGTCACCTACTGATAGATTGGAGGGAATTCAATGAATGGATAGATTAAATCCTGTTATGCTGAAAAAGTTTCGCAAAAAAACAGGAATGACCCAAAAAGAATTTGCTAAGAGTATTGGAATTAGTCATCGCACCTATAGAAGTTATGAAGATGGCTCACGTGGTTTAAGTCTTGATAAATTTCGGGAATTTAAACACCGATTAGGATATCTGAAAGAAGCTGATAAAGAACGACTAGAAGTACACATTGACTACTTAAGAATTACGTTTATGACAATTCGTGATTTAAAACATTTTTGTCATACTTATCTTCATTGTGAGTTAAAGGAATTTACCGAATCTGAAACTAGACTTCTTAATTACACTCATCTGTGGAAACGAGGAAATATTTGGATATTTGACTTTTTTGATAAAGTCGAAACAGGAAATGACCAAATAACCTTACAACTATCTGGTCAAGGTTGTCGAGAAATGGAACTTATTCTTGAAACATACCATCTTACATGGCAAGAACTTCTTCAAAAAATGTCCTATGACATACCTGATATGCGAGTCAAACGACTTGATATTGCAATAGATGAACGGTATTTAGGAAATGACCGTGAAGAAGAACAATTCCTCTTATCAGATATGATTACCAAGGTTTATAATCACGAAGTTATTTGTCATACCTTAAGAAATTGGAACCACATTGGAGGTGGTAGTTTACAAGAGATTGAAGATAGAGAAGGAAACCAAGGAATTTCCATCTATTTTGGAAGCCGTCAAAGTAACCTCTACTTCAACTTCTATGAAAAACGTTATGAATTAGCTAAAGCTGAACAAATCTCCTTGGAAGAATCCTTGGAGATTTTTGGTATTTGGAATCGCTACGAGTTACGGTTTGCTAATGAAAAAGCTCAATTAGCTATTGAAGAATATATCAATGGTGTTGACTTAGCTGAAATCGCTCGTGGAGTTATTAATCATGAGTTAGAGGTCTATGATGGAATTAACCATTATGGTGCTTATCAACCAGACCTTAAATGGCAACGTCTTTTTGGTGGAACAGCTCCTTTAAAACTAAGCATGAAACCTGAACCTTATACTATCGAACGAACAATAAAATGGCTCATGTATCAAGTATCAAATTCATTACGACTTGTCAGTGAGGCTGATAAAATCATGCAAACTGAATATCTCAAGACCATCCAAAACTGCGGAGAAATCAATGAACGTGGAGAAGCTATCCTAAAAAATCTTAAAGCTTCCCATCACTTATTAAACAAATAATAAGGAGGAAATATGGAATACAAAGTTGAATTGAACTCTATTGACCACTTTAAAGCATGGTCAGGTGGTGCTTCTACACTCGAATCTGTTCGTAAACGTGGTGGCACTGATCAACTAACGACACTTTGTGAGGAAGTCTTCTCAGGAACAGTTCCAACAGAAGAAGAAATCAATGACTGGCTCTGGTTTGATGATGATTATATTTTTCGCTCTCTTGGCTATACGGAGTTACTAGATGAATGATTATTAAAAAGATTTACGAAGGTATTGCTAATCTTCCACGTACAAATGAAAACTGGAAGCTTGGTATCGTATTAATGAAAGATAAACAGTTTTATTATGATACATTCGCTCGAAAATTAGCAACTGATAGTGACGTAAACTCATTTAACTATCAACACGCCTATTTCTCTTTATCAGGAAACATTCTTGAAATTGATAGAGAAATGTCATCACAACTTGTACTTATCTTTAAACAAATTATCAACTCAAAACAAAAAGATTTTATGGAGGAACTTATCATGGCAACTAAAAGTACACTTGAAAAGAAAGTAAGAACAATCACTTCTGAACTTGGGCAGTTTATGAAAGAACATAACACCAAAGAAGCATGGACAAAAGCTGGCGAATTGAACAGTGTGCTAAAAACTGAAGAGGCTCAAACACTGCCTGTTGAATTTTTAGAAGCCATTCGTCATGAACTAAGAGGCTATTATTACGTCAATAGTGAGCTTAACAAACTTCAAAAACAACTCTACGCTAAAGGGAACAAACTCCTAGAAATCGCAAATATTTAAAGGAGACTTATGAAACAAATAGCTGAATTACTAAAACACTACAAACACTTCCTAACAAAATTTAAAAAAACAGATAAAAAACGTGGTTCTCCTAAACTGATAAAAGCTAATCAAAAGACGGCTAATGTACTCGTTCTTTCAGGCATTAGCTTCTTTTTATTAATTGGTTTAATCGGATGCCTAAAAGCAATAACACTATCTAATAAAATGACCAAACTCCAGAAATCACTTCAAACAAAACCTACTTCGGTAACAATTGACTCAAGCGATACAGATAATCGCTTATCATACTATCTAAACGATTTTATCTCAGCTTACTTCAATTTTTCTGATGATGGTAATACACAAACAGAACAAACTAAAAAATTAAATAACTTTTATAACTTTGAACCTGATATTAAGTCACAAGGACAATTAAAAACAGCTTCTAACTTAGAATCCTCAAAACTAATTACTCTCAACAATAAAAGTGCTTTATATCAAGTGACTTATAAGCAAAAGAATGGAGATAATACCAAAGAAATTACTACTGGTTTCAATATTCCATATGGTCAAAAAGGCGATAAATATTACATTTCTGGTCTTCCTTGGTTTTCAACGTTAACCTCTAATCAGGCTACTTCTTTTGATAAAAAGAATGATTTAAAACTAACAGCTTCCGATAATTTTTCCACTACAACTCATAAAAAACTAACTAAATTTCTAAATGTTTTCTTCACTAACTATACAAGTGATCAAGATAATTTAGACTTAATTTCTAAAAACCTTGTTGTTCTTGACGATACTGAATTCAAAAGTATTGATTACACTTATTTCAAACAAAATGGTAAGTCAATCATCGCTTATGTACAAGTTACATTTGCAATAGCTGGGAATACACATTCTGAAAACTTTACACTTACTTTAATTCCGAAAGGTAAATCTTACTATGTATCGTCCCTTACTCACACTATTCCTCAAAATTATGCTACTGAAAAAGGAGAATAAATCGTATGAATACTAGCTCATTACAAAACTTTATGCACGGTGATGGTACTTGGGTACTAACAGCAATTGCTGTTATTCTTGCCATTAAAGCTTGGAAAAATAGCTCTTGGCTTCAACTATTTTCGGTTGTTGGCTTTTATTCAGTTATTGTCTCTCTCACAAAGGGGCAACAGATTCTTAGCTTCTTTGGATGGCTCCTTCGCTTAATCGGCATTGAAACAGGACTTTAAACTTATGACTAATGAAAAACTTTATGATTACTCTAGAGGTCTAAACGCTCCTTATTGGATTCAAGAAATAAAAACACAAAAAGGGACACGTATTTGGTATTTTGCTACACCAATGCAACTGTCCTTTTTTATTGTCTTTGCTATTATTTTTGTCATCATGATACTTGGGTTATCGTTTATTTTAGTTCCTCTAGCAAAACTAACACATTCTATTTCATTTCTACTCTACTGGTATGTTCCCTATAAACTAGCTAAAGCTTATACAGAATACGAACCACATGGTAAAAAGATGCATCTTTTTATTGCAGATTATCTTTGTTACCTATTTGAATTTCGCTTAAATAAGAAAGCCATTTATCATAATGATCGCGTACCAACATATGATGAAATTGTTTTTGAAAAAACAAAACTTTGAAAGGAGGAAACATGGCAATCAAATTACAATACCCTATTATGACGACTCATAATAATATTGTCATCTGTCACGATAAAAGTGTCATTGCTTATTATCGTATTCCAAATACTCCTATTACCATTACAGATGACGAGAAAAAAGAAAAACACAAACAAACTGTTGCCCAAACGATTAATAAACTAGCTAAAAATAAAACTTTTGATATTTCGCTTATTCCTAAAGATTATCTTTTAGAAGAAAAAATGAATGACTTCTCTAAAGCTTTAGCACCAAATAACCGTATTCTTGGGGAAACATTATTAGCCTATTCCGTTGATAAACTAACACAAGAAATGGAAATCCCTTATCAGTTTGATTGGGTTATTGGAGTTACCTTGCGAAAGCAAGATAAGTCTGGTTCTATTTCAGATTTAGCTTATGAACGCTTTTCTGAATTATCCGAAATGGTAGCTAACGGTATTGGTTATGAACTACAACTGGAAAAAAATTGGTATGACGATTATTTAAGTGATGAAACAGCTGTCTACCAAGTCCTATCAACTTTAAGATGCCAGCGTCTTACTGACGAGGAACTCTTCTATTATCAACGAATGCAGTACTTACGTTATATCCCCCATCTCAAACAAGAGGTCATTGCTAATCGTTCCTTATTCAATGTCACAGATACACTCATCAAAGTTCTCAAAAGTGGATTTTTAAAACTAGAAAGTCCTTATGGAGCATCGTTTATCACCATTTTACCTGTTGGGAAGTTTAGTACTATTTTTAATGGTTTCCACCTCGGAGAATTCATTCAACGCTTGAATTTTCCTGTTGAATTACGAATCAAAGCAGAATTCATTGATCGTAATAAAATTAAAGGTAAAATGGGACGGTCAAACACACGATTTCTTAACATTATGGAAGAAGCTGATAACACAAACACCGTTCAACAAGATGAAATTATTACAGGTGCTTTATCTTTAAAAGACCTTATGAAAAAAGTCGGAAATAAGGAAGACATTATTGAATATGGCGCTTATCTTATTGTATCTGCTTCTTCACTCTCCCAATTACGAAGTCGACGTCAAGTTGTTTTAAATTATTTTGATGATATGGGGGTTGAAATTAGTGAAGCAAGTCATGATGCTCCTTATCTATTTCAAGCTCTACTTTATGGGCAAAAACTTCAAAAGAAAACTCGTACTTGGACACATTTAGTCACTAGTCGAGGTTTTGCCGAGTTAATGCCATTCACTAATACAACTTCTGGTAATCGCATTGGCTGGTACATTGGACGAGTTGATAACTGGACAGGACGGTGGGACAATCTACAAAAAGCCATACAGGCTTCCAAAAACATCGTCCTTTTTAATCCCACTGTTGGGAATAAAGAGGATATTGCAGGTAAGATTACCAAGAACCCTCATATCATTATTACTGGAGCCACTGGACAAGGGAAATCATTTTTAGCACAAATCATTTTTTTAAGTGTTGCACTTCAAAATGTTAAAACTCTTTATATTGACCCTAAACGGGAACTACGCCATCACTATCAAGAAATTATTTCGAATCCTGAATTTGAGAAACATTATCCAGAACGAAAACATCAAATTGAAGATTTTAACTTTGTTACCTTAGATAGCTCACTAGAATCAAATCACGGAGTTTTAGACCCTATTGTAGTCCTAGACAAAGAACAGGCTGTTGAAGTTGCTAAAAATATGCTAGAGTTTCTTCTTCAAGCAGTTGAGAATGTCTCTATGGACCAAAAAACAGCCATTACTGAAACGATTAATGATATTGTTAACAAACGACAAGCTGGGCAAACAGTCGGTTTTAAACACGTTCTTAAAGCTCTTAAAAACAGTGATAGCGAGCAAATCGCTTCTGTCGGGCGTTATTTAACCTCTATAGTTCATAATTCTATTCTTGAGTTAGCTTTTTCAGATGGCACAACAAAGGGATTAAATTATGAATCTCAGGTAACCGTTCTTGAAGTTGCTAATTTAAAACTTCCCAAAACTGATGCTTCTAAAATATCTGACCATGAACGGAATTCAGTCGCCCTAATGTTTGCTTTAGGAGCTTTTTGTACTCACTTTGGTGAACGTCACGAAAATGAAGATACTCTTGAATTCTTTGATGAAGCATGGATTTTAATGAAATCAGCTGAAGGGCAAGCCGTTATAAAAAATATGAGACGTATTGGACGATCTAAAAATAATACCTTAGCACTTATTACCCAATCTGTTCATGACGCTGAAAATGATGACGACACAACAGGTTTCGGTACTATTTTTGCTTTTTATGAAAAATCTGAACGTGAAGATATTTTAAGACACGTTGGACTAGAACCTACTGAACAAAATTTAGAATGGATTGACAATATGATTTCAGGACAGTGCCTCTACTATGATGTTTACGGCAATCTCAATATGATTTCTGTCCATAACCTATTTGAAGATATTGATATGCTTTTAAAACCAATGAAAGCAACTGTTTCTTCAAGTCTTGAAAATAAATACGCATCATAAGGAGGGATATTCATGCAAGAAGCTTTTGAAAAGCTAAAAGGCGTTGATATCTTTGCCTTAAAAGCCTATTTGGAAAAAACCTCATCTGTCGAAACCTCTGTCATTGTTGCATTTAATGAAATCTTCGTTAATTTATTATTCTTCATTCTCAATCTTGTTGTTGGATTCTTCTCACTTCTTATGCGGATTCTCGAAAAGATTAACCTATACAATAACTACAAGACTTATGTTTATCAAGCTGGTAAATCTATGTGGCAAGGTTTTACGGGATCTACTTCTGATGGATTAGCCAATCAATCACTAATCGGCCTTTTAATTAGTATCATTGCTTTTTATCTCTTTTATCAGTTCTTTTTCTCAAAAGGAAACTTCATGAGAAAAGTCATTCATGTTTGTGTTGTACTTATTCTTGGATTCTCTTACTTTGGAACAGTAGCATCAACTTCAGGTGGGCTTTATCTTCTTGATACTATTGATAATATCTCTAAAACAGTCACTCAAAAAATTTCAAATATCTCGGTTTCCTATGGTGATGGTAAAGAGTTAAAAATCGGCGATTCAATGGCAGATAGTTATATCGCAGAAACTTCCTACACTGCTTACCTCTTCGTAAACACTGGTCAAGAAAACGGAAAATATGTCAACAGCCAAACAGGTAAAGAAGAAAAATTCGATGACTCAAAAGTACTCGGTCAATTAAATGGGAATACTTTTACAAAAGTTAAAAATAGCGACCGAAAGAATTATCTAGAGGAACTAGGTAATAATGCGGATGAAGATGGTGAAAAAGACCGCTGGGTATCAGCTGTCTATGATTATCTTTTTATCAAGTGTTTCTATGTTATCTTTAAAATCGTTGAAGCTATTGTCATTGCTATTCCAATTATCCTTGTGCAAATTCTAAATGTCATTGCTCAGCTACTAGTTTTAATAATGATGTTGCTCTTTCCAATAGCTTTATTAATTTCCTTTATTCCTCGCATGCAAGATATTATTTTTGGAGTCCTAAAAGTAATGATGGGTGGCTTAGCCTTTCCTGCTATTACAAGTCTTCTTACCTTAATAATTTTTTATTTAGAAAAAATCATTGAAAATATGATGACCTCTGGTTTTGACAATACCATCAAAGGCTTTGCTTCACTTGTAGTCTTTGCATTACTTTTTAAACTTATGGTAGTCGTCATTGTCAAAGCCTTAATCTATTATTATCTTTGGAAATATAAAGGTGAACTTATAGGAATTATCCTTGGATCCAGGGCTAGACTAAAAATGGATAATATTGGTCATTCTGTTCAAGATAAGTTAACTTCTGGTAAAGAAATAATTCAACAAGTTCCTAATAAGGGATTTTCTACAGCTCAAAATCTTGGAAACTTCGCCTTGGCTTCCAGTGGTTTAGCATCTGGTGCAGTTATTAATTCTCTATCCCATTTAAAAAATGCAAAAGATTATTTTTCTAAAGCAAAACCTGAAGAAACGCCACACAATCCTAATTTAGACAGTGAGCATGAAACAAATCTACAACCTCGACAACAAGAAGATAAAAATAGCAATTCAATAACTCCTAACCAAGAGGATATTCCTGAAACTTCAGCAACCTTTAAAGAACCACAATTACTAACAGAGGAGCTCACAAAAGAAAATAATATGTCAACGTCTTCACCAAATCTAGAGGAAGAATTTAAATCGTTAAAAGAAAAACGAATATCACCACTTACTAAAAGACGTATTAACCATCTTGAAAAACGTTTAGAAGATTATAAGGACAATGAAGCTATGTATAAGGCACAAGGTTCTAATGCATTTACCAAAAACTTCCGAAAGACTTTGACTAGAGATAACAAGCTACGAGCAAATTTAAAAAGAAAGGAACGTTTAACAGAAGAACTCAAACGATTAAGAGGTGAACTTTAATGAATATCCATATCAATTCTAAAAGAGCTTTAAAACCTATTATTGAAAATAATGTTTATGAAGCCTATCAAAATAATGAGAGGTCATTGGACTTTCTCGTCTTATTTCCAATTACTGATAAGGAAGCTTCAACAATCATCGATATTTGTCGCTCTTATCCCGTAGTATTAGATGCTAAGTGGCGATTTGATAGTCTGATTTTTACAGTCTACCTAAAACACTAATATCTGAGGTAAGCCAATGAAGAAAAAAATACTCATTTTAGGGTTATTACTTCCTTTTCTTCTACCAGCTACTTTACTGATACTTATTGCAGGAAATCTGTCTGATGATACTACAACTTCTCAAAATGGACAAGAAACCTCCTTGACAGCCAAAGAGGTAGCCAATAAAGCCAATATTTCTGAAGAACGTGCTAAAGACGTCATTCAAATTCTTAATTATCAACTCTCTCACGAGGGCTTTTCTCTAGCTGGCAGTGCCGGAAGTCTTGCAGTAGCTGAACGTGAAAGTGGCTTTGACCCTAAAGCTATTAATACTAGTGGAGGGGTGGCAGGTTATTTCCAATGGTCTGGGTGGTCAAGTTCAGTCAATGGTAATCGCTGGGCTTCTGCTCCACAAAGAGCACTAGAATCTCAAGTTGAATTAAAATTAATGTCTACTGAACTTAGTGGTGCTTATGCAAATGTCAAAAGTAAAATGCAGTCAGCTAGTGATGCGGGAGAAGCAAGTCTCTATTGGTCTGAACATTATGAGGGAGTGGCTTTATCTGATGGACAAACTAAAGCTGACCAACTCAAAGTGAATGCCCGAAAATGGTATAACATCTTCAATGGAACATTAAAAAACAGCAAAACAACAATAGCTTTTTCGGGTAACACTGGATTATCTAAAGGAACACTACTATCCTCCTTTGATTTTCCAAGTGAATATAATGGTAAACTAAAATACGGACAACCAACTTCCAAAAGCGTCACCACACAAGGAGGAAACTCTTATCCTACTGGTCAATGTACTTGGTATGTTTGCAATAGACTAATTGAGACAGGTATTTGTACTGATCCTGCTATTTACAATAATAATGGTAATGGGCAAGATTGGGTTTCGGCACTTGTCTCAAAAGGTTGGAAACACAGTAACTCACCACAAGTCGGTGCGGTTATGTCAGTAAAAGGAGGATATGGAGAAACATTAGCACAATACGGACACGTTGCCTTTGTTGAAGCTGTCAATAAAGACAGTACATTTCTAATATCAGAATGTAATTACAATCACACTCAAGACAAACCACACTATCAAGTTTTATCACCACAAAGCTACTATAGCTTTGCAGTAAAATGATTTAAACTACTATTTATGATTAAGACTAGTTTAAGATGCTATATGCTATAATATAATTATCCTAAAACTTTTCTTTTTCATAATCTCCACGGGAGCAAGTATCAACTTGCTTCCTTTTTTATTTTTGAGGAGGAAAAATATGCAAGTAATGTTAGCAAAAGAACAAACACAAGAAATTCAACACATGATTGGAGAATTGATAAAAGAGGAAATCAAGAATGTTAGAGAAGTTTCTGGAGCTGATAGCCCTTTTTTAAACAAAAAACAAACTTGTCGTTATCTTGGAATTTCAAATAATACACTTGATTTATGGATTAGTATGGGACTTCCATATATTAAAATCGGAAAATCAATTAGATTTAGTAAAGAAAGTGTTAACCAATGGATGACACAACTTGAAATTTCTGCGTAAGGAGAAAAAATGGCTATTAAAAAAACTAAAAACGGAACTTACCAATTACGATTATATATACCTGAAGATGTACAAGCCAAACTTGGTTTAAAAAAATTGTATGAAAAACGCTTCAAAACAAAACGTGAGGCAAAAGAAGCAGAGTTAAAAATATCTGTTGATATTGAAAAAGCAAGACATAACAAACTTTACCAAAAAACTATAAAAAAAGAAGATATTCTCTTCTCAGATTTCTATAAAGAAGTTTGGCTAGAACCGTACATAGCTGGGCAAACTACTTCAACAAATAGACCTCCTACACCTGCTACCGTATTTCAAACCAAAAGTATGTTTAGACTCCACATTTTACCTATTCTAGGGAATTACTCATTAAGTTATCTTAACGAAAATAAACAATTAGTCTTATCACTACTCACTCCCAAGGCAAATAGTTATGCGAATTTTAAAGCTATTAGAGGCTATATTAACTCAGTCTTCGATTGGGCTGAAGAACTAGAGTACATCCCTAGCAACCGACTCCATAAAACCATCAGTCGAATTAAAGCAGTAAAAAAACAAATTTTAAAGGAAAATAAACGTGATGAAGATTTGACACTGGATGAAGAAGAGCTACGTTTGTGGTTACAAGCATTTGATGAAGATTTAAAAAATGGATTAATAGAATTCAAAGACTATGTCCTCTTCTATACAACATTTTTTCTTTCAGATAGGAAATCAGAATCCTATGCACTTCAATGGAAACACGTTAATTTCGAAACTAATCAAATATTAATTGAAAATGCTCTTGACAGATTTGGAAATGTAAAAGCAACTAAAGGAGGGAAAAAGACAATTTTCAATGCACCTCTTGAGCTCATGATACTACTAAAAAAGTGGAAAAAATTACAAAAAGAGGAATTGAAACAATTTGGGCTCAGACAAACGAATAATCAATTTATATTTACCTATAATGATAGAAAAAATAATATAAACACCGTTCTTCACATTGATTATTTAAACTATCGTATGAATTCTATTAGGAGACGTCACCCTGAGTTAGCCCCTGCCTCTCCTCATAAATTAAGGCACACTGGAGCAACTTTAGCTAAAAAAGCAGGAGTTCCTATTGAAGAAATTTCTGAAGCATTAACCCACAGCGATCAATCAACCACTAAGACATATATCAATACAAAAAATACTGTAAAACAACCAGTTGGTGAAATAGTTTTTAGAAACCTCAAAAAGCAATAGTGGAAATTTGGTGGAAATTTTGGTGGAAATTTTATATTTTTAAGCAAAAAAAGACATCCAAGATAAAAATCTTGAATGTCTTGAAACGTTGATATAATCGTATTGATTAACGTTTTGAGAATTGTGAAGCTTTACGAGCTTTTTTAAGACCTGGTTTTTTACGTTCAACCATACGTGCATCACGTGTAAGAAGACCAGCGCGTTTCAATGAATCACGGAAGTCTGGGTCTACTTGAAGCAATGCGCGAGCGATACCGTGACGGATAGCTCCTGATTGACCTGCGTAACCACCACCTACAACGTTAACGAAAACGTCGTATGAACCTACAGTTGAAGTAACTGCGAATGGTTGGTTAATAACAAGACGAAGGTCAGCATGTGGGATGTATTCTTCTACATCTTTTTTGTTAACTGTGATTTTACCAGTACCTGGGACCAAACGTACGCGTGCAACAGCGTTTTTACGACGACCAGTACCTGTGTATTGTGCTTGTGCCATTTAATAGATGCTCCTTTCTCTCTTAGATAAGTCCTTTAATATCAAGTACTTCTGGTTGTTGAGCAGCGTGTGTGTGTTCGCTACCTACGAAGACTTTCAATTTCATGCCTTGTGCACGTCCAAGAGTGTTGTGTGGAAGCATGCCTTTAACTGATTTTTCAATCAAGCGAACAGCATTTTTAGAACGAAGTTCACCTGCTGAGATTTGTTTCAATCCACCTGGATACATTGAGTGAGTGTAGTAGATTTTATCAGTTGCTTTTTTACCAGTTAATTTAACTTTTTCAGCATTGATAACGATAACGAAGTCACCTGTATCAGTGTGTGGTGTGAATGTTGGTTTGTTTTTTCCGCGAAGTACGCTAGCAACTACTGCAGAAAGACGTCCAAGAGGTACATCTGTTGCGTCAACAACGTACCATTTACGTTCAACTTGGCCTGGTTTAGCCATGAATGTTGTTTTGTTCATGAGTTCTCCTATACGAATTCGTTTTTGTTTACAAAGTGTGGATGTTCCGGTCCACGAGTTATTTGAAAGGTTCCGGGGCCTTACAAATGGGGTAAACAATACCGTTTATTATAATACCAAAAAAAGTGGTAGTAAGTCAACAGTTATGACTAATCTTTTCTAAGTTTTTTCGTCTTTTTAAAAGAAAACGCTTAGCGGTATTTTCGCGTGTTTTCAGCTAGATGAACTAGGTGACGCAAGAAGTCATGTGTCTTGGCTTGGTAGCCGTTTGCTAAGCCCAACTCATAAATATAGCCATTAATATAATCTACTTCTGTCTGACGCCCTTTGCTCATATCTTGATACATTGATGGATAGTGAAGTGGACTGGTTTCCTCACTGACATAACGGATAGTTTCCCACTCTTTTTCGCGGTTATTAAGTGGTTCAATACCTGCTAGACTTGCTACATCATACGCTTCATCAATTAGTTGTCTCCCCAGTTTCTCTGCTCCCTGATAATCAATAAATTGACCCATTCGGATTTCAAAAAGAGTACAAATTGTATTAATCACAGAATTGAAAACTACCTTTGTATAAAGAGTTCCTAAGAAATTATCTGTCACATTTGGATTTAGGTTTGCGGCTTTAAAATCTGCTAAAATTTCTTCTTGAACCACATCAAGTTTTCCTGACTGTGCTGCAACATTAATGGAACCTACTCCAGCTTTTCCGATAAAATCCACGTCTCCTGCTGCTTTTAAAACTGTCCCAATCAAACAGGTTCCAGCTAATACTTTTTCAGGTGCAAAATAATGATTGATTTTCTCAATATGTCCCATGCCATTCATACCGGTAAAAACATACTGGCTACTATTGAAAAAATGTTTGCTTCGTTCCAATAACTCTTGCAGATGCATCTGTTTGTCAAAAATAATCAAGACATCTGGTTTTCCACGATAGTTTTCTGGTAGATAAATATCAATTGGAACCAAATGACGATTCTTGCCATCACGTGACTGGTAGACACCACCTTGTTTTTGAATTGTATCAACTTGTTCTTGCCAAGTATCGATAAAATCGACTTGAGCTTTCAAATGTTCCTTCAGCAATAGACCAAAGCGTAGTCCCATCGCACCACTTCCAAGTACAGCATATGTTAAAGCCATCAACCTACCTCCTTTGATTTTTTACAATTATAGCACTTCTCTCAAAGAAGAAAGTAGATTGTGGGTATTGAATTTTTTTATGGCTAGTTATAACTATTGTGAAGTCTACCCCTTAACACTCACATTATAGTCTAAACTAACAACCTTTTCATGATAATGATCGGCAGTGATTTGAATTTTATAAGAACCTTTTTTGAAGTAAAGTTTTTGGCTATCTTTTAATTCATCACCATCGAGTCGATAACAACACTTGTTATTTTCATCAACAATACTTAAATGTAAATCTCCATCATCTGTCATGCCATTTACTTTAAGATTCAACTTTTCATCTTCTGGCAATGTGAAATAACCTTTAGCAACTTCTAAAGTTTTTTGGCTAGTTGCACTTTGACCATAAGTCTTATCTTTTTTCATTGAAAACTTGACTGAGTGTTCTGCATTATAGTTGTACAAAAAGAATGCTCCGATAAGGCAAATCACTGTGGCAATCACAGCAAGCATTGGCCACAGCTTCTTCTGCTTCTCAGAATTTTTTGCTACATTTGGTATAGTTTCTTTTTTAATTAATTGGTCAACAGAGATGCCAAAATAATCACTAATTTTAACCAGCATTTCTACATCTGGATAGCTTTTTCCATTTTCCCAATTTGATACAGTCTGCCTTGATACATGAAAAATATTGGCAAAATCATCTTGACTCATCTGATATTGTTTTCGTAATTCACTGATATTCATTTTTTCCACCTTTCACCAAAATTATCCTCTTTTTTTCATTTGAATACTAGCAAATACCTTTTGACATCATAGCAAAACTCCTTTGACATAGCCCATTCATCAATTTGACGTTACAAAAATTGCAACAAATAACCATCTATTGCAGCAATCAGAAGATACATCACAAAAGCTCTTAAAAATGATTCTATATGTTTTCTAGGATTCTGATACAAGTTCTTTTCAGGCATTTTTGTAAAACGGATACGTTTTGTACGTCTCCACCAAATTAAATCAATCACAAGTAAATCAAATAAATTCAATCCTTGTCCTATAATGCTTAAACAAATGAAATTATGTAAAAAGTTTGGCTTTCTAATAGCTATTCCCAAAATAAATAATATTACCAAAAAGATTAAAAAATTTAGCAAGAATGCCACACACTTATTAGTTGTTTTAACTTTTGCTCGATAATCCTCATTATTTCTTATCAAAGTCTGAACTTCATCTGGATACGATGAAAAACTTTTTAAATTTTTATCATCAGTTCCTGTCCCTAAAAAGCACAAGATAAAAAAGAACAGACACAAACCAACCGTCTCAATAGCTACAATCATCTTCCCTCACTCCAATTCAAATATTAAATACCACCGTCATTATGTTTTAGAAAAAAAGCAGACTAAGTCCACTTTTTTTGATTTTATCGTGCGTCTTTTCCGATTGTAAAGACGGCTAGTGTTCCAGGCCCTACGTGAGCTGAGATAACTGGACCTAATGGCATAATAAGAACCTCATCAATCATGTCATGTTCGAGTAATGATTCTTTCAAGCTTTCAGCCCCTTCTACATCATTAGCATAAGCGACAACAGCTGTTCGGTGAGCTAGGGATTCTGTTGCTTGCGCTACAACTTCTTTTAGGGCTTTTTTACGTCCACGAATTTTTGCTAGTGGGACAAGTTTTCCTGTGGCATCCAACCACAAAAGAGGTTTGATATTAGCTAAACTTCCCATGATAGCAGATGTTTTTGATAAACGACCGCCACGCATCAAATGATAAAGGTCATCAACTAGGAAATATGTTCGTAAGCGAGGCAAAATATCAATAATCATCGCTTTAGTTTCTTCGAGTGTCTTGCCTTCATCACGCGCTGCAGCTGCTAGGACAGATAAATACCCTTCCCCACCTGCTGCTGCCAAAGTATCAACGATTTCGATAGTCGCATCTGGAAATTCTTCTAAAACAAGATCACGCGCAATCATTGAACTTTGGTAAGTTCCTGATAAGACAGAAGAAAAAGCTAGGTAAAGCACCGCATCACCATTTTGTGCATGACGACGGAAACTTTCTTCAAATTGTCCCACATTAACTTGACTAGTCGTTGGTTTACCACCATTTTTCATGCTTTCTAGTAATTTTTCACTAGTCAAACGATTTGGACCAACCGTTTCATAGATTTCCCCGTCTAATTGAATGGTTAGTCCTAGGATTTCAACATCATGAGCAGTTGCCCAATTTTCATCTAAATCTGCTGTTGAATCCGTTAGTAATTTAAAAGTCATAATTCTCCCTTTACTATAAAAACAATCATACGTTCAGTATTATCAATCATTGTCATAAAAATACTTTGATAGTCAAATGATTTCTTTTTCATTATAACAAAAAAGCCCGCAATTAGCGAGCTCCTTTAAAAAAGTCCTTTGATGTTTTAAATATCATCAAGTAATTGTTTTAATTTATACATTTGTCCATCATTCCATGGACTGAGTTTTGGTGTGGTTAAGTCAATGTGTTTTGACATTTTGTCCAAGTCTGATTTAACCGTATTTACGCGTTGCTCCAATTCACGAGCTGACACCCGAAGGGCACCTTGTGAGAAGACCGTCCATTGTTCATTTAAATCACTGGTTGCAACTTCCACAAGATGGCGTGGTGTATTTAGTTCAGCTGCCGTACGTTCAATATAGGAATCGGCTGTTTCATCTTCTTCAGTAAAGATAACTTGGATTTTATATTGGTCATAACGTTGACGCAAACCCGGAACATACTGGGCATCAAAGACACAAATAATATCCAGATTTTCAAAATAGGCATAGTTATTGAGCTTACGCAGCAAAATATTGCGTGCTTCGTCTAATCGATTTGTCTTAAAGAGTTGACGTGTTTCCTGCCAAAAGGCAATCATGTTATAACCATCAACTAAGAGGATTCTTTTCTTCATTTTTTAGTCCTTTCACAGATGGCTCATCAAGTCTTACAAAAATTAATCCACTTTATGACGGAAAACTTCGTACATCAATACTGCAGCTGCCACACTGGCATTCAAACTTTGAACGTGACCGTTCATCGGAATCGTAATCATTTCATCCACTTGTTTTTTGATGTTTGGCGAAATGCCTTTTCCTTCATTACCAATGATTAGGGCTAGTTTTCCAGCTGTATTCCATTTGTGTGATGGTGTTCCGTTCATATCTGTACCAAATACCCAGAAACCTTGTTCTTTCAATTTATCAAGTGTTTGGCTGAGGTTTGTCACACGAGCAATCGGAACGTGTTCGACAGCGCCAGTTGATGTTTTGGCAACAACAGGTGTCACACCAACTGCACGGTGTTTTGGAATAATTACACCAGTGACATTTGTTGCATCAGCTGTTCGCAAAATTGAGCCAAAATTATGCGGATCGTTGAGTCCATCCAAAATCAGAATTAGTGGATTTTCTTCCTGCGCAGCTTTTTCCAAAATGCTATCTAATTCAGCATAAGCAAATTCTGAAACGCGCAAAACAAAACCTTGGTGAACGGCACCATTTGTCATATCACTAAGTGTTTTTTTAGGTGTCCAAGAAATAGAGACTTTTTTCTCTGCGGCTAGGCTTTTGATTTTATCAACATTTTTTCCACGCAAGTCATCTTGGATGTAGAGTTTATTTCCTGTATTAGCTTGAAGGGCTTCTGTTACGGCATGTACACCATAAACGATGTCATTTTGATCATTAAATTCTTTGTTCTTCATAGTGCTATTATAACATGAAAACCAGCTCTCATGCGAGAACTGGCTATTTTTATTTTTTACTTAATCTTCAATTTTTTCAACCGCTTGGATACACCAATCGATAAGCTCTTCGAGACGATCAATCTGCTCAGTCATGTGAAGATAGCCCATAACAGCTTCAAAACCTGTCGACATACGGTAAGTCACAACGTCAGCATTTTTGGCTTTGGTATGACTATTTGTATTGCGACCGCGTTTATAGATTTCTTCTTCCTTTTCAGTCAATAGCTGCGCTTCTAGCATCATATTGATCAGCATCGCTTGAGCTTTGGCTGAAACATACATCGTTGCTTTGCGGTGCAATTGATTAGGTTTTGTCATACCTTGAAAAATCAAGTGTTTACGAATATAAGTCGAATAAATGGCATCTCCTTCAAAAGCAAGAGCAATACCATTAATAAGATTGACATCTACCTTAGTCACGTGTCCACCTCACACCATCTTTAGTATCAAGCAATTTGATACCTTGAGCTGCTAGTTGATCACGAATTGCATCTGCCGTCGCAAAATCGCGATTCGCACGAGCTGCTTGGCGTTTTTCAATCAATGCTTCGATATCCGCATCAAGCACTTCTTCTTCAAAGACAATACCAAATACAGCAAGCATTTTAGCAAAAGTATCTTTGGTTACTTGGTCGTAGTTTCCTGAATTAATCCATTTCGCCATATCAAAGACAACTGTAATACCATTTGCTGTGTTGAAATCATCATCCATCGCTGCTTCAAAATCGGCTTTGAATTTTGCAAGTTCAGCTGCATCAACAGCTTCGCCAAGTGGCAACGTAAAGGTATTTTTCAAATACTTAAGGTTAACAGATGCATCGTGAACTGCTTTTTCGGTAAAGTTGACAGGTTTGCGATATTGTTGAGTCGCAAGGAAGAAACGAAGTACTTGACCATCAACAGTTTTCAACATGTCGTGGACTGTCACAAAGTTGCCAAGAGATTTTGACATTTTTTCATTGTCGACATTGACAAAACCATTGTGCATCCAGTAATTAGCAAATGTTTTCCCAGTTTTGGCTTCTGATTGAGCAATTTCATTAGTGTGGTGTGGGAATTCTAAGTCAGCTCCACCACCGTGAATATCAATAGTATCACCTAAAATACTTGTCGCCATTACAGAACATTCAATATGCCAACCAGGACGTCCTTGTCCCCAAGGGCTTTTCCATGAAACTTCACCTGGTTTAGCAGCTTTCCAAAGGGCAAAATCAAGTGGATTTTCTTTGATGTCGCCTTCGCCATCAACACGACCGCTGGCACCAACTTCAAGGTCTTCCAAGGTTTTATTTGCTAATTTAGCATAGTTTTTGCTTTTAGCCACACGGAAATACACATCGCCATTTGCTTCATAAGCAAAACCTTTGTCCACTAGGTCTTTGACAAAAGCAATGATTTCATCCATGTAATCAATGACACGTGGATTTTTTGTTGCTGGTTCAACACCAAGTTCTTTGACATCTTCCATGAAGGCTGCAATGAATTTATCAGAAAACGCCTTTGTGTCCATGCCAGCCGCTGCCGCACCTTTGATGATTTTATCATCGACGTCAGTAAAGTTAGAAATATAATTTACTTTGTAGCCACGGTATTCAAAATAACGGCGAATGGTGTCAAAAGCAACGACACTTCGAGCATTCCCAATATGAATATAGTTGTAAACTGTTGGTCCACAAACATACATATTGACTGTATTTTCAGTAATTGGGACAAAGTCACGAAGACTTCTGGTCATTGTATCGTAAATTTTAATTGTCATGTTCCTTCCTCCAATCTCATCTTAGTTTTTATTAAAGTTTTGATGAATGTAAACTTTCGTAGCAAGCTGCTTCAAGTTTTGAAGTATAGTACTCACGGTGTTCTTCAAGGTCATGAATGGCATTTTCATCTTTTTTACCATGAACACGAACAACTTTCGCTGGTACTCCGACTACTGTTACATCTGCTGGAACATCCGATACAACAACAGCTGCTGCACCGACTTTAGAATTTTTACCAATTTCAATTGGTCCAATAACCTGTGCGTGCGCTGAAACAAGTGCTCCTTCGCGAACGGTTGGGTGACGTTTCCCGACATCCTTACCCGTTCCACCAAGAGTCACACCATGATAAAGCATAACTCCTTTTTCTACAATTGCTGTTTCACCAATAACAAGACCAGAACCATGGTCGATAAAGACACCCTCAGCAATTTCAGCTCCTGGGTGAATTTCAATTTGTGTCCAAAAGCGCCAGAATTGGCTATGCATGCGCGCTAATAATTTCAAGCCGTGTTTCCACAAGAAATGTGAGATACGATGCGCAGCCAATGCTTTGACACCAGGATAAGTTAGTATAATCTCCAGAGAGCTACGAGCCGCTGGATCGTTTTTCTTTACAATATCAATGGTTTCTTTCCACCAACCCATATCTTCTCCTTTCTTTTATTCGTCTTCGTCGATTTCAGACCAATCAACAAGAATCTGTTGGTCATCAAAGGGATTAATGGCAACTCCGACCGTTTCGTCAATGTCGTTTTCACCGTGTCCAGGTTGATAAATATCAGCCAAACGCCATGTCAAGATACTTCCTTGAGCATTGCGAAATGGTGTTCCAAAATCTTTGTGATTATACCATTTAGCAAAACTTTGAAGATTTGAAAAGGCTGGGACATAGCTTTTACCTTCTGGTGTAGACATTGTTGGGAACATACGGTCAAAGCTTTTATCGTCACGTGGGTGAACAAAGGCTGGGACAAGGTAATATTTGTCCAAAGTATCAGCCGCAAGGTTTTCTTCACCCATAAGTTTATTCAAAATAGTTGTGTAAGCATTCAAAAATTGGATTAATTCACTACTTTTAAAAATAGTTGAATTGCCAAAATCGCCTGTTTTCTTAAGGTTAAAGACGATTCCAGTTAATCCTTTTTCAATGACTTCTTTTAAAACATCCAAAGTTGGACGTTCAACCCAATTTTGATCATTGGCACTAGCCTGTTCAGATTTGAAAGTTTCCAAATCTTCCTTATCAGAAAAGACAGGAGTCACCTTTTGCCCTTCAATATCAAGAGCATAAGGTTGATCACTAGCCAAAACTGGGACGTTGTGCAAGGCATTGACAAGTGCAATGCTGTCTAAAAAGTTGTCTGGTGCGTTAACAAACGCGCGCAAACGAATATCAAGTTCATTTAAATTTGTCATCGTTAAACTCCACATTTATAAAAGATGAGCAAGCCAAAAAGTGATTAGTCGATTTTATCGTGTTTTTCTTTGTGATCACGCAAGTGTCCGCCAAATGGTGAGTGACCTTTGTGTTCTTTTTCATGTTTTTCAGCTCTTGGTGGACGTGGAAGAAGAGCTTTCATTGACGCATCAACACGTCCTTTATCATCAACCTTGATAACTTTAACATCAACTTCATCACCAACTTCAAGCACATCAGAAACGTTAGCAGTACGTGTCCATGCAATTTCTGAAATGTGAACAAGGGCATCTGTCTTATCAAAGAGATTAACAAAAGCACCGAATTTTTCAATACGAACAACTTTAGCGTGGTAAACTTCACCAACTTTAGCTTCACGAACTAAACCAGCAATAATTTCTTTGGCACGGTCGATAGCTGCTTGGTCTGATGAGTAAATTGAAACATTTCCTTCATCGTCAATGTCAATTTTAACACCAGTTTCTTCGATAATTTTATCGATGGTTTCACCACCTTTACCGATAACCACTTTGATTTTATCAACATCAATCTTGATTGTATCAATTTTTGGTGCTGTTGGTGCCAAGTGAGTACGAGGTGCTGGGATAGTTGCTTCAATCAAATCAAGAATTTCAAAACGAGCTTTCTTAGCTTGAGCAAGTGCTTCTTTCAAGATTTGTGGTGTGATACCTTCAATCTTGATATCCATTTGAAGGGCTGTAATACCTTCACGAGTACCTGCAACTTTAAAGTCCATATCACCAAAGTGGTCTTCAAGACCTTGGATATCTGTCAAGATTGTGTAGTTGCTACCGTCTGAAATCAATCCCATGGCAATACCAGCAACTGGTGCTTTGATTGGCACACCACCAGCCATAAGAGCAAGGGTACCTGCACAGATTGAGGCTTGTGAAGATGAACCATTTGATTCCAAAACTTCAGCTACAAGACGGATAGCATATGGGAATTCTTCAAGGCTTGGAAGAACTTGCGCAAGAGCACGTTCACCGAGAGCACCGTGACCAATTTCACGACGACCTGGTGCACCGTAACGTCCAGTTTCACCAACAGAGAATTGTGGGAAATTGTAGTGGTGCAAGAAACGTTTCTTGTACTCAGCACCAAGTCCATCAACGATTTGAGTTTCACCCATTGGAGCAAGTGTCAAAACTGACAAGGCTTGAGTTTGTCCACGTGTGAAGAGACCTGAACCGTGAACTTTTGGAAGGTAATCAATCTCAGCATCCAATGGACGGATTTCGTCAACACGACGACCATCAGGACGGATTTTATCTTCTGTAATCAAGCGACGAACTTCGGCATGTTCCATTTGTTCAAGAATTTCAGCCACGTCACGCATGATTGTTTCATAGTTTTCATCATCTGCGTAGCGTTCTTCGTAAACAGCAGTTACTTCTTCTTTGACAGCTTCAGTTGCTGCTTCACGCGCTTTTTTCTCTTCGACTTGAACAGCTTTTTGAAGGTCCGCATTGTAGGCTGCAATGATTTCAGCTTGCAATTCTGGGTCAACTTGAAGCAATTCAACTTCTGCTTTTTCTTTACCAACAGCTGCCACGATTTCTTCTTGGAAGGCAATCAATTCTTGAACAGCTTTATGTCCTTTAAGAAGAGCTTCAAGCATGATGTCTTCTGACAATTCTTTAGCACCAGATTCAACCATGTTGATAGCTTCTTTTGTACCAGCAACAGTCAATTCAAGAAGTGATGCTTCTTTTTGTTCAGCTGATGGATTGATGATAAATTCACCATCGATGTAAGCCACTTGAACACCAGCGATAGGTCCGTTAAATGGAATGTCTGAAATAGACAAAGCAAGTGAGCTACCAAACATGGCTGCCATTGGTGCGCTAGCATCTTCATCATAAGAAAGAACAGTGTTAATCACTTGAACTTCGTTACGGAAACCTTCAGCAAACATTGGACGAATTGGACGGTCAATCAAACGCGCTGTCAATGTCGCATCAGTTGTTGGACGACCTTCACGTTTGTTGAAACCACCAGGGAATTTCCCAGCAGCATACATTTTTTCTTCGTAGTTTACTTGAAGTGGGAAGAAGTCACCAGTTGACATTTTTTTAGACATGACAGCTGCACTAAGAACAGTTGATTCACCGTAACGAATCACTGCAGCACCGTTAGCTTGTTTAGCAACTTGACCAATTTCAACAACAAGTGGACGACCTGCAAAAGTCGTTTCAAAAGTTTGTTTTGACATTTTTATTCCTCTAACATTTTATTTTGATACGTCTGTTTTCTACAAAAACCAGTCTGTAAAAGACTTATAAACTCGTCTTTGCATAAAACCACGTATCTCCATTATTTTATCACATTTTATAGGAAATAGCAGAGCTTGCAGCACAGTTTTTTAAGAATCATTAAAAAGCAGCTACTAAACAGTAACTGCTTCTCTTTATAGCTATTTAGCAATGGATTATCCAAAAAATAAATCCACCACTGCAATGACAATAATAGCGCCAAGAACAGATGGCAAAATTGCCATACCAGCAAGACTAGGTCCCCAATAACCAAACAAGCTTTGACCAACAAATGAGCCCACTAGACCTGCAAAAATATTATAAATGCAGCCCATTGACTCACCTTTTTTAGTGATAGCTCCTGCGATTATCCCAATCAAAGCCCCAACAATTAATGATCCAATCATAACAGTCTCCTTTAATGTAATGTTTCTAGACAGGTCTTACAGAAATCCCTGATTAACTGGTTTTATTAACACCTTCATTCTACCACAAAAGCCTCCCAAAGGGAGGCTCAAGAATGTCAACTAATACAATTGTTAAGAAGAGGTATTAGAACATGTCAATCAATAATTGTTTCAACTCAGCAATGTAAGGTTGACGTGGGTTAGCAGGTGTACATTGGTCATCGTAAGCAAGTGATGCCAATTTATCAACAGCTGCATCAAAGGCTTCTTTTGTAACACCGTTAGCAGAAAGACGAGGGTCAACATCAACGGCTTTCATCAAAGCATCAATACGTTCGCAAAGTGCTTCTACCAATGCTGCATCATCTTTACCTTTAAGACCAAGACTACGAGCAATATCAGCGTAATCACGTTGTGCACGGTATTCTTCATAGCGTGGGAAGACTGAACGTTTTACATTTCCAGCTACACCGTTGTAGCGGATAACGTGTTGCATCGCAATTGAAATAGCTAAACCGTGAGGAAGACCAAATTCACCACCAGTTTTGTGTGCGATTGAGTGGTTAATACCTAAGAAAGCATTTGAGAAGGCCATACCAGCAAGAGTTGCTGCGTAGTGCATGTTTTCACGTGCTTGTTCACCACGAAGTGTTGGGTGTTTAGGATCATAGTTATATGAATCTTCCAAGTTTTCAATAACCAACTTGATAGCTTCAAGTGACCATGGACGAGTCAAATCAGATGCCATAACTGAAACATAAGCTTCAAGGGCATGTGACAAAGTATCAAGACCAGAAAGAGCTACTGTACGTTTTGGCACGGTCATAACAAATTCTGGGTCCACGATAGCAACTTGTGGAGTCAATTCATAGTCAGTCAAAGGATATTTAACGTGAGTGTGGTCATCAGTGATAACAGCGTATGGTGTAACTTCTGAACCTGTACCAGATGTTGTTGGGATACAGAAGAGACGTGTTGCTGTTTGGTGTTTGAATTTCACGATACGTTTACGGATATCGATGAATTTTTGTTGCAAACGTAAGAAGAGTTCGCTGACATTTTCGTAGCTGTCAAGGAAATCAGCTTCTTGATCAAGTGAGTATTCGTAGATGTAACGTGCAATTTTAGCTGCATCAAGAGCAGAACCACCACCGACTGCGATAACTGTGTCTGGTTTGAAATCACGCATTTGTTTGGCAATTTCAATCGTTTGACCAAGTGTTGGGTCTGGTTTGATTGTACCGTAAATTGATGTCGCAACTTTTTCATCACGCAATGCCAATTGAGCAAGGACAGTATCAACAAAACCAAATTGAACCATACCTGGGTCAGCAACAATCAAAGCACGTTGCATTGGTTCGTATTCATCTTGCAAGTAAGAAATGGCATTTTTTTCGTAGTAAGTTTTTTCTGGTAGGCGAATCCATTGAGGACGGTTGCGACGTTTGGCAACTGTCTTAACATTTAAGAGATCGCCAGTTGAAAGATTGTGTGACAATGAATTTTTCCCCCATGATCCTGTTCCAAGTGTTAAGCTAGCTTTAAGTGCGTCTGTGTAGACATCACCAATACCTCCGACTGAATCTGGTTGGTTAACCAAGACACGTGATGCTTTCACAGCATCGCCATATTCAGCAACAAATGGGTCTGCTTGAGAACCAATTTGAATACCAGCATTGTGTCCTGCACCTTGGTAGTCAAGAAGCGCTTCAACAATTTCAACACCTTCAGCACGATCTTTAGCTTTGTAAACTGAAAGGAGTGGAGAAAGTTTTTCAGAAGATAGTTTTTCACCGATATTTTTCTTATCAAGTTCAAATAAGAGAACATCTTTACCTTCTGGCAATTTCACACCGGCTTGTTCACAAATCCAACGAGCTGGCATACCAGCAACTGGACCGTTAACGCCGTGTCTGTCATTAAAGACAAAGTCTTCGAGTTTTTTATAGTCCTTCTTAGGTACAAGGTAGGCACCTTTATCTTGCATTTTTTGAAGCCATTCGTCATAAATCGGTGCTTCAACAACTGCAGAGTTTTCAGTGGCACAAATCATACCATTATCAAAACGTTTTGATAACAACAAGTCTTCAACAGCGCGGTCAACGTGTGCTGTCGCATCAACGTAGATGGCACCATTACCAGCACCAACACCCATTGATGGGTTACCTGATTTAAGAGCGGCATTTACCATACCAGGTCCACCAGTTGCCAAAATAGAAGCAATCTTCGGATTTTGGATAAGCGCTGATGTGTTGGCAAGAGATGGTGTTTCAATCCATTGAACAATGTTTTCTGGAGCACCAGCTTTCACTGCGGCATCATAAAGAATTTGTGCGGCATGTGCTGAACAGTTTTGCGCTTGTGGGTGGAAGGCAAAGACAATCGCATTACGTGTTTTAAGAGCTACCAAAATCTTGAACATTGTTGTTGAAGTTGGGTTTGTTGTTGGAACAATACCAGCCAAAACACCAAGAGGTGCTGCGATTTGGATACTTCCTGAAACCTTATCTTCCCCAATGATACCTACTGTTTTTTCATTTTTAATACGTTCATAAACGTACTCAGTAGCGAAGTGGTTCTTAATATCTTTATCTTCAACGACACCACGACCAGTTTCTGCATGAGCTTCTTTTGCTAATTCAAGCGAAGCTTCTGAACCTGCAAGAGCCATCGCTGCGACAATGTTATCAACTTGTTCTTGTGAATAAGTTGCATAAACACGTTCAGCTTCAAGAGCTTTTTCGACAAGAGCTCCAGTGTACTGTTGAGCCAATTCTTCTGCGCTCAACTCGTTATTCTTTACATCTGCATTTGTTGCTTTAGCCATTAAGAAAACCTCCTTATAAGTACCCTTAAAAATAAGTGCCTCATTTTTTGAGAAGAACTATATTAATGATTGATACTAAAATAAAAACAAGACCGTATAGTCTGGAATTTCAAAACTCAACGTTATTACTTGAGGTTCTCTTCACTACATAAACTACACAAAATCAAAAGTTAAATTCTTTAATCATCATATCATTGTGATATTCTTCACCAACCATATTAACCCTTTTTCAAAAAAAGGTCAAGTATTTTTTGTAAGCTTTTTCATTTTTATTGTAAAGCCAATGTAAGGGGATACATTTATATACCTATCTTTTCCTTTTACACTAATACTTTTGCCACTTTTGACATTTTCATCTTCTGTAAAAACTCATTTTCATTAAAAAACAGCCGATTAATATTTTTCAAAATAAGCAACTGAATATACAAAAAAGCTCCTTGGAAAATCCAAGAAGCTTTTGCTCGACCGAACGTCAGATTAACGACGAAGACCAAGTGATGCGATCAATTCGCGGTAACGGTTAACGTCTGTGCGGCGAAGGTATGCCAACAAGTTACGACGGTGACCGATTTTTTTCATCAATCCACGGTAAGTAGCGTGGTCTTTTTTGTGTTGTTTAATGTGTTCGTTAAGGTGGTTGATTTCCCAAGTAAGAACAGCTACTTGAACTTCAACTGAACCTGTGTCACCTTCGTGACGTGCGTATTGAGCGATGATTTCATTTTTTTTCTCTTTTGAGATTGCCATAATTTTTCTCCTTTATATTGCTTCATCCGAGTGGTAGGTTTTTGGCGGATCCTACAACCAAGAAGAAGTTACTTGTCTTACGACAGTCCTTATTGTAGCAGATTACTTCTGCTTTTGTCAAAGGTTTTCCCTTAATTTAACGTGACTTTAACACAAATTAATTTTTCTTTGAAAAACGTGTTTTAATAATCAAACCTAGGCAAATAACCAAGCTGATAACAGCGTAAATGATAAAGGCAAAGCCTGGTTGTGGGCTAAATTTTGAGAAGAGGTTCAAAACAATAGCTGCGCTTGCCCCACCAAGATTACAGAAAATCAAGATAAGCGTAGTCGCATTTCCGATTAATTGCGGTGAAACGTTAGTTGAAACATCACTAAAGACGCAGGTAACCACAATACTGTACCAGAAGCCTGATAGCATTGCACCGATTAGCATTACCCAAAGATTATTAGCAAAACCTACCATAAATAGTCCAAGAGCAAATGGAATCATTGAAATGGTAATCAAGTTTTTGCTAAAGCGTCCAAGCAAACCTTCAAAACAAATTCCTGAAAGAATTCCCATAAGCATCATGCCACTCAAGATTAAGCTGGCTTGACGAGGACTTCCAAGATGCAATTGGTCAATAATAACTGGGATTCGAAGGCTGTTCGCACTATTGATGTTAATAACAAAACCTGCCAATAAAGATAATCCAACGATATACAAGATATCTTCTTTTCTAAATTTAGCACGAGTCTCATCTTGTTGGACTTCTTCTACTTCAACCTTAGGTTTTGGTGCAAAAATAAGGTAAACAGCAAGAATTGGCAAAGCAAATAAGTAAACACTAAATGTCCATGACCAGCCAAGAACAACGATGAAACCAACAATCATGGTCAATAAGGCATTACCAATAATTTCAAAAGAACCACGAAGACCGAGCATCTGTGCTTGCTCACGTCCAGCATAAGTCTCACTGATAATACTGATGGCACGAGAATTGATCAAACCAATCCCGATACCAAGCAAAATACGTGATACAAAAACTAATGAATAAGTCTGAAAAACGACTGGCATACTACCACCAAAGGCAATCAAAAGAAGACCTAAGATGATACTGAGACGTTCAGAAATTAGACGTTCGATAATTGGATTTAGTAACAACATGGCAAGAATCGCAAAAGATGATAGTGAAAATAGAAATTCCACCTGACTAGCAGCGTATCCTTGCTGATGAAATGTTGTAATCATTTGAGGTAATGCTGTCGACGGAGATAACGTCGAAACCAGCATCAAAGATAGAGATAGGAGACTAAATTTCTCCAAAAATGTTTTCATAGAAACTCCTTACTTGTTTTTTTCTCCATTTCCAGTATAATCAAAGTTAGCGCATAAAAATATGACTTTTGTCATAACAAAGGAGGTCTGTGTGTCTTTAGAAAAATATATCCAAGACTATCAGCTTGAAAAAATCTTTCCGAGACATTATTTTGATAAATTGCAAGTCCGCGAGTTAGTTGCTGGAGATGCCATTTGTCACCAAGGAGAAGCTTTGACAGCACTCTCTTATTTTGCAAAAGGAAAATTAAAAATTGTTCGTCGCTTATTTAACGGAAAAGAGCATATTTTAGATATCAAAGAAAAACCAACGCTTATCGGAGATATTGAATTATTAACTGATCAGCCAATCGTGTCTTCAGTTGTCGCTCTTGAGGATACATTAGTCATCCAACTCCCTTTAACTGGGATTCGCGAGGAATTATTAGCTGATAATGATTTGCTTCTAAATCTTAGTAGAGGACTCGCTCAATCACTTTATGAGCAAAATATCCGTGCTTCTACGAATTTGAATTATACACTTAAAGAACGTCTAGCCACTCACATCTTGGCGATTGAAGACAAAGGCGTCTTCAAGTTAGAATTGACTAGCCTTGCTGATTCATTCAGCGTTAGCTACCGTCATTTACTTCGTGTGATTCATGAATTTATCGATTTAGGCATTATTGAAAAACGTCGCCCTAACTATTATATCAAAGATATGGCACAACTCATTGACTTGAAGATTACTAACTAAGCCAATAACTTTCTCGTTAAGCATTTTTATGCTATAGTGTTATATAGAATAATTTGAGGAGAAAATATGTCAGTTATTGAAAAATTAGCAAAACCAAGTCATTTAATCAATATGAACGATATTATTCGCGAAGGTCATCCAACTTTGCGTAAAGTTTGTGACGATGTCACATTCCCATTATCTGATGAAGAAATCATCTTAGGCGAAAAAATGATGCAGTTCTTGAAAAACTCTCAAGATCCTGTAACAGCTGAAAAAATGGGCTTGCGCGGAGGCGTTGGGTTGGCAGCACCACAATTGAACGTTTCAAAACGTATTATTGCTGTTCTTGTTCCAAACATGGAAGACAAAGATGGTAACCCACCAAAAGAAGCTTACAGCTTGCAAGAAGTGATGTATAATCCAAAAGTTGTCTCACACTCTGTTCAAGACGCTGCGCTTGCTGATGGTGAAGGATGCTTGTCAGTTGACCGCGTTGTGGAAGGATACGTTGTCCGTCACTCTCGTGTTACTGTTGAATACTTTGATAAAAACGGTGAAAAACACCGCATCAAGCTTAAAGGTTACAACTCAATCGTTGTCCAACACGAAATTGACCACACAAATGGTATCATGTTCTACGACCGCATCAACGAAAAGAACCCATTTGCTGTTAAAGATGGTATGCTAATTGTCGAATAAACCATAAAGAGAGGATTTCCTCTCTTTTTTCGTGACTAAAAAAGCCTAGGATGTCAAAATCCTAGGCTATTTATATCTCACAGTTTTTGATATTGAAAGGCTAAACCAATATGACTGTGATAAAGGCGAGCTAAGCTGAAAATAGGAAAAGCTGACTCACCTATGGATTTGTTAAATGGTAAAACTTAGATTAATCAAGCGCAGCAAGAAGAGCTTTTGCTTGTTTGTCAAGGTTGGCAAGAACCTCATCAGTTGCGATAAATTTGCCATCTGCCCAAGCAGAGTCGTTCACACGTGTTGTTGTGATTTCATCAACAAATTGTGTACGGATGAATGGGAACAAAGCACGGTAAGCATCAGCTACAGCTTCGTGTCCACCATTTGCAAGGATAGAAACAGTTGTCACTTTTTCATTAAGAGCTGATGGACCTGTTGGGTCTGAAAGATCAAGCGCACGGCTCAACCAGTCAAGCAAGTTCTTCACTGAACCAGGAATCGCAAAGTTATAAACTGGTGAGAAGAACCAGATAGCATCGGCTGCCAAAACAGCGTCACGCGCAGCTTGAACAGCAGCTGGTGTGTTAGCTTCCAAATCTTGTGAAAAGACAGGAACTTGTGACCAGTCTAGGTATGACACTTCTGCTTTCCCTTCAAGTGCTTTTTCAGCATTTTGTGCAAATTGTTGATCAAAAGATCCCTCACGCAATGAACCAACAACAAATAGAATTTTTTTCATGATATATCTCCCTTTTAAGGTTAATTAGTCTGTTAAAAGTTATTTATCACTAAATAGTACTTTTTCTATATTGTCATTGTACGAATTATTGTTACTTTTGTAAATTAATATGCTCACGCGGCTTAAATTTTTTCAGAAGTCGGATAAGCTCTTCTTGTTCCTCTTCAGTGAGCACTGAAAAAGTCTCTTCAATTTTCTCGATGTGTAGCGGCAAAGCATGTTCAATGACTTGACGACCAGCATCTGTCAGACTCACCAAGTAAGCACGTTTATCATTTGGACAAGTGTGGCGTACTACCCAGCCTTTTTTCTCCATATTGCGAATCACTACCGTCATATTGCCTGAAGTCGCTAGAATACTATCCATTAATTCGCCGATTTTCATAGGACCTTTGCTATAAAGAACATCCAAAACACCAAATTGGGTCTGCGTCAAGTCATCTTCTTTGAACGATTCTGAAGTCTTGGCATCAATTGTTCGATACGCTTTTCGCAAAACAACCATAGCCTTCACAGCGGTATTCGTGATCTCTGACATCTTTCCTCCTGATATTTTAACTGATACGAAAACGAACAAATTACCTCAGACAGTCTGAAAATAATCTGTTCGCTCTTTTTTTATTATTGTAATGATTTTAGAAGAAATCGTCAAACAAACTGAGTTGGTTATCTTCTGGCATGTTGCCTAGGATTCCCATTTCATCCATTTTTTCAACCAGTGTTGCTGAAACACCGCCACGTTTGCGAAGTTCCATTTTAGAAAGAAATTCACCTTCTTCACGCGCTTTAACGATTTGTTTTGCAACGTTTTCTCCCAGACCATCCATAGCTACAAATGGTGGAATAAGGGTATCACCGTCAATGATGAACTCTGTCGCATCACTGCGGTAAAGGTCAAGTTGACCAAATTTAAAGCCACGTTCAAGCATTTCATTGACCAACTCAAGTGTTGTATAAAGGTCAATTTCAACGTTTGAAGCTTCATTATTTTTACGTTTGGTTGAAATCTCAGCCATGCGTTCTTTAACGGCATCAAGACCAGCACTCATTGTCTTGATATCAAAAGCTTTAGCACGAATTGAGAAGTAAGCGCAGTAATAATAAAGTGGGTAGTGAACCTTGAAGTAAGCCACACGAAGGGCCATCAATACGTAGGCTGCCGCGTGGGCTTTCGGGAACATGTACTTGATTTTACCACAAGATTCAATGTACCAATCAGGCACATTATTGTCACGCATCGCTTGGATATAGCCATTACGTTCTTCATCAGAAATCTTCAACCAACGTCCCTTACGCACACGCTCCATGATGGTAAAGGCCATTTTTGGATCTAGTCCCGCGTGCATGAGGTAAACCATGATATCGTCACGACAACCGATAACAGTTTTCAGTGTGGCAATACCTTCTTTAATCAAATCTTGGGCATTTCCAAGCCAAACATCGGTACCATGTGATAGCCCAGATAGCTGAAGTAATTCGGCAAAGGTCGTTGGGTGTGTTTCTTCAACCATGCCACGAACAAAGTTTGTCCCGAATTCTGGGATACCAAGCATACCTGTCGGTGTTCCGATTTGTTCAGGAGTTACACCAAGCACTTCAGTTCCTGAGAAGAGCGCCATAACGTCTGGGTCATCCGCAGGAATATCTTTTGGATCAATGCCAGACAAGTCTTGCAACTTACGAATCATTGTCGGATCATCATGACCGAGGATATCAAGTTTCAAGACGTTTTCATCGATATCGTGGAAGTTAAAGTGAGTGGTTTGCCATTCAGCTGAAAGATCATCAGCTGGGTATTGAACTGGTGTAAAGTCATAAACATCCATGTAGTTTGGAATAACAACGATACCACCCGGGTGTTGTCCAGTTGTACGTTTCACCCCTGCAGCACCTTGTGCCAAACGTTCGACTTCAGCTTCTGGATACATCTTACCATAATCACGTTCGTAACCTTTAACAAATCCGTAAGCCGTACGGTCAGCGACAGTACCTACCGTTCCGGCACGGAAAGCATATTGTTCACCGAAAATATCACGAACATCCAAGTGAGCTGACGGTTGGTCATCACCAGAGAAGTTCAAATCGATATCGGGAACCTTATCCCCATCAAATCCAAGGAAGGTTTCAAACGGAATATCGTGCCCATCTTTCTTATAACGTGTGCCACATTTTGGACAATCCTTGTCAGGAAGGTCATAACCTGAACCAACAGAACCATCGGTGATAAATTCTGAATGCTGACAATTTGGGCAGACATAGTGTGGTGGCATTGGGTTAACTTCGGTAATCCCAATCATGGTTGCCACGAAACTTGATCCAACAGATCCACGCGAACCAACCAAGTAACCACGTTTATTAGAACGAATAACCAGCATCTGAGAGGCGAGGTAAATCACGGCAAATCCGTTACCCAAAATCGAAGTCAATTCTTTTTCAATACGTCGGTCAACAATATCTGGTAGTGGATTTCCATAGATTTCAAAAGCTTTTTGGTAAGTCATCTCTGCGACACGTTCTTCTGATTTTTCAAGGAAAGGCGTGTACAAATCTTTCTTAACCACTTCGATTTCTTCAAAGCGTTCAGCAAAATCACTCGTGTTCTTAACGACGATTTCATAAGCTAAATCTTCGCCAAGGAAAGAAAACTCGTCTAACATTTCATTGGTTGTGCGGAAATGTGCTTTTGGTAGTGGAGCTGGTTGAGCATCTTCACCACGACCAATCGGACGGTTAATCGGTGCCCCTTGTCCCAAACTACGGACAATGATTTCACGGTAAATCTCATCTTCAGGTTCAATGTAGTGAACATTACCAGTCGCAAGTACAGGCTTATTCAAACGACGTCCAACCTCAATCAAATCTCGAATGACTTGACGAATACCTTCTTCATCTTTAATTGTTCCTTGTGCCAATAGCGGTGCATAAATAGCTGGTGGCATGACTTCGATGAAATCATAGTATTTAGCCACTTCAACAGCTTTGTCCACACCTGATGTCAAAACTGCATCAAAAACTTCACCTTCTGAGCAGGCTGTTCCTAACAAAAGTCCTTCACGGTGCGCATCAAGAACTGTTCTTGGAATACGCGCCACCCCTTCAAAATATTTAACGTTTGAAAGACTGACAAGTTTGAAGATGTTTTTCAATCCAGTTTGGTTTTGAACATAAATCGTCGCGTGTTTTACACGAGCTTTTTTATAAGAATCTTCAGCCACCAACTTGGTATTCAAGTCCATCATGTTGGTAAGGCCATGATTTTCACGCGCTTCTTTCAAGAAAATAAAGAGCAGGCGACCAGTTGCTTCGGCATCGTAGTTGGCCATATGGTGGTGTTCAAGAGACACTTGGAAACGTTTGGTCAACGGTCCCAAACCATGACGTTTGTATTCTGGGTAAAGGTTTCGTGCCAATTCAAGCGTATCAATAACTGGCTGCGTGATGGTTGGCATACCATGACGTTTGTAGTTAGCATTCATAAAGCCAACGTCAAAGGTTGCATTGTGGGCAACAAGCACTGTGTCTTTACAGAAATCTTGGAACATTTGAAGCACTTGTTCGATTGGTTTGGCATTACGGACATGATTATCCGTGATACCAGTCAATTCTGTCGTAAAGGCTGACAAATGGTGACCTGGGTTGATGAATTCATCAAACTGCTCAACAATGTTACCTTTGTACATTTTTGAAGCGGCAATCTGAATCAAATCATTGTGCACCGCAGAAAGTCCTGTTGTTTCCACATCAAATACGACGTAAGTCGCTTCATTTAACTCTAAGTCAACAGGATTGTAAGCAATCGGCACCTTATCTTCAACGATATTAGCTTCCAATCCGAAAATAGCCTTAATACCATCCTTACGAGCTCTGTGATAGCCGTGAGGGAAACTTTGAACATTTCCATGGTCAGTGATAGCAACAGCCTTGTGACCCCATTTAGCAGCTGTATCAATCAACTCCTCAACTGTTGGCAAAGCATCCATGGTTGACATGTTCGTGTGCGCATGGAACTCAACACGTTTTTGGTCTTCTGGCATCAAATCCTTGCGGTCATGGTGAACAATTTCTTTGACATCTTGCACATTCATGGTAAGGGCATGCGTGAAATTATTGTTCTCAATATTTCCGCGAACACGAAGCCATGAACCCTTGGCAATCATGTCATATTTTTTCAATTCTTCATCATCTTTAGCCCATTTTTGCATGGCAAAGCTTGATGTATAGTCTGTCATCTTGAAATTGATGATATGACGACCTGTACGAGTGGTTTTCTTTTCAACATCAAAAACCATTCCTTCAAAAACAATACGGTTTTCTTCTGTTGTGATTTCAACCATCGGTGTGATTTCAGCATTTTCAAAACCTGCACGGCGTTGTTTAGCGCGTTCTTTGAAATCAAATTTTGGTTTTGGAGCTTCTTCAGCTGGTGGCATTGACGCTTCTAGAGACTTAACGGCTTCACGGTTTTCTTGCACCGCTTTTTCCACCATGGCTTCACGATTATTTGTAAAATCTTCACGAAGCGCTTGAGTCATGGCTTCATCAGAAACCATATCAACCATTATTTTTCCGAAACCAAAAGCCTCAAATTGACGAGCCAAATTTGGCAAATGATTTTTTCGGAAATGGTCATTATTGACAAAAGCTGGCGCTTCAATCAATAATTTTTCACCATCATAAGAGACTTTCAACTTGCTAAAAGAGGCTTTAAAGCTGGCGCTGTCACACGGAGCGTGTTCAAAAGCTTCTTCATAGTAAGCTTGCAAAAGCGGTTGTGAGAAATCAATCTTTTCTGCCTGAATATCAAAAGTCGCTGTAATATCTGCTTGCTTAAAAGTATTAACCAAACGATAAGCTAGCTCGCGATAAATCTCAATCGGCAAAATCTCTGCAAATGAAAAATGGAATTCCCAAAGGCGGGATACTGAGTGTACTTTAACTTCACGAATATCTGCAGATGAAAAAGCAGAAGATTGTCGCATTTCAAGCGGCATATCGATTTGCTCCATCAATTTTTTAAATAACTCTGACATAAAACGTCAATTACCTCAATTCCAAAATCTAATCTTTTATACTAGGTAAAAAAGAGACAAATGCTACTTTTTCACTTCTTTTATCTATCAATATCGTCTTTCAATTTTATCATAAAAGTGAGCTTTTTTCGAGACAAAACAAAAAGGCCGGAGCTAGATGCCCGACCTTACTATTATTAGTTTTCTTTTGTCAAAATTTCAAGTGTTTCAATAAGGTTTTCAGCGTTCACTTCGATTGTATCGCCAGTTGCTTTAATTTTAACTTCTACGATACCATCAGCAGCTTTTTTACCAACTGTCACACGAATTGGAAGTCCGATAAGGTCGCTATCTGAGAATTTAGATCCGACACGTTCGTTACGGTCATCAACCAAGACTTCGTAACCTTTTTCAACCAATTCAGCTTCTACTTTAGCTGTCAAAGCTTGTGCTTCTTCGTCTTTCACGTTAACAGTGATGACGTGAACGTCAAATGGTGCCAATTCTTTAGGGAAGTTGATACCCCATGCAAAGCGGTAAGCACCTTTTGGTGTTTTAGAAACGAAGAGACGAGCGTGTTGTTCGATAACAGCTGACAAGATACGGCTAACACCGATACCATAGCATCCCATGATGATTGGCACAGCACGACCGTTTTGGTCAAGGATTGTTGCTCCCATACTTTCTGAGTAGCGAGTACCAAGTTTGAAGATGTGTCCGATTTCGATACCACGAGCGAATTTAAGAACACCTTTACCGTCTGGTGAGATTTCACCTTCTTTAACTTCACGAATATCAACGTATTCTGCTTCGAAGTCACGTCCTGGGTTAACACCAGTTAAGTGGTAACCATCTTCGTTAGCACCAACAACTGCATTTGCAACGTCTTGTACTTTGCGGTCAGCAACGATACGAACATTTTCAGGAAGGTTAACTGGGCCAAGTGAACCAAAGTTTGCACCAAAGACTTTAACAGCATCTTCTTCAGTAGCTGGGTCAAGGAAGTCAGCACCAAGGTAGTTTTTCAATTTAACATCGTTGACTTGGTCGTTTCCGACAAGAAGGGCAACAACTGGTTCTTTATCAGCGATGAATAGAAGTGTTTTGATTGTTTGTTCTTCATCAACGTTCAAGAAAGCAGCCACTTCATCGATTGATTTACAGTTAGGTGTTTCCACACGTTTAACATCTTCTTGAGCAACAACTTTTGTTGATGATTTGTATTCGTTGCTTGCCATTTCAAGGTTAGCAGCGTAGCTTGATTCTGTTGAGTAAGCAACAGTATCTTCCCCTGAAACCAACCATGATGACAATTCTTTTTTGATGTCTTCTAATACATCTTCTGGAATTTCATCGATTGAAGCGATTGATTTGTCAAGAACAACCCAGCGGTCAAGGTCTGTACGGTCTGGAGTGATTGCCATAAACTCTTGAGAGTCTTTACCACCCATAGCTCCACCATCACCGATGATACCTTTGAAGTCAAGTCCTGCACGTGTGAAGACTGCTTCATAAGCTTTGCGGTATTCTTCGTAAGTTTCATCCAAACCTTCGTAGTCTGCGTGGAAACTGTAACCATCTTTCATGATAAATTCACGTGTACGAAGAAGTCCGTTACGTGGACGTTTTTCATCACGGTATTTAGATTGGATTTGATAAAGGTTAAGTGGCAATTGTTTGTATGATTTAACCGCATCACGAACAAGGCTTGTAAATGTTTCTTCGTGAGTTGGACCAAGGATAAAGTCTGATTTATCGCGGTTTTTAAGTTTATAAAGGTCTTCACCGTAAGTTTCGTAACGACCTGATTCACGCCAAAGGTCAGCGTTCAAAAGTGCTGGTGCAAGCATTTCAACGGCACCGATTTTTTCAAACTCTTCACGCATGATTTTTTTGAATTTTTCAATTGTGCGGTTAGCAAGTGGTAGGTAAGCGTAGATACCTGCTGAGACTTGGCGAACATAACCAGCACGAACCATAAGAGCGTGACTGATAACTTGAGCGTCGCTTGGCATTTCGCGAAGCGTTGGGATAAGCATTTGTGATTGTTTCATAATAAAATATTGCGGTCAAATCACGAAAATAAGTAAGCTGCTTGTTGTTTAGGCAAGTAGCTCACTTATTCGCATTTTTAGAGAAGACCGTATCAATTCCTTTCTAAAAAATGTGTATTTAAAAATATGATGTACTAAATTATTGATTAGTCTTGATGTAAGTTAGAAGAAAACTCGCATGATATCATTCCAAGTAACGGCAATCATCAGAATAATCATGATGACCACGCCAACCAGAGTGACATAAGTTTCTGTTTCTTGTTTGAGTGGTTTACGACGAACAATCTCAATGAGGTTTATCAAGATTTTTCCACCATCCAAAGCTGGAATCGGGATAAGGTTAACAATTCCAAGGTTGATTGACAAGAGAGCTAATAGATTAATCACTGATGGCAATCCATAAGAGGCAGCTTGGCTAGAGGCTTGGTACATGGCGACGGGACCACCAAGTTTATCCAAGCTGAAGTTTGAGACAATGCCTTTCAAAGCATTTAAAATTAACATGGCACTTTGCCAAGACATTTGGAAACCACCCGTAATCTTGTCCCAGAAACCTGTCTTCAAAGCCGAAGAAACTCCGATAAGATAGCTACCCTGATTTTTGACTGGCTTAATATCAAGAGTCTTAGTTTTTCCAGAAGCATCTTTTACGGTAACAGGAATGGTGTCACCTTTTGAAATGCCCTTTGTCGATTTGGCAACAGCTTCAGTCAAGTCAGACCAATTTGAGACTTTGTATTTTCCAACAGCTAAAACTTTATCACCATCTTTGACTCCTGCAGCTTGCATAGCACCACCGTCAGTCACTCGCACAGCATTTGTCGAAGGATTCGGGACTCCACCTTGCATGAAGACAAGTAAGATAAAAGCTAGCGTTCCCAGAATAAAATTATTCATCGGACCAGCAAAATTTGTCATCAAACGTCCCCAGACAGTAGCATTTTGGTACTGCACATCAAGCGGCGCAATGCGAATTTCTGTGCCATCTTCTTCAACGATTGTGGCATCGTGATGAACTTTGTATGTCTTTTGCTCATCTAGAACCAATCCAGTGATTTCTAATTTATCTTCCAAATCATAAGAAGTCACGTTCATAGGAAGAGCCGTATTATCCAACTGTTTGTGTGACAAATTAATACGTGTCACCAAGCCGTCTTTGTTCAAACTCAAGCTAGCTGGCGTACCAGTCTTAATTTCAGTGGTATCATCACCCCAACCAGCCATGCGGACATAACCACCTAAAGGAAGAATACGAAACGTATAAGCTGTCCCTTCCTTATCAAAATGAGAGAAGATTTTCGGGCCCATCCCGATAGAAAATTCTCTCACCAGAATGCCTGATTTTTTGGCAAAGTATAAGTGACCAAATTCGTGGACAATAACTAAGATTCCAAAAACAATAATAAACGTTATAATTCCGAGCATTTTGCTCCTCTCTATACCAGTAACATTATTATCCTAATAACCATTCACTAGTAAGCAAACTCCAAAAGTTTGTGGCAGCTGCCAAACAAGTCAATTAGAAAAGACCAAATAGATGCATAATTGGGAAAACAAAAATCATTGAATCAAAGCGGTCTAAAATACCACCGTGACCAGGAATAAGTTTTCCAGAATCTTTAACGCCGAAATGACGCTTAATCGCACTTTCAACCAAATCACCGAATTGGCCAAAAATACTAAATAAGATAACGTAAACGAGCATGGCAAATAGATTGTGCGGAGCGTAAACCGCTTTGTCAATCAACATAAAGATAAATGAAACGACAACAGCGCAAGCAATCCCGCCAAGACTTCCTTCGATAGTTTTATTCGGAGAAACTTTCGGCATCAATTTACGTTGACCAAAACGACGACCAATCATATAAGCACCGATATCAGTCGCCCATACGATAAATAAAGCAAAGAGCACTTTATCTAAGCCACCCATACGAGCATTGACCAAGTTTTGGAAACCAATTCCCACATAAAGGCTAGCCGCAATCGGATAAGAGACATCATCGAATGAATAATCATCACAATTGATAACTGTTCCTGCCAAAAGCAAGAAAACCAACAACCCATAGACGGCAAAATTAGAATCTATCGGTAGTGATGTAAAGTAGTTATCCAAAGGCACTGTCAAAACAAAAGCACCAAGCATTGACAAAACACCTTCAATTGAGAAAAATTCAAGATGTTTCATGCGTAACATTTCTGCCACACCAATCATTGCTAAAAAGCCTACAAAGACTTGAAATGGTAGGCCTCCATGCAATAGAAACGGCAGCATAATCAATAGGGCAATTGCCCCCCAAATCACACGTTGTTTCATGATATTTCCTTTCTAGATTCCACCAAAACGGCGATGACGTTGATTGTATTCAGCAATCGCCTTAATCAACTCGTCTTTTTTGAAATCAGGCCATAAAACAGGTGTGAAATAAAATTCACTATATGCTGATTGCCATGGTAGAAAATTACTAAGACGAAGTTCACCACTTGTTCGAATAATCAAATCCGGATCACGATACAAGTACGGCAAGTGATTCGTCATCAAGTGATTTGAAATCACATCTTCTGTAATATCATCTGGACTAATTTTGGCTTCAAGCACTTCTTGAGCAATATTTTTAACCGCTTCTGTAATTTCTGAACGGCCACCATAGTTAAGCGCAAAATTCAAGATAAGACCAGAATTGTGCTTCGTTTGTTCACAAGCACGTTTCATCGCATCAAAAGTTGCTTTTGGCAAACGATTTGTCTCACCGATAACTTGAACTTTGACATTATTAGCGTCCAATTCAGGGACATATTTATCGAAGAACTCAACGGGTAAGTTCATAATGAATTTGACTTCGTCCTCGGGTCGTGACCAGTTTTCTGTTGAGAAAGCATAAACTGTCAAAACTTTTACACCAAGTTCTGAACTAGCAATCGTCACTTCCTGCAAAGCATCCATACCAGCTTTGTGTCCCATAACACGTGGCTGCATGCGTTTTTTGGCCCAACGGCCATTTCCATCCATGATAATTCCAATATGATTTGGAATCTTGTCAAGGCTTACAGCCTCTTTCTTTTTTCTAAAATTAAATTTAAACATACAATTTCCTTAAAAGCATACTCATCATAATATTTTACCATAAAATAGCCATTTTTTCTCTACTTAATTGGTGGCTTTTTGGGAATATTTGCATGAAAAAAGCCAGATGAATTTTCATCCGACTTTCAATATATTAGTCTTCGCTTTCAACGGCAGTATCTTGAGTTGATTCTGCTTGTTCTTCGACTGCTTCTTCAACAGGTGCAGCTTCAACAACTTCTTGTTCAGCTCTGTTTACAACACGTTTTAAAGCACCAAGTTCAAATGTTAGATAAACACCATCGATGTCCAAAACCATTTTTTGGTTAGCAGCGTCAACTTCATCAACGACACCATAAAGACCACCGATTGTTACAATTTCATCACCTTTTTGCAATGCTTTAAGTTGATCTTGACGGGCTTGTGCTTGTTTCTTTTGAGAACGTTGCATGAACCAAATCAAACCAACCATAACGAGCAACATAATAACTGTTGGCATAAGAATCCTCCATAAATATAAGCTTAATGACAACTATACCAAATTCCCCTTGACAACGCAAGAAATGACCGTTAAATCTCCCAAAGTTTACTAGCGTCAGTCACCTTAGCGTAGACAACCTGCGTTTGTTCTTCAAAACCTAAACTTTCATAAAGACGTTTAGCTGCTAAATTATCTGATTCAACCGCAATTTGAAAGGCCTTCTCATTTTCAGCTAACAGGCTATTGATAAGCACTTTCATAAAATAAGTTCCAATCCCCTGACCACGGTAATCTTCGGCAACCACTAAACCATAAAGGTAATTGTAAGTCGTGCTAAAATCCACCGTGCAAGAAGCAACAACTTTGTCATCTTTCATCACAATATAAAGTTTTCCAGTCTCATCAACTAGAGCTTCTTTGGCATAGCGCAGTGTAACCTCATAAGGTTCGCCAAAAGCTTTTGCTTGAAAGTCTGCAATCGCTTCAAGGTGTTCTCTACTAGCTTTAGTGACCAACAAATCGTCACGCTTTTCAAGCAAATAAGCCTTTCGCTGTCGACTGAGCCAATACTCAAAATCATCTTCTAATGTCATGCCAAGATTGGCTAACACATCTGGGTGTTTTGCTAAGAAAGCTCGCTCCGACATTACTGTAAAACTCAGCTGATACTCTTGCATGGTTTCACGGAAAACATGAAACAATTCTTTAGCATACCCTAAGCGTCGATAATTAGGGTGAACCATAATAGCAAGCTCTGTCTCGTCGGGCTCGTCTGCATAGACTGTCAACAACCCCACGAGTTGATTCTTCTCATAAGCTAAAAAGAAAGAAGGCATCTCCTGATTAAAATTGAGATTATTCGATAAATACGGGATGCGGTGAGTCCCATCAAAAATCTGAACTTCTTTGATTAATGCTTCTGCCTGTAATTTTTGCTCTTTATCTAAACAAGGTGTCTTAATAACGGACATCATCTTTTTTCCTTTTTTCTAGCACATCATCATGATGCACAAAAAGCCTGAGGCACTTGCCTCAGACTATAATCATTTATTAGCGGTCATTGTACCCATTTGGATGACTTGAATGCCATGCCCAAGCAGATGCAATGATTTTTTCGATATCGTCAAATTGAGGTTTCCAACCAAGAATCTCACGTGCTTTGTCTGATGACGCAATAAGTGTATCTGGGTCACCAGGACGACGGTCAGCAAGTTCAGCAGGAATTTCTTTACCTGTTACTTTACGAGCCGCTTCGAGAATTTGAAGGTTTGAAAAACCAGTTGAAGAACCTAGGTTAAAGGCTGTTGATGGATTACCTTCGCGAAGATATTTAACAGCAAGCAAATGAGCATCTGCCAAGTCAAATGGGTGAACGTAGTCACGCACATTTGTGCCGTCTGGTGTGTTGTAATCATTACCAAAAATCATGATTTTTTCACGAACACCTTGTGCCACTTGCAGGATAATTGGCAACAAGTGTGTTTCTGGTCCGTGGTCTTCACCGATAGAACCATCTGGTTTAGCACCAGCCACGTTAAAGTAACGAAGTGGAACAAATTTAATGCCGTAAGCTTGGTCAGACCATTTCATGATTGTTTCCATCATGAGTTTGCTTTCACCGTATGGATTGATTGGACGTTGAGGTGTTGTTTCCTTAATTGGAAGTTCATCTGGGATACCATAAGTTGCTGCAGTTGATGAGAAGACAATGTATTTAACACCAAATTCATTCATCACTTCAAGCAATTTAATCATACCAGCAGTGTTGTTATCGAAGTATTTAAGTGGTTTTTCCATTGATTCAGCAACCAATGAATAAGCAGCAAAGTGAATCACAGCATCAATGTCAGGATTTTCTGTAAAGACTTTGCGCATGAAATCTTGGTCAGCAAGATCGCCTTGATAGAATGTCGCATCAGGATGAACCGCTGCACGGTGCCCTGTTACCAAACTATCGACAACAACAACTTTTTCTTCACCTTTTTCAATTAAACGATCAACCATGTGAGAACCGATGTAACCAGCCCCACCAAGCACTAAAATTGACATTTATTTTTCTCCTATTCTAACCCCACACTGTTCACAAAGCGCATAAAGGCTTTTTTTCCTTTTTCATCACGTTTGTAAACACCTGCATCTTCTAAAACGCGAACAAAAACGTGACCGACTTCTTCTTGTACGATATCATGTACGTTATCAGCCGTAATATCCGAACGTTTTTTAATCTCATCTGCCCAATCCTTATGATAGGCAGCGATTTCATTATACTGGTTCAAAAGATATTTTTCAACTTCTAGCAGTTCATTTTTGAGACGAGGTGGCAAAATAGCTAAGCCCATTACCTCAATTAATCCAATATTTTCCTTTTTAATATGTTGCACATCAGCATGTGGATGATAAACACCATCAGGAAATTCAGCAGTGGTGTGATTGTCGCGAAGGACGATATCTAGTTCAAATTGCCCATCACGTTTGCGCGCAATCGGAGTCACTGTGTGGTGTAGCGTATCGTCTGTATAAGCCACCACATCAACACTCGCATCAGAATAATCTCGCCAAGCCAAACGAATTTTTTCAGCTAGTTCGACCAAGCGCTCTTTATTCTTGCTGCGAAGGCGAATGACTGACATTGGCCATTTGACAATACCAGCTGTTACATCTGAAAAGCCTTTGAAATGAAACTCATTATCTAGTTCTGCTATTTCCATAGGAAAGACATGACGTCCACCTTGATAGTGGTTGTGTGTCAAGATTGACCCACCAACAATTGGCAAGTCGGCATTTGACCCAGCAAAATAACCTGGGAAAATATCGACAATATCTAAGAGCTGTTCAAAGGTATCTTTGCTGATAACCATCGGAACATGCTCAGTATTTAAAATAATACAATGTTCGTTGAAGTAAGCATAAGGCGAATATTGGAAACCCCATTTTTCATCACCTAGATTTAAGCGAATGATACGGTGATTAGCACGCGCTGGGTGATTAAGGCGACCTTGATAGCCTTCATTTTCCATACATAACTGACATTTTGGATAAGAAGATGCCTTGGCTAACTTAGCTGCAGCAATGGCCTTGGGATCTTTTTCAGGTTTTGATAAATTAATGGTAATTTGAATATCGCCATACTGTGATGGCACCGTAAAAGCAATATTTTTGGCGATTGCGGCTACTTTAATGTAGTCATTTCGTTTGCTGAGTTCGTAAAAATCTGCGACAGCTTGTTGAGGAGATTGAGCATACATATCCCAGAAATTGCGATTCACCTGACTTGGGACAGGTGTGATGAAGTTCATCAATTCAGCACCCAAACAATCTCTTTCAGCCATTAAGTCACCAACCTTACCATTTTTCACAGCTAGGTTAACCAGTTCTTCTTTGAGAGCAATCAAATCTGTTTGATTTGTCTCTTGCTCTGCACCATCCTCGCCCACAAGGGCAAGGATGCGATTGCGCAAGTAAAACATATCATCTTCAGTATAGTCGCTAGCTTCAATCACTTTAGCGACAAAGGTATCTAAAAGTTTCATCATTTTATCGTCTTCTTTTTATTCTTTATTTTCGTGAAAGGACACGTGAACCACCAGCAATTTCAGCGATATAGAAGGCTGGCGCGTAACCAATTGTTTCTGTATAAACTTGTCCAACAGCTTTTGTAAAATCATCAACCTTATCTTTAGCGACAATAGCAATACCACAGCCACCGAATCCCGCTCCTGTCATACGAGCTCCGAGGACACCTTCTTGTTGCCAAGCTGTGTGAGCAAGGGTATCAAGTTCGATACCAGTTACTTCGTAGTCATGTTCAAGTGAAACGTGTGAGGCATTAACCAAGCGACCAAATTTTTCAAGCTGACCAGCAGTCAAAGCTTCTTTGGCTTGAAGGGTACGTTGATTTTCCCAGACAGCGTGGCGAGCACGTTTTAGACGATTGTCATCTTTAATAAGGTAACTATATTCGTCAAATGTTTGCAAATCAAGTTCACCGAGAGTCTTGATATCAAGCACTTGATTAAGTTCTTCTACAGCTTTTTCACATTCCGCACGACGTTCATTGTATTTTGAATCGGCTAATTCACGGCGTTTATTGGTATTCATAATCACAATGACATTGTCACCAAGATCCAAAGGAACAAGGTCATATTCTAGAGTATTGGTATCAAGGTAGATGGCTTGCTTTTCAGCTCCCATACCGATGGCAAATTGGTCCATGATTCCTGAGTTTACCCCAATAAACTCATTTTCAGTTTGTTTACCAATTTTTACCAAATCCAAACGGTCTAATTTTAGGTCGAATAATTCTTCAGCAACAATCCCTACCAAAAGTTCTAGTGAAGCTGATGATGACAAACCAGAGCCATTTGGAATATTCCCATTAACATAAAGTTCAAAACCAGATTCAATCTTGTGTCCAGCTTCTTTCAAGAATTTGATAACGCCTTTTGGATAGTTTGTCCAGCTATCTTTTTTATCGTAGACAAGATTGTCAAGATCAACATCAATAATGCCTAAGTCATCAAAGTTAGCTGAGTAAAAACGAAGCAGCTTATCATCACGTTTACGAGCTGCGCCGTATGTTCCAAGCGTAATCGCTGCTGGGAAAACATGACCACCATTGTAGTCAGTGTGTTCACCGATTAAGTTGATACGACCTGGTGAGAAGAAAGTTGCGTCTGCGTCGCTTCCAAAAACATTAGTAAAAGCTTGGTTAAGTTCTTTAGTATTCATGAGGGTCTCCTTTTTTCTTGTTTCTTTTATGATTACGGTTTCATTTTAACCTCCTAGTTAAACTAAGTCAATAATGTTTACTAAAGTTTTACTTAAAATTTTTGTTTTTTCTGATAATGTGATATAATACTACTAAGAAAGAAGGGATACCTATGGCTACATTAAAAGATATCGCAAAGTTAGCAAATGTCTCATCAGCGACTGTCTCACGAGTCCTTAACAAAGACAAAACCCTCTCCGTTGGTGAAGAAACAAGACACCGTATTTTAACCGTTGCTGAAGAGTTGGGTTATGAAAAACACAAACGCAGCACAAACAGCAACCAAGAACGTCAAAAAATCGCTATCGTGCAGTGGTATAGCGAGCAAGAAGAGTTAAACGACCTTTACTACTACAGCATTCGTATCGGTCTTGAAAAACGCGCCCAAGAATTGGGCTACGATGTGGTTCGTTACTTTAATAACGACATTTTAACCATTTCAGAAAATGTCAGTGGTATTATTGCCATTGGTAAATTTTCTAGTGAACAAATTAACCGCCTCGAAAATCTTTCAAAAAATCTTGTCTTCGTTGATAGCGACACCTTAAATGCTGGTCACCCTTGTGTGACAACTGATTTTGATAATGCCGTTGTTAAAGTCCTTGACTACTTCATGCAACAAGGCTTTACAAAAATCGGTATGATTGCTGGTGAAGAACGTACGACTGACCAGAAAGAACTCATTGTCGACCAACGTTTCCGTACTTTTAAAAACTACGCTTACGAAAATAATCTTTATAACCCTGACTATGTCTTTGTCGGTGATTTTTCAGCGCCTTCAGGATATGCTTTGATGAAAAAAGCCATCACCGAACTAGGTGACGACCTTCCACAAGCTTTCTTTGTAGCAAACGACACCCTAGCCATTGGTGCCCTTCGTGCCCTTCAAGAAGCTAACATTTCCGTACCTGACCGCGTCAGCCTCATTTCTTTTAATGATACAGCCCTAACTAAGCAAGTCTTTCCTGCTTTATCAAGTATCACTGTTTATACCGAAGAAATGGGACGCACAGCCGTAGATATCTTAAATCATCAACTGATCAAACGTCATACCGTCCCAACCATGACACGACTCGCAACCACATTAACCCTTCGCGAAAGTACGAAATAATACACTATCTAAACGCTCTCTGCTGAGGGCGCTTTTTTTATTTTTTAAACTAAAAGTTATCTAAAAATTAAAATTAAAAAAGAAAATATGGTATAATCTAGGGTAAAAATGGGAATTAGGAGATATTTTATGGAGAAGTCATTTAACGATGAAGTTCAAAGGCAGAAAAATAATGCTGTCAACCGTGCTCTCGCTACTACTTTTCAGCAAAGAGCCAATGAACTTCAATCGACCTATAATGCTAAACAAGAAGAAATTGAGCGTTTAAAAGCCGCAAAATCTTCATTAAAAACTGCCATCACTTCTTACAAAGAAGTCAAAAAATCTATCAACTCAACCCTTGTTGATAATATGGATAATGCCAACTTCAAGGGAAGTATTCGAACAACATTTGATGGTCATGCAACAACGATTGTATCTGATATTACGTCAGACATCAGCACTCATAAAGCTAATGTGGACACATTGACTAACGAAATTCAAAAACGTCAAGCATCGCAAAATTCTCTCAGCGGTCTGATTAGCGCCTTTAATAAATCAGCTAGCGATTGCCTAGCTTTAATTCGTTGAGGTGCTTTATGGTAAAAGTTAGTCTTGATGAAAAGAATTGGAAAAGCCTCGTTTCTACGGCGGCTAATGGCATTTCAGATATTGAAGACATTAAGGTTTCTTCTATTGGTAAGACAACCTTAACACGTTTTAAAACCTTTGTTGATATTGAAAATAACTTCAACACGACTTTAGAACACTTCAAAACATATTCTGCAGCAAATGCTAAAAAAATGACCAAAGTAGCTGATAAGATTGTCGCAGAAGATAAAAAAGCTGCTAATCAAATTAAGAAGAATACGGTTAGGTTTAAATGATGAATGAAGATTTGAATACAATTTTTACTAAGCTTTTGTCAGAAAACGATGCGCTTTCTGACTTGGTAACAGATGACTTAATACAATTTGGGACATACGTTGGGGGACAATTAGATATTCTTAGAGAATGCTACATAGCTTTTTGTCAAAATCAAGAAAGCTACGTCTATCAAGCATTTTTAGGTGCCCCTATCGAAATAAACTTTCATTATAAAGAAGATAATGTTATTATCACACGTGATAAACAATATAAAATCACCCTGTCTTTGGAAAACTTCCTCATTTTTATGGGATTGATTGACTTAGTTTACAGCAAGATTCTGCCACTAGGAAGTGTCATCGAACTTGATACGCGACTCTTTCCAGATCAACTCAGAGAAATGTTCTCACATACTCCTGGAGCAAAGGTGATTATCACAGGTCGCAAACTACCTGTTGCTGATAGCATCGGAAATTACGTCGTTGATTATCAAGCGCAGCTATGGCCGCTTGGCGGCTTCCCACCAATCACTCCAATGACAATCACAAACATGATGATTGGAAAGGTCGTTGCGCGTGGTTATGAAGACGACTACGAAAAATCATTTAGTCAAAAATTAAAACAAACACAGCTTCAAGAAAAACGTTTATCAACGTCATTTATGACAAAAAACGAAGCTTATGCTTTCCTCAAAAAAGCTGGGGGAGGTGACTAGATGGGATTTCACGTTGACCTCGAAGAACTCCACAAGGCTGCTAACAAACTCAATCAAGAAGCCAGCCGAATAGAGACACAATTAACAGACGCAAAAAATAGCGTCAACAAAATCATCACATCTGAAGCTCTCCAAGGAAAGACCGGACAAGCTATCTACCAACAACTGAACAACGTTGATGCTGCTGTCCTTGTTGGTTTAGCAGATACATCAAAAGTCATGGCTAGTGAGTTTTCAAGTCTGCTATCAAGCTTTCACTCAAGCATCGGAGAAACTTCAAATAGCGCAGTACTAGACGAAGATTATCTCAATCAACTAAAAGATAATCTAAACAATTTCAAAAACCAACATGGAGCGCAAGAGGAGAATATTTCTAGCATCTATGCTAGTATTAGTGATTTAATCTCACTATCAGGTCCTCAGAGTAACTACGATGCAGATAGCGACACCGCAAGCCAGCTCCTAAGCACGACGATTGATAAAGTCACAAGTTTTGATAGTAGTGGAACTGCACCTACTTCTGCTGACTTGCTTGCTGCCATTGATACAGAAGTTAATCAAGTTAGCCAGACTACTGATTTACCATACACCGACAGCCAGTACCTTAGCTTTATCAGTGATGTCAATTTCGCTAAAGGCATCAAATCTGTCGACAAACAACTCACAGAACAAGAAAAACTAGCTAAAGAACAAGCTGAGCAAAAAGCAAAAAAAGACTGGGCTAAGCAACATCCCGTGGTGGCCTGGTTACAAAGTCAAGCAGACTTAGACGCCAATTTCTTTGAAGGAGCTCGAAAAACACTAGAAAAACAAAACTGGGACTT
>NZ_FNKE01000002.1:0-144067 GCF_900101445.1 Streptococcus equinus | reverse complement strand
GATGTCGCCACACTTGTCGGCCCTGCTGCCGTTGGCAAACTCAAATACGTTGATGAAGCAAGCTCACTCACTAAACTCGCCGACGCCGGCGAAGTCGCCTCAACCGTTGGAAAAGTTGAAGATGGGGTGAAGGTTTCTAAATTTGATAAACTGTTTGGAAAATTAAAAGTAAATGATTTTTCAAAAACTGTTACCACTGACAGTATTAAAAGTACTTCTAAAACTCTTAAAATTGATGAAATTTATTTTGATAAAGCTGGTAATAAGGTAGCAAGATTTAATAACAATGAAGTAGCCTACTTTTCTACAGAAACTGTTGATGGAAAACCTGTTTTAGTTCGTTCATTAGATTTCTTAAACCCAGATGGAAGTATAAATTGGCCTAAAGGAGATGGATTCGTCCTAGATGCTGCTGGAAATCCAATAACACGCGATGCTAATATCACAGCAGGTCAATTAGTAGATAGATATGGCAGTTCAGGTGGAACTTTTATTAGTCCTATAATGGATGGTAAATCTTTTCCTTTTGAATCTCGAGGCTTACCTTACCCAGAAGGTTATCTAGAAAAACATACATATCAATTTACTATGGATATCAATAAAGCTAACTACGAAAAAGCATTTAATAATTTGCGCCCAGAAAAGCAAGACAAAATCTTAAAACTTATGAATATTTATAAGTTCTCTGCTGAAGATATTTACAATCCTCAAATAGGCGAAATTGCCGAAGTATTTGGAGCAGGTGGCGGACAACAAATCAAATTAGGAACGAGTGTCTCAATTTATGAAGAGCTTGGATTTTTAAGGGAGATTAAATAATAATGCCAAATTTACAAATAGAAAAACAAGAAATACTGGAAGAAATTGAAAAACGCAATTATCAAACTTTGCGCTATTCTATTTTTGAGGCAGGGAATCCTCATGAATGGGAGACCCGCATTGATTACGATAAAACAAAACAAGTTTATCAAGTTTATGCAACAATGGATCGCGCTTCAGTGAGGGGAAAATACGAATTTGTAGATTTTAATTCAGCAAAAGACAAATTTATCGAATTATTAGATTTAACAATAGAAATAAATCGATGGAAAGTTGAAGATGGTAAACAGCCAATATACTACTCTCCACTTTGGTCTGACTACAAACCGATTGAAATGTTTACGACAGTTATTGACTATTGCGACATTGAAGATGGAAATTTAGAACTCATTATCCTTGATGAAAATCAGTGGGAAGGAACTTCTGAAAAAGAGCATTTACAAAAATTAGAGGAAAAACTAAATACTTATCTCGAATATATTGATGGAAAATGCTATGTTTCAAAATGTGGAGAAAACTTTGATAAAATTATTATCCAAGTTGGTTTCAGACACCATCCTAGTGAAAATGGTATGCGATTCATGAAAAAACAACAACAAAATCTTTCCGAAAGAGGAATTATTTTAGAAATTGTGCTAAGCTAAATGAATAACCTCGAGACGCATTTTGCGTCTCTTTCTATGAAATCTGCTGATTTCTCCTACTCCTTTTAGTAATGTCAATTTCGCTAAAAGCATCAAATCTGTTGACAAACAAATCACACAACAAGAAAAACTAGCTAAAGAACAAGCTGAACAAAAAGCCAGAAAAGAGTGGGCTAAACAGCATCCCGTGGTGGCCTGGTTACAAAGTCAAGCAGACTTAGACGCCAATTTCTTTGAAGGAACTCGTAAAACATTAGAAAAACAAAACTGGGACTTTTTTGGTAGACAACTTGACAAATCGGTAGCTCTGACAGCCTTAGGTTTTGTCGATGGTGTTTGTAAAACCATTGACCAACTAGCCCTTGGCGCTGCTCAACTTGGCCAACTAGCTTTTGAAGGAATTGAATGGGGTGGAAATACCTTATTTAAGCAAAAAACACCTCAATGGGTTAAAGCCGATGTGACTGGTGCTTGGAACAATGTGATGGCTGCCAGTGAGTTTGGCACTAGACTAATAGCTCTTGATGCAGATGCTTGGAATGCTGTTGCTAAAACTGGTGAAAAAGTTGGAAGCGACTTGGCATCCGCTATTAAAACAGGGGATGACTATAAAATCGGTGGCTACCTCTTTGATGTCGCCACACTTGTCGGCCCTGCTGCCGTTGGTAAACTCAAATACGTCGACGAAGCAAGCTCACTAAACTCGCAGAAACCAGCGAAGTTGCTTCGGGTGTTGGTAAAGTTGAAGATGGGGTGAAGGTTGGACAGTCAACTTATGAAATCATCCAACAAAAACTCATTGAACATAATACAACTATGGCAAATTTCAACAGGTTGCGCGCTACTCGTGTTGTAGATATGACCCAAGCTGAATATGATATGATGGTTGATATTCGGAATGCCATTCCACATCCAACAAGCCAAACTGTCATGCAAAAAATTATTCCAATCGAAGAGGCGGATAATTATTTCGGAGAAAATGCTTGGGGAATTAGAGGGTACGTTACCAAACGAGAAGACGTCACTAATATCACCAATATTGAAGAAGCCGTTAAAGGTTTACGACTAGATTATGATGGTTCCAAATTTGTTGATGCTGATGGCAATATTATTACAGATGGCTATGTCCGTATTGAATTTCAAACCCCAGATATAGATTACATAAACATCCCGTTTGGAGAACGTAATGGTATCGGCTTAGACCCAGACCCTGCAACAGGGAATGGTTTTATTAAGTCAGAGGAATACTTGACACCAGAGTATAAAGTTACCAATCCAGATGGCATAAAAATGATTAATGGTGCTAAGATGTATTTAAATATTGATGGAGATGAAATTCCTATCGGTGAAGTCATAAATGGAAAATTAATCTACTTAGGAGAATAAAATGCATAAAACATATTTAGTATATAGAGGAAAATCATATTATAATTATGGTATTGAAAGTGACGGTTCGCTATCTTTAACAACTAGTGAATCAAGTTCAGCTGCAGACGGATTTCAATTAGTTACATCAAAATTTGTAAATCCTTATTATAAAAAAAATGTAAAAAAAGAGGATATTGAAAAAAAATACCGTATCACTGATACTGCATTAATCAATGGAAGAAAATGTGAAATCTTCCAATCAAGTGACGATAACTTTGATCAGCCTGACTCATGGATTACTATTGTTACCGATGACGTGGAATTCTTAAAGGCAAATGATATCTGGGAAGGGGCTGAGGTAGTGGATAATCAGTATGGCCATCGCTTCTACCACTCTTCTCGAATCCCTGTCAGTGAAGTCACAATTTTAAGGGCAAGAAAAGATTTACCAATTGACTAGAGAAAGGACATCGTATTGGAATCAATTATTTTCACAATTAATAGCGAAAAGATATTAACCATTGGAGATTTACTTCAAAGTGACATTTTTGAATGTATAAGCGTTGCTGCAAAAGATGCACAAAATGCACCAAGTGCAAATTCTAATATTTCACTTTTCCAATCTGTTCTGTTTGCAGTAAAAGGAAAATCAACATTTGGTTTTCGCCTTTCTTATGAAAGCTCTGAATATCAGCTTTCAGTTTCAGAGTTAGCAACACCTTCTGATTGGACTGGTGCTTTAATGTTTTTAAACATGTTACTGGTGATTCTTGAGGTGAATACTGTACAAAGTCAGGGAAAAACATTTACACGTGATAGTATTTTAAACTACCGTTTCACACCTGTTCTTTTAAAAGCTATTAATAAATTAGTAAAAGAACTTCAAGTTCACTCAGGTGTTCAATTATCGGGTATTAGACGACCAATTTTTATCAATCTAAATTACCTTGGACAAATTATCAATGTTCCTGATGACCAGCTTTTGAATAGCTACGATAAACGATTAGGACTAACCCAACAAATTAATGCCTATTTTTCAGAACAACAAGTTTTTAAAATCGAACAAAAAGATGATGAATTCATCCTTCCTGTCAATTATCTTAATAGCGAAGTGTTAACTGTTTTACCTGCAACACCTGAATTAACAACTCAACATCAACAACAATACCAAGGTAAAAAAATGTTAACTCCACGTTTATTTATCATGGATGCCAAAGGGAAAAAACTTGCTGATGTTGGTTACGAAGAATTCTTAACATCGTTAACTGATGGTATTTTTATGGTAGATGCCAAATCTGTTGCAGTTAAGCCACTGCCAAAAGAAAAAATCAGTAACTTACAATAAACTTTTCATAATATATATTTAGGCGCAGAATACAACTATTCTATAATCCTTTCTAAACAACCATTGAGCAACTAGCAATTAGAGCTGCTCAACTCGGCCAACTAGCTTTCGAAGGAATTGAATGGGGTGGCAATACCTTATTTAAGCAAAAAACACCTCAATGGATTAAAGATGATGTGACAAGTGCTGGGATGACTATCCTTACCACAGATATTTTCATCAAACAACTCCAACACGGCGATATCGATGCTTGGAAAGCCGTTTATAAAGGCATTGAAAATTCTGCTAGCCAAGTCTTTCATAATATCACCTCAGGAAACACTTTTGAAATCGGTGGCTACCTCTTCGATGTCGCCACACTTGTCGGCCCTGCTGCTGTTGGCAAACTCAAATACGTCGACGAAGCAAGCAACCTCGCTAAACTCGCCAAAACCGAGGAAGTTGCCTCAACCGTTGGTAAAGTTGAGGATGGGGTGAAGGTTGTTGATAGGATAAAGGATATAAATAATATATCTAACTATGAATTTAATGCATTAACTAATCCAGGTCCACTATTAAACCACCCAGCTACTCCAAATCGTAACTTTTATGGCGGTCGATATAATGTTAAAACTACCTCAAAAGATATCGTGCTTTATAGGGCAGGGAGTTGTAATAATCCTATGGGACAATGGTTCACTAGTATTCCACCGCAATCTAGAGCCCAAGTCAGAATTGATACCGCTGTAAAAGATATTTGGAAAAATTCAGATGGTTCATATAGTGGTCAATCACCTATTGATAAAGTTTACAAGATTAAAATTCCAAAAGGAACAACTATTTATATGGGACCTGTTGGAAGTCAAGGAGGAATTTATCAAGGTGGACTTGATAAACTCCAAATCTTTATTGACTCCCCCTGGAATATAGAAAATATTGAGGTATTAGATTCTTGGCCTATAATACAATAATAAGAAAAAGGAACAATTAATATGACCACTGAAGTAATAAATGCAATAGATAAATTCATCACTATATCAAATAAATACCACATTGATGGTATTGCTAGTCAAATAAATGTTTTGAATGAATTAAAAACAAAGTTACTGAAAAAATCAGCTTTTAGCGAAAGAGAAAAGATTTCCTTATATCAAGCACTCTTTCCTTCAAGAGGTGGATTATCAGATATTAATTATTGGAATGATAACTTTGAGAAACGCAAAGAAGTAAATACTCAATTATTTGAGCAAAAGACCATTATTGCAAATTATTTACTAGGCAAACGCTAACGACATCATCGGAGATATTATGGGAATAACATCAATTACTTGGGAAGAATTTGAAACTTACAAGAAAGTCAAAACACCTGATAATCTTTATATTCGCGAACATGATGGAAAATACTACACCGTTTTTGAACTTGGCATTGCTTCTGTGCGACGAATTTTTGAAATCCAAGCCGATGATTTTAAAGAATATTTAAACGGACAACGTTCAGCTGATGATATTCTTTTTAAAGCACAAAACGATGCTTGGCCACCAACTGAGGAGGAAAAAGTAAAGCACAGGAAAGAAAAAATAAAGAAACATCCTGTGACCTTAATATCAAATCCTAACAGTAGAGAGATTTTTTCACTTGAAGAATTAAAACATCTCATTCCGATAGCTGAGGAAAAATATATTGCGTCATATGGTAAACTTCCTGAGAATTACATATCACCTCTAAAATAATTTAATTTCTTATTTTTATTAACACCTGAGACGCATTTTGCGTCTCTTTCTATGAAATCTGCTGATTTCTTCTGCAGCTTTTATTATCAGCGAGATTAGATTAAAAAACCAGCTCCTACTTTAGAGCTGGTTTTTAGTTGCTCATCCAACCTTAACGCAAAAGGCATCCCAGGGTTGGAGGTTGTGGTTTTCAAAGTCTGTTAATTCTGAGGTGTTGCTGATGATGGTTTCTTGGTAAGCAAAGTTACTTTCAAATGCTTGGGCTTGATCTGATAAGTTAGCAACTATGAGGTAAGTGGCGTCAGCTGTTTTTCTGAGGTAAGCGAACACTTTATCAGCTGTCTCTAAAATCTCAAACTCCGCGTCAATCAACCAATCATTTTCTTTGCGAAGCTTGATGAGTTTTTGGTAAGTGTAGAAAATAGAATCTGGATTGTCTAAAGCTGCTTGTACATTAATTTCTGTGTAATTTGGATTGACTGGTAACCAAGTCTTATCAGCAGTTGAAAAGCCAGCATTCTGACTGCTATCCCACTGCATTGGGGTTCTAGCATTGTCTCGTCCAATCATGCGAATGCTATCCATGATTTCTTCGGGCGTCTTACCATTTTCAAGGGCTTCTTTGGCAAAATTAAGCGACTCGATATCGTCAATTTCTCCCAAATCCTTAAACGGATAATTGGTCATTCCAATTTCCTCACCTTGATAGATATAAGGCGTTCCCCGCATTAGATGTAAGGAAATAGCTAGCGCTTTAGCTGATTTTTCGCGGTAAGTGTCTGTGTTACCCCAGATAGAAAGCACGCGCGGCAAATCATGATTATCCCAGAAAAGGGAATTCCAACCTTGACCAAGTTTAAGTTCTGTCTGCCATTTGTTAAAAATAGCTTTGAGAGCAGGAACGTTTAGTTCTTCTTCGTACTCCCATTTTGAGGCATCTAGCTTGTGCTGAAGACCAATGTGCTCAAATTGAAAGACCATAGATAATTCTTCCTCAGCTGGTGATGAGTACTGTTTAGCGATTTCTGGAGTTGCTCCCCAAGTTTCACCAACCGTCAATAAGTCTTTTCCAGCCAAGGTTTCTTGGTACATTTCTTTTAAGTAATCGTGCAATTTCGGACCGTTGTTTGCGATGAGTTTGTCAGGAATTTTCCCAATCATATCAATCACATCCATACGAAAACCAGAAATTCCTTTATCAATCCAGCGATTCATCATGTCGTAAACAGACTGACGCAAGACCTGTTTTTCCCAATTCAAGTCAGGTTGTTTTTTACTAAAAAAGTGCAAATAGTATTGACCAGAAGCAGCATCATATTCCCAAGCAGAGCCTCCAAAAATCGACTCTAGCTCGTTTGGTTCATCACGCCAAATGTAAAAATCGCGATACTGGCTGTCTGGATTTTCACGCGCTTCAACAAACCAAGCGTGCTCATCTGACGTGTGATTGACCACCAAATCCATAATAATACGAATGCCACGCGCCTTAGCCTCTTCTAGCAATGCTTCCATGTCAGACATATCACCAAAAATGTCTGCAATCGCCTCATAATCTGAAATATCATAACCATTATCATCCATAGGAGACTGATAAACCGGTGAGAGCCAAATCGCTGTAATTCCAAGTTTTTTCAGGTAATCAAGCTTACTGATGATTCCTTGCAAATCTCCAACGCCATCACCATTTGAATCCTTAAATGATTTCGGATAAATCTGATAAATTGTCGCCTTATGCCACCAATGCTTTTCCATAGAGCACCTCTTTTCTTACAATTCTTTGACTCTATTTTAGCTTTTTATTTTAAATTGTGCAATCGTTTGCATTGAACTTTTTTAAAACCTCCCACAAAAGAGATTCCCAAATGATTTTGAGAACCTCTTTAACAAATAACACTTTAAAATACCAGTTCTCGACCGTTTTCAGTCACTGTGTAAGTCAACTCTTTGAGATTGATTTTTGCCTCAGCTATCACGCTGCTAGCGTGATTTCGACGGGTAATGACCAATGTATTTTCATCTAAAACTTCAACATCAATGCTCCCATCAAGGTCAAAAGCCGCAGATTGATTTCGGAAAGTGAAGAGTTTTAGCAATGCTTGAACCACTGGTCGCTTGACTTCTTCAGCAATTTCTTCACCACTATAATAATGACGATTAATATTGCGTCCTTCTTTGGTTTTTTCTAGCAAGTCTAGGTCATTTTTCCCTGCTAAAAATCCAACATAATAAACTTGCGGAATGCCTGGTGCAAAAGCTTGAATCAAGCGCGCAAGGAAATATTTCTTGTCATCATCACCGAGTGCTGAATAGTAAGTCGAATTAATCTGATAGATATCAAGATTATTGTACTCAGCTGACGAATACTTACGTTTGACATTAGCTCCAACTTTATAAAGCTCATTTGAAGTGTAGTCAATTTCCTCATCAGTTAGAATATCTTTGACATCAACCACTCCAATACCGTCGTGGGTGTCAAGTGTTGTGAATTGCTTCATCGGGGACATTTTCAGCCATTTTGCCAAGCGCTTCACGCGCCCACTGTAGAGACTATAGAGAACCACCATCGGAAGTGCGAAATCATACACGTAATAATCATGCTCAGCAAGCTTAAATTGAATCGAATAATGTTCATGAATTTCTGGGAGCAATTCTGTGCCGGTTTCGGCAGCGATGCGACGGACTTTATCAAGTAGTTCCCAGATTTCTGGTTCCACAAAGAAATCGTTGGTATCTAGTTTCTTGACTGCGTATGCAAAAGCATCTAAGCGAATGAGGTCACAACCATTTTCAGCTAAATGTTCAATGGTCTTTCGAATGAAATCCATAGTCACATCTTTTGTCACGTCAAGGTCAATCTGTTCTTCACCAAAAGTATTCCAAAGATGTTCCACAGAACCATCCGCAAAGTGAATTTCCTGCTTTGGTGCACGGTCTTTACGCTTGTAAATCAAATCGATATCAGCTTGAGTTGGACGATTTTCAGGCCAGAATTTATCCCAATTTAAGAATAAATCCTTGTATGGACTTGCTTCGTGTTTTTCTTGATAATCTTTATAATATTTTGATTGACGGGAAATGTGATTAATCATGAAATCAAACATGAGGTAGTACTGCTCACCCAAGGCTTTCACATCATCCCAATCACCAAAAGCGGAATCAACCTCGTCATAATCGACAGGAGCAAAACCACGGTCACCTGTTGAGGGAAAGAAAGGCAACAGGTGAACACCACCAACAGCTTCGCCGAAATAGTGCTCAAGGTTGTCCTTTAGCTCTTTCAAATTCTTACCCAGACTATCTGAATAAGTGATAAGCATCGTTTTATTTTGTATTGTCATAACTATTCCTTTGTTTTCTTAATGTTTAATTTTCACTGTGCCCATTATACGCCTTATATATTACGACGTGAGAAAACAAAATCGATAATATTTTGTTTTCGAACTAGTAAGGTGGTTAGCTAAGCCGCAATAGCGGTTAGCATTAGTTGATGAGGTGCTTTAGCAACCATCAACTATACCAAGTTAAGTTGAACTCAGGCTACGGGCTTGGTGAAAAAGATGTGCCTCCTTGTGGTTTAATGACACAACGTCGCCTCCCTATTTTCACTGTGCTCGCTATACGCCCTCTGTATCCTTACTTCACTGCGCCGTTGCTCATTCCTGAGATAATGTGTTTTTGGAAAATGAGGTAGACGATTGTGATGGTGATAATGCCAACGACGTATGAGGCAAAACTTGGTCCGTAATCACTGAGGTATTGTCCTGTGTAATTGTATTGGAAAAGTGGCAATGACCATGAATCAGATGTTTTATTCAACATCAAAAGAGGAAGCATGAAGTCATTCCAGAACCAAAGGGCATTGATAATCAAGGTTGTTGCATGCATTGGTTTTAGCATTGGAAAGACAACTTTGCGATAAGTTGTAAATTTATCGGCACCGTCGATTTCAGCTGCTTCATCTAAACTATCAGGGACACTTAATTTGATATAACCGACATACAAGAACAGGGTTTGTGGCACAGCATAAGTGAGGTACAAGATAATTAAGCCCCAAATATTTGTCAAACCAAGTCGACTCATCATGACAGTAATTGGAATCATGATAACTTGAAAAGGCACAAAAATTCCCAAAATCAGCAAACTATACATGATATTAAAAGCACGCTTTTTGCTCATATTACGCGCAATTGAATAAGCTGCTGCTGGAATAAACAAAGTTACCAAAATCACTGAAACGACTGTGATAATGGTTGAATTCCAGAAATAGTGTCCAATACCGTCGGCTAACAAACGTGTATAGTTAGCTAAGGTAACAGGATTTGGAAAAGCAAAGAAATGTTGCATGATATCCTTGGTCGTTTTAAAGGAACTAAAGACCGTTGCTAACAAAGGAATCAAAATCAAAATAGAACCTGCAACCAAGAGGACATATTTCCAAAAAGTATTATAACGTTCTTCTTTTTTCATCTTTCACTCCTATACTTCAAAACGACTTGATAATTTGAGTTGCAACATTGATACTAACACAATGATGGCAAAAAGAATCAAGGCAATGGCGTTAGCGTAACCGTATTGATTGCTTGAAAAGGCGTAGTTATACACCAAAAGTCCAATCGAAGTCGTTGAATTACTTGGTCCACCACCAGTTAAGGCAAAAATTTGGTCAAAGGCAGTCAAACCAGCTTTAAGCGCCATGATAAAGACCATTGAAATACTTGGCAATAAATACGGCAATTCAATATTCCAGAATATCTGTTTACTGTCTGCGCCGTCAATAGCTGCCGCTTCTGTGATTTCACTTGGAATGGTTTGAAGCCCAGACAAGAAGAGAATAATAGGCATGGCTACACCTTGCCATAGCATGACAAAGATAGCTGCAAAAATAGCACCGCCACTAGTTCCTAAAAGACTGGTTTTCAAAAATTCAATATTGAGTGATTCTCCGATAGCAGGCAAACCATAGTTAAAGACTTGTTTGAAAATCAAAGACACCGTTAAACCTGACAAAACAGCTGGAAAGAAGAACCAAGCTCTAAAGAATGTCTGTCCTTTGATTTTGGCATTCAGGGCACGCGCCACCCAAATTCCGATAACAATTTCACCAACAATTAAAGCAATGGTCAAAATAAGGGTAAAACCAAGAGCCTTAAAAAACTTCGTGTCCGTCATCAAGATTTTGTAGTTGTTGACCCCCACAAAATCAAAATTATAAGTCAAGCCAGTCCAGTTCGTAAAGCTATAAAAAGCTCCCTGAAGCATTGGAAAATAGAAGAAGATAGCTTGTAAAACCAAGGGGACAATCAAAAACGTCCAACCCCAATACTTATTTAAAAATTTTCGCATTCTACTTTCCTCCTACTTCTTCACATCAGCTTTCATCGGATTGAAAAAGGTATTTAATTCATCTGTATATTGCTTAGCGTCTTTGCTCATCACATAATTTACTGTTAAGTTAAAGAAATCATCTTCACTTGTCCAGTTCTCACCAAGCCAAACATAGTGCTTATCTGTAAAAGCTAATTGATAAAGCGGAGCAAGGGGAGAGTTCTCGTCTTCAACCACACCATTTACAGATACAGGTGAGCCATCGACATCATAATATTTTTGCATTGCTTTAGCTGAAGCCATGTAAGAAATGAATTTTTCGCACTCTTTTTTGTGTTTGCTTGTTGATGAGATTGACAAGGCCAAATCACCCGCACCAACAGTCACTTCTTGACCTGCTTTTTCACCTGGAAAGGCAAAGGTTGAGATGTCAAATTTAGGGTCTTGTTGTTTAATCGCAGCTAACACCCATGACCCGCCAGGCAACATTAAAGCTTTTTCAGTCGCAAAAGCTACAACAGAGTCATTGTAAGAAGCCCCTTCCCAGTTGGTTTGTTGATTTCCTTTTTCAGCCAATAAATCAAGACGTTTCAAAACACTTTTAACTTCTTTGTCATTGGTTGAGATAGAATTCACCGGAGAAAAACGAAGGTAATCATTTGCCTTATCGCCGCTGCCAGTCACACTAATGTAAGCTAATTGATGATAACCATTTAAAGTCCAACCTTCACTACCGGCAAGCGCAAACGGTGTTTCTCCGTCAGCTTTGATTTGTTTGACCAAAGTTTCAAATTCTGCCCAAGTTTCTGGCACCTTAAAACCTAACTCGTCAAATTTTGTTTTGTTAAAATAAATCCCTGAAACATTAGCTGAGAGAGGGACACTGTAAATCTTACCTTTGACAGCATAGTTTTTCTCGTAATGATTTTTGATATTTTTAAGATAGGTCTTGCCAGTCATGTCTTCAAAATAACCTGCTTTTGCCCATTCTTTAAAATCAACATTCTGAGGATAAATGTTAATCACATCTGGGGCATCGCCTGCTAGCATGCGTGTCTTTAAAACAGTACCGGCACTGGGGACACTGGTCATTTTGACATGAATATTGGGATTTTCTTTTTCGAAATCTTGAATCATCGTCTTCAAGGTATCAACCATCTCAGTCTTTTGGTTAAAATACTCGATAGTCACCTTGCCATTTGCTGACGTTTTATCTTGACTTGAACAAGCGCTCAACGTCACTCCTGCAGTCGCAAGAAGAGTAGCAGCACCTACTGCTATCAATCGTTTCGGCCATTTCATAAGAAGCCTCCTTATTGTTTCACGAAATAATATTGTTTACTGAGGTAGTCGCCTTGAGGAAGAACTGCTGTTATACCTGCATACATCAGTTCTGCCCCTGAGAAGACTTGGTCTGTTCCTTGTAGTTGGTAAGTCGCTTCTTCTTCCAATCCTTTCAACTTAAGCGTTGTTTCAATGGTTTCAATGGTTGAAAGTGTGCGAACATAAGTGACTACTACCTTATCTTCATAAACAAATTGAACCGCTGCTTCATTTGACCCTGCTTCTGGATTAATCAAGCGATATTGCTTACCAAATTGAATCACTGGTCGAATCTCTTTGTAATGAGCGACTTGAGCAGCAATCACATCTTTTTCAGCTTGTGGTAAACTTGTCAAATCAAGTTCGTAGCCAAGATTTCCCATCATCGCAACATTACCACGAGTTTCAAGCGGAGTTGTGCGCCCCATTTGATGATTAGGGCTAGCTGACACGTGAGCTCCCATTGAAATGGTTGGGTAAAGATAGCTTGAACCATATTGAATTGGCAAACGTGAAATGGCATCAGTATTATCACTCGCCCAAACTTGTGGGAAGTAACGCATCATGCCAAGGTCATTTCGACCACCGCCACCAGAGCAAGATTCAAAGAGAACATTGCTGTGCTTTTCAGTCAGATAAGACACCAAATCATACAAGCCAAGCATATAAGCATGTGACTGCATCTTGGTTGCAAGGACTGAATCACCATTTCCGATGTTTGTGATATTACGGTTATAATCCCATTTAACGTAATCAATAGCATTTTCTGTCAAAATCTTATCGATAGCTGATTTGATATAAGCTACTACGTCAGGATTGGCAAGGTTGAGCACCAATTGGTTGCGAGAATAAGTATGACCGCGTCCCTTCGCTTGAATAGCCCAGTCAGGATGTGCACGGTAAAGATCACTGTCCACAGAAATCATCTCTGGTTCAAACCACAAACCAAATTTCAAGCCTTTGGCATGCACTTTGTCAATCAAGTCATTTAACGGGCCACCAAGTTTTTCTTCGTTAACCACCCAGTCACCAAGGGCACGATTATCATCGAAGCGATTGCCAAACCAACCGTCATCAAGAACAAAAAGTTCGATACCAAGTTTGCTAGCTTCATCAGCTAAATCAAGCAATTTTTCTTTTTTGAAATCAAAATAAGTCGCTTCCCAGTTATTGATGAGAATCGGACGTTCAACATGGGCAAATGTTTTTGGCATGATATGTTCTTGAACAAATAACTGACTTTCATGAGTCAAATGTGTTAAGCCCTTAGCTGAATAAGTCATGATTGCCACTGGTGTGTCAAAACTATCGCCTGCTGATAATTTCCAAGCAAAGTTATCATCGTTAATTCCGATACCTAGGCGAACTTCATTCAATTGATTTTTTTGAACAAAAGCTTGGAAATTACCACTATAAAGCAATTGAAGTGCCAAAGCTTGACCAGCATCTTCCGTAGCTGTGTGGTCACATAACACCATAGCTGGTGTGTGCGCATGACCTGAAGCACCACGATTTGAAGCGACAGTGAAAATACCTTGTTCAAGCTTATGGCGACGAACTGTCTTTTCACGCGCATAAGCTCCTTGCAAAGTCACCACATCATAATCAGAAGCTGGAACATCAAGCATAGTTGATAAAGCACGGTTAATAACAACTGCTTTATCTGATAGATTGCTAATCTTAGCAAAGCTAGAAATTGTTGAACGCTCAGCATAAGCTGTGTAATAAAGTGTCAACTCTAATCCTGCCAAATCATCTTCTAAGACTAAAGCAAGTGTTTCAGCATTTTCTGTACTGTGTGGATTTGGTAGCCCTGCTGCCTCAACAGCTCCTGATAAGATGTGATAATCTTTTAATTTAAATTGGGTTAAGTCATTAGTGTCGTGTGAAATGCTAAGAGATGGCTGACGAAAATCACCAAAACCATGCACCCCAAAAATCTGACGTTGTGTATCATAACTGTAAGTTCTGTCGTCAGGAGTTGGATTTCCAGAAAAGGCATGGTCTTTTTCAAAAAGAGCATTAGAGCCATGATAAGCTGTAACTTTTCCTCCAATATGACGAAGCAACAAATCTCCCTCATGATTTTCAATAATCAATGACATATTTTTACTATTTACGTAAAATAGATTTCCTTCAATTTTGATCCCCATTAAGCTTCCTCCTTGATATTTACTAAAATTTTACCATTAACTTTCACAATAATGAATGGTAGGATGTTAGGTATATATGGTAAAATGTTGCTTGAAGAGGAGTTGATACTTTGAACGTTCTAAATACTTATAACGAATTTAATACCAATAATTTCGACCTAAATGTTGACCATTATGGAGCTGAAATATGCGCTAAAAACTACTCTTTTGGCCCAACTGTCAGGGATAACTACGTCCTGCATTTTATCGTGGACGGCAAGGGAAAGTTCACCATTGACGGAGTAACGACCCCGCTAAAAACAGGTGATATGTTTATTCTTCCAAAAGGTAAAGTAGCCTTTTACCAAGCCGATGGTGAGCATCCTTGGACTTATCTCTGGGTTGGCTTTAGCGGGTCAAAAGCTGAAAATATTTTGAGCAAAACTCAGCTGCTCGACCACTACTTCTGCCATTCGACGCTTGAGTCTAAAGTTCTTGATCAAATCGTCAAATTAACGCAATTTCGTGACCAAAAACTAGATGATGTGACTGAACTCCAACTGATTGCGGAACTCTATAAACTTCTAGCTTTTCTTATGGAAGAATTGCCAAGTAAAAGCATGTCAGACAGCAATATTTTGATTCAAAACTATATCAAACAAACGAAAAAAATTATCCACACCCAATACAGCAAAACTCTTAAAGTTAGCCAAATTGCAAAAAAACTCAATCTTAATCGCTCCTACCTTTACAAGATTTTCAAAGAAGAAACAGGTTATTCTATCAAAGATTACTTAGGTCAAATCCGCATGGAAAAAAGCGCTGATTTGCTAACCAGCACTGACTTTCATATTTCACATATCGCAAACGCCGTAGGCTTTACAGACGCCCTTGCTTTTAGCAAAGCCTTCAAAAAACATTTTGGCCAAAGCCCAAGCAACTACCGCAAGACACAAAGATAAAAAATCTCCCCCAAGAACTGAATCCTTGGGGGGAAAATTTTCTACAATGCCCGATATTTTTTCAAAAAGAAAGTATTTAATAAAGTAAAAAGCAAACTAATAACAATTAAAGCTAGCCATTCTAATATAACAGAATTAATAGTCAATCCATCCACCATAACCTTCTTCAAAGCCTGCGCTCCATAATAGATTGGCATAATAAATTGTAATTTTTCTAGATGAAATGGCAAAATCCTTATCGCGATAATTCCTGAATATAGAATTTGTGGCACGATTACAATGGGAATAAATTGTACCATTTGAAACTCTGTATTAGCAAAAATAGCAATGAACATCCCAATCGATACAGCAGAAATAGACAATAAAATAATCGTCAATTCCATCAAAACAAAGTTTCCCTCAAAAGGAACATTTAAGATAAATCGAGAAAATAACAACAAAAGCGTTCCTTGAATAATTCCAAAAGCACTAAAACCAAGCGTATATCCCAAAATTAAGCGTAATTTTGAGACTGGGCTGATTAAGATTCTCTCAAGTGTCCCTAGTACCTGTTCTCTCACAAAGGCGATTCCTGAAATGAGGAAAATTAAGAAGAAAGCTACAATGGCAATTAATGCATAGGTTAATTTTTCAAAAGTTGTTTTTAACTGATTTCCATAAAGATAATGAGTAGTCACCCCTAATTGCGGTGATAATTTTTCCTGAGTTTTTTTCAAAATGTCATGTACTTTATTGACATAAAGCGAATTTTCTTCAAGGAAATAAAGCTCTGTTCCTTGGTCAGTATACTTGATATAGGCATCATACTTGCCGGATTTTAGATTCTTATCAATACCTTTTAAATCATCAACAACCGTGACATCTGCATCTTTTTTCAGCAATTTTATAACTGACGGATTCTGACTATTTGTCGCCAATGACAAATGAACCTCACTATCTCCTAACAGAAAGAAAAGAAAGGTAGTGATGACCAAAGGAACCACAAAAATCATACTGATAGACCTTTTATCATGTAAAATCTGCTTAATAACACGTAGACAAGTTGCAACCATTATTTTGTCACTCCTTCCTCTACTAAAAACAATTTTTCAACATCTGAACCACTCTTTTCAAGCAATGTTTCCATACTATCAGTAGCAATCACTTTTCCATCACGAATGAAAATACCATAATCACAATACTTCACTTCATCCATAACATGAGTTGAGATTAACAAAGTCTTTCCTTGTTTTTGTAATTGTCGAAATTCTCGCCAAATCTTCTGTCGTAAAATAGGGTCAATGCCAACTGTTGGTTCGTCTAAAATTAACAGTTTTGGGTCATTAAGCAAGGTAATTGCTAAAGATAAGCGTTTTTTCATTCCTCCAGAATAAGTTGATACCAACTGTTTTAAGTGATTTTCCAAATCTAAAAGTCTTGCTAAATAGTCAATTCGCTGTTTGATTTTATTCTTTGACATTCCGTATAATTGTCCAAAGAATAAAAGATTGTCATAGGCAGACAAATCCAAATAAATCGCATCTGCTTGTGGCATGTAACCAATCTGACCAATATCATGCTTACTAAGCTGATGTCCAAAAAGCATTATTTGTCCCTTAGTCGGCTTTTCTGAACCAGTCATTAATTTCATAATCGTTGTCTTTCCAGAACCAGACGGACCAAGTAAACAAGTGATATGTGACTCTTTTACTGTCAGATTTATACCATCTAAAACAGTAACCTTTGAAAATTCCTTAACAACATTTCTTAACTCAACACTGTTCATATGAATCTCCCATATTTTTCATAAACCAGTTTTAAACTCAACCTTCCTTATAAGGAGCATTATACTACAATCCTCAAAAAATTCATGACTTTACCTTATCAATCAAAAATCCCCCGAGAACTGAATTCTTGGGGGAGAAATGTTTTAATCAACTTTCACTAGTCGGACGTTATCGATATTTAGCCATTTGTTGGTTGATGATTTGACGTAAATGCCAACTTCGCATTGTCCGTTTGTGATTTGAATGTTGTCGATGGTATAGGTTTTCCAAGTACTTGAGTCTTTGAGAGAGATTTTTTGTTCGTTGCCACCGTAGTTTTTGATATAAAGTTCTGCAGTTTCAAGACTTGTGTCACCCATAGCATCGATGCTTAATTTATAAGTGCCTGAGCTGAGGTTGCCTACTGTTTGATAGATAGAACTTTCATAAGCTTTATCTGACCAGAAGCTGAGTTTATAACGCGTATTATCATAACTTTCGGTCTTAATAGCTGAAGTTTGACCATTTTTCCAAATCTTCCAAGATGATGGAGTTTCGGTATAACCGTCCCATTCAAAGCTGTTGTTTTGAAGGAGATTCGTTAGATTAGAGTAATTGAATGCTTTGATACCACGTAAAGCATTTCCTTGGAAATCAAAGACTGCTTGATTTTCCCATTCGTTACCTGTCATATCTGAAACGCCAAGATATGACATACCTGCTTGTGTGGCCCATGAGACATTACCGTTATACCAGAGTGGTTCCCAGTAGAAGAAACCGAGTCCGTTGTTATTTTTAACGTCCTTAATCTTATCAACCAAGTCTGTCAAAAATTCGTATTGACCATCTTGGCTTGCTTTGTAGCCTCCAGCTGCTTCTTCCGTTGCTGTGAAGGCGTTTGTTTTTTGGTCAAGATTATCAAGAGTATTGGCATAAGCTGTTTCAACCACAACCACTTTTTTATTGTAGCGTTCGCTGATATTATCCATGTTGGCTGAAAGGTCAGCTAGGCTGCCATGCCAATAAGGATAATACGAAATGCCGACAATATCAAAATCAACGGATTGATTGGTAATCTCATCTAACCACCATTGGAAAGTTGATTGGTTACCACCGTCTGCTAAGTGAAGCATGATTGGAGTGTTACTACTTTGGGTGTCTTTTACCGCTTGAACACCAGATTTTAGGAAAGTTGCTAGGCGGGTAAATTCTTTTCCATCCCCGCCCCAGCTTTTTCCATATGGCCATAGCATACCGCTGTTTAATTCGTTTCCGATTTGCACCATGTCAGGGTAAATGCCTTTTGATTTCATCTGATTAAGGACATCAGCTGTGTAAGAATAGACACTTGAATTTAATTGTTCAAAGGATTGATTTTGCCAGGCTTTTGGAAGATTTTGTTTCCCTGGGTCTACCCAAAAATCACTGTAGTGAAAATCAAGTAAGACTTTTAAGCCTTTATTTTTAGCACGTTTCGCTAATTTTAGTGTTCTGTTTAAGTCATTAGTTCCTGCACCGTAGGGATTGCCATTTGCATCATAAGGGTCAACCCACAGACGCAAACGAACATAGTTGACACCATTATCTTTTAAAATGGTCAGCGGATCTTTTTGAGTTCCATTACTTTTATAAACCGCTCCGCTATTTTCCATTTCATCAAGAATAGAAATGTCAGCTCCGTTGATAAAGTCATCGGCTTTGACTAGGCCATCGTTCACAACAGTCAGGCCTAGCACAGCCGCACTTACTAAAATCAGTTTCTTTAGCTTTTTCATAATCGTATCCTGCTTTTGTTCTCTTAAGCAAAGTAAGACATTACGAAGGCTACAGCACCTTCTGGGTCACGAGTTAATTTAATGTATTCAGCGCCTTTTGTGGCAGCTAATTTGATACCAAGGGCATCAGTATCTTTCTTGATATCTTCGTAGAATGAATTGACTTGAGGAGCAAGGACAATCATATCGAAGTTTTTCATAATTTCATAGTGTGAGCCATAAGCACCAGCTGAAGCTGTGATATTTGCACCTGTGGCTGCCGCTCCTTCAGTAAGAGCGTTAGCAAGCATAGCACTTGTACCAGCACCGGCACAAAGAACTAAGACGTTGATTGGTTTATCAGTTGTCACTTTAACAGCAGGTTTTGCTTCAACAACTTTTTCTGCAGCTTTTACTGGAGTAATACTTTCAAGTTCTTCTATTGCAGCATTTTCAGCTTCTTCTTCAAGAAGTGAAGCATCATAAGCTTTGATGAATGGGAAGTAAATAATCGCATCAACAGCAATAAGAACAAAGACAAGAACAACAGCTAGAAGGCTAACGCCTGTACCAAGAATAAGTCCGATTGGAGCTGGTGTTGCCCAAGGAAGAACATACATGAAGCTGTTCATTTGAAGCACATCAACAAAGAATTTGAAAATCCAAACGTTGGCAATTGGCGCCAAAAGGAATGGAATAAAGAAGTAAGGGTTTAGAATAATTGGTGTTGCAAAAAGCAAAGGTTCGTTAACAGCAAAGCTAACTGGGATAAATGAAGCTTTACCGACGGCTTTCAATTGTTTTGATTTAGCAAATAGCAAGAAAAGATATGGAACGACAAGTGTGGCACCAGTACCACCCATAGTACCAACAAAGTTACCAAGACCGACAGTCAATACGTTTGAAGCATGTTCGCCAGCTTTAAACAATTGAAGGTTAGTTTCGACATTCGCATAGATAATCGCTGCGATAGCTGGTTCTACGATTGATGGTCCATGCACACCAACGAACCAGAAGAGTGCCATTGCACCCCAGATAATTGCAATTCCAAGATAGCCGTCTGCTGCTGTAAACAAAGGTTGCAACAAAGTGATAACTGCTTCAGCAAATGATGTACCAAAGAAATGACGAATAATTGTATCAATAATAACTGCTGCAAAAACTGCAAATGAGAATGGGAAAATATCGCGGAATGTTTGAGAAATAGTACCAGGTACTTCTTTTGGCATCTTGATTGTAATGTCACGAAGCACACAGAATTTATAAACATTCACAGTGATAAAGGCTGCAACGAAAGCTGCTAGGATACCTTTTGTACCCATGTAACCAGTAGCAAGTCCATCTTTGATTTCATCAGCACTCAACATCAAGAAACTGACAATTGAGGCAAGCATGACAGACACCGCATTGATTTTTTTGTTACCTGGCATTTTGCGGTTAACAGATTCTGCCAAACAACGTGCTGTTGTCGCTGAAACAAGAAGGGCAACTACACCCATTGAATAATTGTAAATCTTCCAAAGCCAGTTTGAGAAATCTTCTGGTAATTTGATTCCAAGAACATCCGGAATGGATGCAATCAAGATGAAAATACTAGAAAAGAGAATAGCTGGCATTGCTGCTAGGAAACCATCACGAATGGCACCTAGATAAATGTTACGAGAAATTTTTTCAAAAAAAGGTTTACCCTTTTCAATTTGTTGAATGAGTTTGTTCATGATAAAACTCCCCAAGAACCTGAGCTTAGCAAACGAGAGGAGATTAAGCATTTGCCAAGCCTTGGTTCACTTCCTTTCTTTTTTAAAAATTAGCGATTTTTATATAATTCAATAAAATCCGTAATAAGGTCACGTAGCAACAAGGTTGTCATCAAGTGGTCTTGACCGTGAACGAAGATAAAACCAAGTTCCAAGTCTTCACCACCTGCTTCTTGTGCTAGCAAGGCTGTTTGAGCATTGTGCGCTTTTGCTAAGTTTTCATCAGCATCTTTAATGGCTTTGTCAACATTGTCAAAGTTGCCAGAACGAACTTCCTTGAGCAATTGTAATAGTGTACTTCTAGCATCACCTGAGTAAGCTACAATTTCAAATCCCAACATTTGTAATTCTTTTTTATCCATTTTCAAAATCCCCTATTCTACAATTTTTGTATCGCTGATGTGTTTGTACCAGTAAGCTGATGCTTTTGGATAACGTTTTTGTGTTTCAAAATCCACATAGAACAAACCATAGCGTTTATTATATCCATTTGACCATGAGAAACAATCCATCAATGACCATAGGAAATATCCTTTAACATTAACTCCAGCCTCAATTGCTTTAGCAAGAGATTGAAGGTAAACTTTCAAATAATCAATACGAGCTGTGTCCATAACGATACCATCATCAAATTCATCTTTGTAACCCATACCATTTTCTGTGATGTAAATCTTGTTATAGTGTGGGTAATCTGCTTTGATGCGAAGAAGCAAGTCATACAAACCTTCAGGATAGATAATCCAGTCCCAATCTGTTCTTGGAATACCTTCTTTGTAAATGCGTTCGCCGATACCTTTAACTTTGTAAACAGATGTTCCTTTATCACCTGTACCGTTGTGGTGAATAGCATTCTCACCATTGTAGGCTTTAACAAAGTGACATTGATAATGGTTAATACCAAGATAATCGTTGCGGTGACTAGCTTTTTTCATTTCCTCAAAGTCGCTATCAAGGAATTCGTAGCTTGCATTGTTCGCTGCACAGATTTCGTTAAGCGCTTCCATTGTTTCGTTTGAATAATAACCTAGATAAGTTGCATCAAGTAAGAAACGAATTGAAAGAGCATCATCTAGGAAAGCGGCATGTTTATCTTCTTCACTATCAGTTGCAGGGTATTTTGTTTCAAGAGAGTGAACCACACCAATTTCACCTTGGTAGCCGCCATCTTTAAACAAATTAACCACACGCGCATGTGCGTACATCATATTATGAAGACATTGGATAACTTTTGAAAGGTCATATTTGATACCTGGTGGGAAAATTCCAAGTAGATATTGGTTAGTTGCGACTGGATAGATTTCATTGAAAGTACTCCAGTGACGAACTTCTGTAAATTCTTCAAAACAGAATTTGGCATAATCAACAAAAGCTTCAATCGTGTCACGGTTTAAGAAATCACCGTTATCAAACAACACTTTTGGTGTATCAAAGTGATGAAGTGTTACGAAAGTTGTGATACCGCGTTTTTCACATTCTGCAAAAACTTTGTGGTAAAAATCAACACCTTCTTGGTTAACCTCACCTCTACCATTTGGGAAAATACGACTCCAAGCAATCGATAAACGGAGTCCATTAACACCAAATTTTTCACAAAGCTCAATATCTGTTGGGTATTGGTGATAAAAATCGCTAGCTGGATTTGGACTGAAACGTCCTTGTTCTGCTAGGAAATCATCCCAAGCCACAGGTCCTTTGCCACCTTCATTTGTTGAGCCTTCAACCTGGTAAGCTGCTGTTGCGCCACCAAAAATAAAATCATCAGGTAATTTGTACATTATTTTCTCCTTATTTTAATAAACGTTGAATATGTATAACCAGATAAACACGTTCACTGCGTGATAAATCCAGCTGCAATTCTTCTTCAATCAAGTTGTAAATGGCTCGACCAATTTGATAAGCTTTTGGATAATCTGATTTAACAAATTCTTCCATACTTATCAAAGATGTTTCATCTTGCTGATTAGTCTGTAATCGATTGATTAGATAAGTAAGATGAATCATCAAACGGTCGTAAAGATTGCCATTAGCACTACTACGCTTGATGCCATTCTTGGCTAATTCATCCTCGACTAATTCCAAGACGCGTTTTCTAGCGCTCTCTTCTTTCGTCGCTGAAACATCGTAGTCACCTTTAGCATTAATGAAATGCAGTGCCATGCGCCCAACTTCGTCATCAGGAAAAGTTACTGATAACTTTTGACTCAATATCTCAACAGCTTCTCTTGCCATCTCAAACTCGGTCACGTATTCTTTCGAAATGTCTGGCAAATGACTTTCTTGATAGGTCCCTTTTAATAACTTCTGATAAACAGAATAAACGTGATCGGTAAGCGTGACATACAAATATTCTTGCACAGGAAATTGATGTTTTTTCACCAATTCATCAATCATATTGTAAGTAACCGTTAAGATATCAAGCGGAATGTTCTTCAAGAGCGTTAAAAAGTTTTCCTTAGATTCCTCAGTTTTTAAAGAAAAGACTTTTTCAACTTTATCTGGTGTGATTAAATCACCTTTTCTCTTGTGAAAAACAATTCCTAGTCCCATAACGACAGCCTGTTGTCCTTGTTCATTTTTAACTAGGGCAACATTATTGTTGAGCGCTTGTATAATCCGAAACATTCTACCCCTCCCCAGTGGTTTAGACAAATAAAAAACCACAAACAAGCTAGATTTCTTCCGTCTAGATTATTTGCGGTCTTGCCTAATGTCTTAGTTACAATCCACTCTATTTAATTTCTATGGTTATAATATATCACACATTTTTAGTTTTGTAAACCCTTTCTTGTTTATTTTTTGAGTTTTTTTGTTTGTTTATAAACATTTTCAAAAAATGGTAATAGCAAAGGATTTTTCACTCGTTTGACCGCTATCTACAAAAGTAACCTGACGTTTGTCTTCCAAAACGTCACTTTCATCTAGCGACGTTGACAAGCCACTCCAAGGTTCCAAAGCGATAAAAGGACTCTTATTAGCTGTCGACCATAAAACCAAGTTTGGAAAATCAGCAAAGTCTAGTCGCAAACCTTTAGCATGCTTGTGAGATTTCAAAGAAATACTACGCGAAGTTAAACAGTCCAAAGTAATCGCATCTTTAGCAAACAAAGCATAATCTAGCTCTAACACCTTTTGATGGTTTAAAAATGGCGTCCGCTTTGTCACATCAAGTAAACCAGTCTCTGGAAAAGTTTCTGGTACCGAGCAAGTTTCTTCTTTTTCAAATTCAAGATAATAATCTTCGTATTCCTCATCATTTAGCAAAGGACAGTTAAAACCTGGATGTCCCCCGATAAAATACGGCATCCGCTTTTCAGTCTCACGATTGCTAACTTGATAAGTCACCTTGATAGTCTTTTCGATTAAGGTATAAATGATTTTAAGTTCAAAATCATAAGGATAATTCGCTAACATATCACTGTCGGGTGTAATGCTAAAAGCAACACTGTCTTCTGATATGGGGTGATAACTAAAATTTTTCTTACGCACCAAGCCATGACGTGTGATGATTCCTGTAAAATGCGGACGAACATTTGGACGATAAATCGCTTCATCATCACGTAAGCTACCACAAATTGGAAAGAGCACAGGTGCCTGTGAACTCCAATATTTTGGGTCTCCTTGCCACAAATATTCGATGCCATCTTTATCTTTGATAGAAGACAAAGCTCCCCCAAATTCTTTAAATTGAACCGTCAAGAAATCATTTTTTAATTCGATGACCATAATTTCCTTCCCTTTCTAAAAAAAGGAATGTTCATCCTCACAATCAACATTCCCAGTATCAAAAAACAAAGTATATCAAAGAAGTTTTGCTAATTGCTTTAGGCAAAAGCAACTTCAACTACTTTCTCAGTCCAAGGACTAGCTGTCTTCACAAGAACTTTATTGAGGTCTTCAATATTTTTGCGTCCTTGCGTTTGAAGCCATTCACGCGCAGCAGCTTCACCTTGTTCAATATAGATTTGAACACAACCAGCCCATGTCGCACGTCCACAAAGCACACCATTGAAATTAGCACCAGATTCAGCTGCAAATGCCAACGTTTCTTGGAAAAGTTTCGCTGACACACCTGCACTTAGGTAGATGTATGGCAAATGGCTAGCCACTTCTTGGTCTTTAAAGGCTTGTACTGCTTCTTCTCTTGTGTAAACCACTTCACCATCCGCAAAACCTTCAACATATTTCATATTGACAGGGACTTCAACTTTAAGCACATCGATGCCAAAGCGTTCATCAGAGAAAACTTTCATAGCTTCATTAACCTTGTGTGGTTTGACTTTGGCAAATGCTGCACTAGTATTGTCAGAAATGTTTTCATCGTAAGTCAAGATTTCAAGGAAGAATGGCATATCTTCAGCTTTACATTCATCCCCAATGCGTTCAATATAGGCTTGCTTTTGAAGATTAATGTATTCATCGCCATCGACATCGTAGTAAAGCAAGAATTTCACTGCATCTGCGCCTTCTTCTTTAAGGCGCTTAGCTGACCATTCTACCAAGCAATCTGGCAAGCGGCTAGTTGTTGTGGCATCATAACCAGTTTTTTCATAAGCCAACAACAATCCTGCATTGTCATCTCGGACTTTGCTTGCAGGCAATCCGTATTCAGGGTCAAGAAGAATAGATGAGGCATATGGTGTTAATTCTTCAGAAACCAAAGCTTTTAATTGTTCAATTTGTGCAACACTTGGTTCTTCTGTTTGATATTTTGCCATCATGCGTTTGAGAGCCCCACGTTGGTCAAATGCCAATGCAGAAATGACACCCTCACGACTAAGTTTTTCTAGTAAGTTACGTTTTCCTTGTGTTAATACCATTTTTTCTATACCTCTTCTACCTGAATTTGATTAAATAAGTTTTCGTAATGTTTCATATTGACATGCCCAGTCATTTTTTCTTGCGCATTTAGCATTCCAAGAACATTGGCATGGCATAGGAAATCTTTATCTGATAGACTGTGAGTAATTGCTGAAGCAATCCCAGCCACTGTCGAATCCCCTGATCCGACTGGATTTACCACATTGATTTTGGGAATAGTGACGCGGTAAAAATGATTGTCGTGTTTTGCAAAAGCTCCTTTGCCACCTAGTGACACAACCACCCAATCAATGCCATCAAATAAGTCATCTTGCAAGATTGTTTTTAGCTCTGCTACATCATCAGTAACCGTTTTTCCAACAAGTTGAGACAACTCTTCGGTATTTGGTTTGATAACAAATGGTTTGTCAGCGCCAACTAAAACAGCTTCTAATGCTTTGCCAGAACAATCTAGCACAACTTTTTTACCTTGAGAATTTGCTAGACTAATCATCTTTTGATAGTAATTATCCTCAAGACCAGCTGGAAGACTTCCTGAAATCGTGATGACATCATATGACGGACAAAGATAGCGAAAATGATTAAGAAAACCATCTGCCTCATCTGGGTCAATCATGGGACCAGCTTCTAAAATTTCTGTTTGCAATCCGTTATGTAAAATCGCAATGCAATTACGCGTTTCACCATGAATCTTAAAAAAGCGGTGATTAATCTGACTTTTATCCAATTGTCTTGTCAAAAAATCTCCTAGCTTTCCACCAACAAAACCCGTTGCTGTCACATGATCGCCAATTTCTGATAATACTCGAGTGACATTCAGCCCCTTGCCACCTGCTGTTTTTCGTGCATCAGCAACACGGTTCACAGTATCCAACTTTAAATCATCCAGCGGATAAGAAATATCAATCGATGGGTTCAACGTTACAGTAAGAATCATCTTATTATCTCCTAATCGTGATATTCGCCACGATCCCATTTCTCAAGAAATTCATCAAAGAAATCTGGTGAACTTTGCTCTTCATTAACTGTTTCCACAGCTGCAATTTTTTCAATTAAAGCTTTATTTTCTGCGGTTGGTTTGTACTCAGCCTTGATAAAGGCTTCGATAATATCACACATCAACAATTCACCAGTAATTTTGCCACCAAAACCAATGACATTCGCATTCAATTCTTCTTTGGCATAAATAGCGGTTGTCATATCACGCACTAAAGCTGAGCGAATACCTGGAACTTTATTGACAGAGTTGTTAATCCCAACACCTGTACCACAGATACAAACACCTAAATCCGCTTGACCACTTGTCACAGCTTCACCAACTTTTTTACCAAAGATTGGGTAGTGCGTACGTGTGTGGTCATAAGTTCCACAATCAATAACCTCATAGCCTTTTGATTTCAAAAAGTCTGACACTGCCATTTTTTCTGTTGTTACGATATGGTCACATCCAATTGCAATTTTCATTTTATCTCCCTCGCTCTTAACACATTTTATTTAACATATCGACACGGATTTGGTGACGACCACCGTCATAGTGACCTTCCAAAAATCCTTTAACAATGTTTTTAGCTAATTCAACACCGACAATTTCTGAACCCATGGTAATCATGCGCGCATTATTGTGAGCACGTGTCATGTAAGCAGAGCGTTCATCTGAAACTTCTGCACAAATCATGCCTTTGATTTTTGTAGCTGTCATAAAACTTCCAGCACCATAAGCATCGATCATAATACCAAGATTATCATCAGAAGCATTAACTCCTGCTGCAACCGCAAGCGTATTATCAACAAAATCTTTTTTGACATCTGTAACGTCTTTGACGTCATAAGCATTTTCAAGCAGGTAATCTTTAACAATATTTTTTAAAGTTTCCCCTGCAGCATCTGAACCAAGAATAACTGTCATTTTAACACCTCAAAATTTTTCTTTTATCTAGATAATTTTTTAAAAACGTTTTTTTATGTTTATATAATAATTCTAAAACAAACATTTGTCAACATATTTGTTTAATATTTTTTTAAAAATGTTTGTTGCTTTGTGTTTGTTTCATTTTGAGAAACTCTCGAAAAACGCTTTAACTTCGGTACTTTTCATGATTGTTACAAAACTGTTTCAAAATGTTTCTTTTTTTTCTTATTTGTTGAGTTACCAGTCTCTTTGTGATATGATAGTGACAAGGAATAAAGAAAAGAAAGGAGATTGACATGCTGAAAAAAGAACGCCTCCAGTGGATTCTTGAAAAAATCAACGTCAAAGGTGTTATTACAGTAAATGACATCATTAAAGAACTTGGTGTTTCTGACATGACAGTTCGTCGTGACCTTGACGAGCTAGACAAAGAAGGCTTATTGATTCGTATCCATGGTGGCGCACAAAGTATTGATACACCAAAAGTAAAACCAAAATACGAAAAATCAAACACTGAAAAACAAGAACTACAAATCGAAGAAAAGCGTGCCATTGCTAAGTTCGCCAGCACACTCATTCAAGAAGGCGAAACAGTCTTTATCGGTCCCGGAACAACGCTGGAACATTTTGCTCACGAACTTGTTGCCAAAAACATCCGTGTCGTGACAAATAGTTTGCCAGTATTCACCATTTTAAATCAAAATAAAAGCACCGATTTAATCTTAACCGGCGGTGAATACCGTGATATCACAGGTGCCTTTGTTGGCTCACTGACTGCTAACTACTTGCAAAATCTCAAGTTCTCAAAAGCCTTTGTTAGTGCTAACGGTGTCTTTGGGGATTCTGTAGCTACTTACAGCGAAAGCGAAGGAGAAATTCAACGCATTGCCCTTGATAATGCCTTTGAAAAATTCCTTCTCGTCGATCATGAAAAATTCGATAAATACGATTTTTATGATTTCTACAATGTCAGCAAAATCGATCACCTGGTCACTGATTCAGGTATTTCTGAAGATGCCAAAGAAAAATTTGGTCAATTAACTGATATTATGGTTGCCGACGAATAAATTTAGACAATGAAAAAGTTACTTATCATCTGGTAAGTAACTTTATTTTATGATGAAAACCCAAAAAAGCCCTACGTCGTTAGACGTAAGGCTTTTTGGGTTGTATTCTAGAAGAGTTCTGTTTTGGATAGCGTTAAATTAGCGAATAGCTGCCTCCGTTTCTGGGTCAAAGAAGTGACCTTTGGCAACATTCAATGTCAATTCCACTTTTGAACCTGGTTGGTAAACATCACGCGCATCCGCACGAGCAACAAGTTCAGTGTTACCTACTTTAACGTAAAGCATTGTTTCAGCACCGAGTAATTCAGAAACAGTAACTTCAGCTTCAAGAGTTGCTCCTGGGTATGTTTCACGAGCTAGTGGGTTGTTTGAGATATCTTCTGGACGAATACCGAAGATAACTTTTTTACCATTGTAACCTTTTGTTTCAAGCAATTTCTTTTGACCTTCTGGCAAAGTAATTGTGAAACCTGAGTCACTAACCAAAGTATTGTCTTTAACTGTTCCTTCAAAGAAGTTCATGGCTGGACTTCCGATGAAACCAGCAACGAATTTGTTAGCTGGACGGTTGTAAAGTTCTTGTGGTGTACCAATTTGTTCAACGCGACCGATTGTTCCTGAACCGTCAGGGTTTTTAGTAGAACTCATGATAACAATACGGTCAGCAAGTGTCATGGCTTCTGTTTGGTCGTGAGTAACGTAGATTGTTGTTGAACCGATACGACGGTGAATCTTAGCAATCTCAGCACGCATTGACACACGAAGTTTGGCATCCAAGTTTGACAAAGGTTCGTCCATCAAGAATACTTTGGCATCACGCACGATAGCACGCCCCATAGCAACACGTTGACGTTGACCACCTGAAAGGTCAGCAGGTTTGCGTTCAAGGAATTCTGTCAAGCCAAGAATTTGTGCGGCTTCGCGAACACGTTTGTCAATTTCGTCTTTTTTATATTTTCTAAGTTTTAGCCCAAATGCCATGTTATCGTAAACAGTCATGTGTGGGTAAAGAGCGTAGTTTTGGAAAACCATGGCAATATCACGGTCTTTTGGTGCTTTATCATTAACGACTTCGCCGTCAATTTTAAGTTCACCTTCTGTGATATCTTCAAGACCAGCAACCATACGAAGAGTTGTTGATTTACCACAACCTGAAGGTCCTACGAAAACGATAAATTCTTTATCTTTAATGTCAAGATCGAAATCTTCAACAGCATAGTGGCTTGCATTTGGGTATTTTTTGTAAATATGATTAAGATTAAGTTCTACCATTTTTTAACTCCTTTGATCTATGTGGCTTTATTATAGCAAAGATAACGCTTACATGATATAGACAGGAGTCACAAGATTTTTTGTGCAATGTGCCCAAAAACTAATTTTCCATAATTAAGAGGTATGAAAATGCCAAATCATTAAGATTTTTCAAATTCAAACCTGACAGGAGGCGAAATTTCTCGATTTTATAATGCAAAGAATTACGGTGAATATAGAGACTCTGTGCTGTTTTAGCAAGATTGCCCTGCTCTTGCCACATGGTCATGATAATCGGTCTGATGTCTTTACTATCATCAATAGCTTGCAACATTTTATGTTTAATAGCTGGCAAATCAAGCTGGTGCGCATAAGCTAGCAGCAACATTTGTGAAAAACTGACTGTTCGTTCATTACCACGAAAATGTCTCATATTGGCAAACAAGCGACTTTCTTCACGGTAAAAAGCTGGCAAATCATCTGCTTGAAATTTACACCAGACATTGCCAAAGAAAATGGTTAACTTGATACCAAAGTCACTTTCCAAAGTCGGCAGCACATCATCGATTAAATCTTCTGCTTCAATCATCTCTTCTTGATCAAGAATGAGTAATGTTCTAGTCTTTGAAATGACCACCGTCGCAAGCAAGTTAGGTAACAAGGTCACAAAAAAATCACACAGTTCTTCTGGCAAGGCTTCCTTGTGATCGATGTAAATGATTTGCAAGGCTTTATAATCTTTTGCCACACTCAAATCATCTTGAATCAAATAACGGTACCAAGGATTCTCAGTCACCTTGTCTTCTAAAATACCGTCATTTTGCAAAGCCAGTAATGCTTTTTCACGCTCACTCAGATTTGCTAGAGGAAGGTAATACGTTTGCCCATTTTCCTCAACAGCTACCCAATCTTCTGCATGCTCAACCTTGCCAGCTTCAACAGCTTCTGGAAACAATCGCTCTAATGACATCTTCCACCTCCGTCCATTCTTAACTAAACTTAACGTGATTTTGTATCCAAAATAATGGTAACAGGACCGTCATTGACTAGGCTAACTTGCATGTCTGCACCAAAAACACCTGTTTCAACAGGAACGAATTGAGCAAGTGCTTCATTAAAGTCAAGGTACATTTTTTCAGCTTTATCAGGTTTTGCGGCACCTGTAAATGCTGGACGATTGCCTTTTTTGGTATCCGCAAACAAAGTAAATTGAGACACTGATAAGATACTTCCTTTAATATCTTGGACAGATAAATTCATCTTGCCCATGTCATCTGAAAAGATGCGCATATTAGTGATTTTACGAACAGCGTAATCAAGATCTTCTTGCTCATCATCTGGTCCTACTCCAACTAACAACAATAAACCTTGATTGATATCTCCAACCAGTTCATCATCAATTACAACTTGTGCCTCTTTAACACGTTGAATGACTACTTTCATATCTATTCCTTTCTGAAAATAAATTCGCTTTCATTACTGCCATTTTAACATTTTCAGAAAAATAAAAAAAGCACTTACCACATACTCTTTCAAACAAAAAAATGAGCTGATTATACAGCTCATTTTAGTTATCCATTTGTACGTTTGACAGAATAAACGTCTGGAATGATTTTAATTTTATCGACAACAGCAGTCAATTCCGTCAAGTTTGGAATTGTGAAGCTAACGTGAATATTCGCAAATTTCATATCCTTACTTGGTTGGGCATTGACGGTTGAAATGTTCTTAGTAACGTTTGAAAGGACTTGAAGAACATCATTTAGAAGCCCTGAACGGTTAAGACCATAAATATCAATTTCAGCGATGTAATCATTATTAGCGCTAGTAGCGTCGTCCCATTCGACCTCGATCAGACGTTGTTCATAGCCTTCTTGGCTCTTGATATTGTGACAGTCCGCACGGTGAATAGCCACCCCACGACCTTTGGTGATATAACCTTCGATTGGGTCACCTGGCACTGGGTTACAACATTTGGCGATACGCATCAAAAGACCTGAAGCACCTTGGATGATAACGCCATTTTCGCTGCGGACTTTCAAGACTTCTTTATTTTCTGTCTTGATTTCGCCACCATTCATGAGTTCATCTGCTTCTGCTTTCGCTTTGGCGCGTTCTTCTTCGCGACGTTCTTTTTCTGTTAAACGATTGAAAACTGCTGCCGCACTAATTTCACCGAAACCAACAGCCGCATAAAGAGCTTCTTCGCTACGAACACTGAAACGTGGCAAAATGGCTTCAAGGTGTTTTTTATCCAAGTATTTGTTAGCCACATAGCCTTGGTCTTGGAAATAATCCACCAAAAGCTCACGACCCTTGTTGACTGACAATTCCTTATCTTGATTTTTCAAGAATTGGCGGATGCGGTTACGGGCTTTGTTTGTCTTAACAATTTTAATCCAGTCGCGGCTTGGTCCAAATGAATTTGGATTGGTTACAATTTCAACCACATCACCTGTTTTAAGTTTGGCAGTTAGTGGTACCATACGACCATTAACCTTAGCACCAACAGCCTTTTCACCAACTTGTGTGTGAATGGCGTAAGCAAAATCAATTGGCCCAGAGTCTTTTGGCAATTCTTGAACGGCACCTGTTGGGGTGAAGACATAGATACGTTCTGAGAAAATATCTTGTTTAACTGAATCGACAAAGTCTACCGCATCACCGTTTGAGGCATCTTGCAATTCAACCAACTCTTTAATCCAACTCATACCGACAGCTTGTTCCTGGCTATCAACCTTGCCTTTAATCCCTTTTTTGTAAGCCCAGTGAGCAGCAACCCCGTATTCAGCGACTTGGTGCATTTCTTTGGTACGGATTTGAATTTCGATTGGTCCTTTTGGTCCGTAAACAGTCGTGTGAATAGATTGGTAACCATTGGCTTTAGGCGCAGCAATATAATCTTTGAAACGCCCTGGCATTGGACGCCACAATTCATGAATGTAACCAACCATAGCGTAAACATCGCTAGGTGTTTCCATGATACAACGAATGGCAATCAAATCATAGATTTGGTCGAAACGTTTCTTTTTATCACGCATTTTGCGATAAATAGAATAAATGTGTTTTGGACGACCGTAAACGTCACCGTAAAGCCCTTGTTCTTCAGTGTAGTCTTTGATTTTCTTGACGATTTCATCAACCAAGGCTTCACGTTCACGACGTTTTTCATTCATCATGTGAGAAATCTTGTAGAACTCAATTTCATTGAGGTAACGGAATGACAAATCTTCCAATTCCCACTTGATGCGGCTAATCCCCAAACGATGAGCAAGGGGAGCATAGATTTCCATGGTTTCACGTGAAATACGCGCTTGTTTGTCCTTACGAAGATGCTTCAAAGTGCGCATATTGTGAAGACGGTCAGCAAGTTTTACCAAAATGACACGGATATCTTTAGACATGGCCATAAGCATCTTACGGTGATTTTCAGCCAATTGCTCTTCGTGTGATTTGTACTCAACTTTACCAAGTTTTGTCACACCATCCACGATGATACGCACATCTTTACCAAATTCGGCTTCGATTTCATCTAAAGTAATCTCAGTATCTTCAACAACGTCATGCAAAAAACCACAAGCCACTGTCACCACATCAAGATGAAGATCTGCTAAAATACCTGCAACTTGGATAGGATGGATGATGTAAGGCTCGCCTGATTGCCTAACTTGTGAGATATGTGCTTTTGTCGCGTAATCTAATGCTTTTTGAACAATCGCTACATCAGATTCGCTCATATATTGGGCCGTTAGGGCAACGACCTCTTCACCCGTCAAATTCACAATTTTTGCCATAAGGACCTCTTCTTTGCATACAGATTTATATTGTATATTATTTTAACACTAAACGCCCCAAAATACCAATGCCTTATCCATTTTAAAGACTTTGTTTACTAAATAAAAAAGAGGCTTGAAAATTCATCAAGCCTTAAACTGTTATTTGCTATTTAAGAAATTAGAAACGGCTCCTAAAAGATTGGCATCGTTTCGGAATTGGCAAGTTTTTACTTGGTATTCTAATCCGTGAGCATCAGTTTTTTCAACCAATTTTTGCAGACGTTTTTCAAGTTCTGGCACCAAATCTTCACGCGCAGAAATACCGCCACCAATACCAACCAAATCAGGATTAATGCTGACAAGGCAGTTGAAAATACCGATAGCAATGACATCATACATTTCTGACAAGGCAGCCTTCGCATCGCTATTGCCAGCATCTGCCAAATCAAATAAATCTTTGCCAGTAAAATCAGTCAAGCCATGTTCCTTAGCGTATTTTTTAGCCACAGCAACAGGACTAGCTAGGTTACTAAGCGTAATGCCGTCTTTGATAATCATGAAACCAAATTCACCACCGTAAAGGCTACTTCCTTTGTACAATTTACCATCAAGGCAAACCGCACCACCGATACCTGTTCCAAGGATGAAGTAAATTGATTTTTTACTGTCTTTTCCGATGCCAAATTGACTTTCAGCAAGGCCAGCACAGTTAGCATCATTTTCGATGGTCACAGGTAGGCCAAACATTGCTTCCAATTCATCAATAATCTTGAAATGATGAATGTATGGGATAGCACTAAAGCCTTTAATCACACCTTCTTCAGTATCCACAGCACCAGGGCTAGAGATAGCAACTCCTTTGGTATCAGCATCCGCTAATTCTGTGAAGACACGATGCAAGTTTTCTTTCATTTCTTCCCATGTTTTGGGAGTTGGAAAGGAACCTTTTTTATCAATGGCACTGTCTTGGTAGCGACCATATTTCACAGAAGTTCCACCAATATCAAACACGACTAAATTCATTTTCTTCTCCATTTCTACCTAGCAAAAATCACCGCTAGTGGTGTGTTAAAACAATCTCCAATGAAAATTCATCATAACGATGTGTACTAATTGAGTATTCAAACGCAGCACCATTTGTTAAATACCCCGTTTGAACAGCTACTGCTACTGGGTCACCTTTTTCAAGTGACAAGTAATCAGCTTCCTCATCCGTCGCACGACGAACAGTAATAGTACGGTGGCCTGATTGAATTTTTAAACCAAGGTCATTTTCAATGTAATCGTAAATCGAATTTTCCACATGCTCAATTTTCAAACCTGTAATCAAATCGATTGGCATATAAGTTTCTTCGATAACCGTTGGTTTATCATCAACTAAGCGGACACGATGAATTTTATAAACAAAGCTTGTTTCCTTAATTTTTAGTTTTTCTGCAATTTCCGCGTCTGCTTTCACAACCGTAAAATCAATCACGCGACTTGTAATTTTTTTATCTGGATAAAATGCTGTTGTCCCCATCATTTGGATATCCATCAACATTTTCTCCATTTTTTCAACTGACAGGTCCATGACAAAAGTCCCTGCTCCACGACGTTTGTAAATCAAACCTTCTGTAACGAGAATATCTAAGGCTTTTTTGACCGTCATCTTACTAACCTTGTACGTGCGACAAAAATCTTTTTCAAAAGGCAGCTGTTCATTCGGTTGATAAACACCTTCTAAAATTTTCTTACGCACATCATTTGCAATAAGGTTATATTTTTCCATTGCTTCTCCTCTAAATCTAATATATAAACTAATGCATATTATTATCTATATTTTAAACTAGAAGAGCTAAAGTTCCAAATGTTAATTGATAATTTGTTGTAAATGATACTTTTTCCCATAAAATGTAACCATAAAAAAACCAAAACAGCCCAGGAGATTTTAAAAGTTGCTCTGATTTTTATGGTTAACTAATAAAATTCTTTAATTATCGGATAATAAATTTGTCAATTAATAAGCTATTCACCTCCTCCTTCTTTTGACAGCTTCATTTTATCATTTTATTTTATAAAAGTATATACTTTTATAAAGAATTATGTTATACTTTTTTTGGATGCGCTTCCTGAAACTTTTTTTGATTATTTGTATACAATTGCTTTATTTACCGCGGAAAAAAGTTATATTCAAAACATAAGGGCCTAAAACTTTTTAGGGGGAGAAAACTAATGAAAAAAACACTCATTGGATCTTTAACGGCACTAACATTACTTTCTGGTATTGTAGCAGCTCATGAGGTAAAAGCTGATGCGATTATTTCAGGAAATACTTACAAAATCACAGCAAAGCACAGTGGGAAAGTTCTTGATGTCGCTCGTGGTGCAACTAATGCGGGCGCTAACGTCCAACAGTGGGACGACACTGACGGGACTAATCAAAAATGGACAGTCCTTGATACTGGCGACGGCTATTATAAATTGGTATCTGTAAATAGTGGAAAAGTACTCGATGTTGCTTCTGCTGCAACATATGATGGCGCTAATGTGCAGCAATGGGACGATACTAACGGGACTTGTCAAAAGTGGAAAATTGTTGATAACGGCGACGGTTCTTACAAGTTAGTCTCTGCTGTTAGCGGAAAAGTACTCGACGTCGCTCGTGGCGCAACTAATGCAGGTGCTAACGTCCAACAATGGTCTGATACTAATGGGACTAATCAAAAATGGGAATTTACCAAAGTAGGTGAAGATCATCCCAACCCTAATCCAGTAACCACAACCAGTGGCTTTCACACAAATGGAACAACTCTCTATGATGCCAAAGGCAATCCATTTATCATGCGCGGTATTAACTACCCTTATGCTTGGTATAAAGGTCAGGAAGACACTGCCATTCCTGCTATTGCAAAAACTGGAGCCAACTGTATTCGTATCGTTATGGGAGACGGGCAGCAATACAGCAAAACTTCACTAGCAGAAATTCAAAAACTTATCAAACTTTGTAAAGACAACCACTTGATTGCTATCGTCGAAGCACACGACGCTACTGGTTCAGATAACATTCAAGATTTGGAAAATGCCGCTAATTACTGGATAGAAATGAAAGATGCTCTCATTGGAAACGAAGACCATGTCATCTTAAACATCGCCAATGAATGGGGCGGAGCTTGGGATAGTTCAAACTGGGCAGCAGGTTATCAACAAGTTATCCCCAAACTTCGTAACGTTGGTATCAAAAATACCATCATGGTTGACTGCGCAGGCTGGGGACAATATCCAAAATCAATCGCAGATGCTGGCCAAAGTGTCGTCCAATCCGATTCAGAGCACAACCTTATTTTCTCAATCCACATGTACGAATACGCTGGAGCTTACGGTGCTGTTCAAACTAATATTGATTCATCACTAGCCGTTGGGGCACCGTTATGTATCGGTGAATTTGGTATTAAACACACAAATGGTCCAATCGATTACAAGACAATCATGAGCTACTCTCAAGCAAAAGGTGTTGGGTATCTTGGCTGGTCTTGGAAAGGAAATAGCAGTGAACTTGCTTATCTCGACATGGTCCAAGATTGGGCTGGTACACAATTGACTGAGCAAGGTAACGCCATTATCAATGACACAAATGGTATCAAAAACACCTCAAAATCTTGCAGTATTTTTGACTAATCATTTCACACTCAGAGTCTGAACTACGCTTCAGGCTCTTTTATGTTAATAGCAATGCTTTCTCACTACTTATTTTTGACCTACAATTTAAAATTTTCTGAATATTTGATATAATGTTAGCTAGACATGTTTTATTCTAAAAGTTTTTGTGGCTTTTGGTGAAAGGAGACTCTCATGAAAAATACCGTATTGAGCTTTCAAAAAGCTAAAGCAGACGGTAAAAAGTTAACCATGTTAACCGCCTACGACTACTCAACAGCAAAATTAATCGATAGCACTGGTGTCAACAGCATTCTTGTTGGTGATTCTCTTGGCAACGTCATGCTAGGCTACGATGACACTATTTCAGTAACCATGGAAGATATGATTCATCATGGCAAAGCAGTCTGCAGAGGGGCTAAAAACGCTCTGGTTATCGTTGATATGCCTTTTATGTCTTATCAAGTATCAGTTGAAAAAGCTGTGGAAAATGCTGGGCGCTTGATGAAGGAGACTCATTGCCAAGCCGTCAAATTAGAAGGTGGTAAAAGTGTCTGTCCACAAATCAAGGCAATGGTGGAGGCTGGGATTCCAGTTTGTGCTCACCTTGGTTTAACCCCACAACACATCAATGCCTTCGGCGGTTTCAAAGTTCAAGCCAAAACCGAAGCTGCTGCCAAACAACTTCTAGAAGATGCCAAAGCTGTTCAAGAAGCTGGTGCTTTTGCCGTGGTTCTTGAAGCTATCCCAGCTAAACTCGCCCAACTTGTAACCAAACAGCTAGATATTCCAACCATTGGGATTGGCGCTGGCAATCAAACCGATGGACAAGTGTTAGTTTACGCTGATTTGTTGGGGTTATTCTCTGATTTCACACCAAAATTCGTCAAACGCTATGCCAACATCGGCGAGCTCATCTCCGACGCTGTCAAAAACTATATCGAAGATGTTGACGCTCAGAAATTCCCAACACCTGATAATGAATATCATATTGATGACAGTATTATTGAAAAGCTCTATTAATTAGAAAAGAGGCATGACATTACATGAAAATCGTTCACACCGTTGAAGACGTTCGAAAAGCTGTTCAAGCTTGGAAAGCAGATGGAAAAACTATCGGACTTGTTCCCACAATGGGCTACCTTCACGAAGGGCATAAGAGTTTGATTGACAAAGCTGTTTCTGAAAATGACCACGTTGTTGTCAGCGTTTTTGTCAATCCAATTCAATTTGCTCCGACTGAAGACCTTGAAAGCTACCCACGTGATTTGGAACAAGATGCCAAACTCTGTGAAGCCGCAGGCGCTAGCCTGATTTTCAATCCAGAACCTAGCGACATGTACTCTCCTACTTTTTCAAGTTTCATTGACATGTCAACGTTGACGAAGGGACTTTGCGGGAAAACACGCCCAATTCATTTTCGTGGAGTTTGTACCGTCGTTGGAAAACTCTTCAACATTGTGGAACCAAATAAAGCCTACTTTGGTCAAAAAGATGCGCAACAACTGGCTGTCATCAAACACATGGTTGAAGATTTGAATTTCAACCTTGAAATCGTTGGTTGCCCAATCGTTCGTGAGGCTGACGGACTTGCTAAAAGTTCCCGTAATACTTACCTTTCAGCTGACGAACGAAAAGCTGCTCTTGTTCTTTCACAAAGTTTGGCTCTTGCTGAAAAGATGATTTCTGATGGCGAAAAAGACACTAGCAAATTAAAAGAAGCTATGACTGCTTTTATTGAAAAAGAACCGCTAGCAAAGATTGATTATGTCGAATTTGTGGACTGGAAAACTCTAGAACCCGTTAGCGAAATCGACCGTCCTGTCCTCAATGCCATTGCGGTTTACATTGGCAAGACACGCTTAATTGACAATCACATCTACGAGTAAGGGAGAAAAAAATCGTGCACATTCAAATGTTAAAATCAAAAATTCACCGCGCTGTCGTAACGGGTGCTGAGGTGGATTATGTTGGTAGTATCACCGTCGACCCAGAACTTTTTGAACTAGCTGGTATGGTGGAATACGAAAAAGTACAGATTGCTGATGTGGAGACCGGCAGCCGCCTTGAAACCTACATCATCGCTGGCGAACCAGGGAAAGGTGAGATTTGCCTTAACGGTGCCGCAGCAAAACTCGTCAATGTCGGTGACCACGTCATCATCATGTCATACGCTGACTTCACACCTGAAGAAGCTAAAACGCACAAGCCACGCGTCGTCTTCGTTGATGACAATAATAAACTCGCACGCTTCACGCGCTACGAAAAAGCAGGGCGTTTGTACGACCTTGAAGTTGAAAAATAAATAAAAAAGGAATCCGAAATTTTCGGATTCCTTTTTGTTTATGTCTACTTATAATTAGTTTTCATTTGGGTGACTAGCAATGATTTCTAGGTCGCCATCAAATTTCCAAGTTTTCACATCATTTGGAAGAATAAAATGGTCACCTTTTTTCACGTTATAAACACAGTTATCAACAGTTAAGCTACCTTGACCAGACAAAACACTGACCAAAAGATATGGAGCTGTTTGACTAAAAGCAACTTCACCTGACACCATCCATTTATAAACCGCAAAGAATTCATTTGACACCAAAAGGCTTGAAGTCAAGTTATTCACACCGAGAGTCACAGGGGTGCTGTTAGCTGGTTCACCAATGGTTAAGACATCAATTGATTGTTTGATATGAAGATCACGGAGATTTCCAGCAGCATCTCGACGGTCAAAATCGTAGACGCGATAAGTTGTATCACTTGATTGTTGTGTTTCCAAAATCAAAATGCCTTTACCAATGGCGTGCATTGTGCCGCTTGGTACGTAGAAGAAATCACCTGCTTTGACTGGAACTTTTGTCAACAAATTATCCCAATCACCTGCTTCAATCATCTTGGCAAGTTCTTCTTTAGATTTAGCATTATGACCGTAAATAATCTCAGAATCTTCATCCGCTGCAATGACATACCAGCATTCTGTCTTACCAAGCTCCCCTTCATGCTCAAGAGCGTAAGCATCATCTGGGTGAACTTGAACACTAAGCCAATCGTTGGCATCCAAAATTTTAGTTAACAATGGAAAGACTTCAGATTTTGGATTACCAAAAAGCTCTTTGTGGTCACGGTAAAGTTTATCTAAGCCTTGTCCTTTATAAGTCCCATTATCCACAATTGATACACCATTTGGGTGAGCTGAGATTGCCCAGTATTCGCCAGTCGTTTCTGTTGGAATATCGTAACCAAACTCATCACGAAGCTTAGTCCCACCCCAAATTTTATCGTGCATTTGTGCTTTTAAAAATAATGGTTCTGCCATAATTTGTCCTTTCTTTCGGGGGATTTCCCCGTTCAGCAGTTAAGCCTGGAGACTTTTCTCCAGACTTAACCGTTACCTTATCGACTCTTAACTATTTTTAACATCTAGCAATGAATACCCGCGGATATCGTAACGATTTCGCGTACGTGAATACTCAATTGGTCTACCATTTTCCAAATAAACCACTTGCTCAACTTGCAAAATCGGGTCATCATCCTTGCAAGCAAGGTAATCTTTGTCATAATGGTCAGGCTTTTCAGCTGTAATATGACGATAAGACCCCGCAAATTTAAGTTCCAAAGTATTCCAAAGGTAATCATAAACGGATGCTAATAAAATACTATCATCCAGACCTGGAACTAAATCGCAAGCCATGTAAGTATGCTCAAGCGCATACGGCTCACCATCTAAGAGACGTAATCGAATAATCTTATAAACTGGCGTTGATTCTTCCACTTGAAGTCGTTCGGCAATTTCCGCATCGGGAAATTCAACCGTAAACTCAATAATTTGACTCGTTAATTGTCGAGGGTCATCCTTCATATCGTGGCTTAAACCATTGTAGTTGTTCAATCGAAATTTTGAATCCTCTTTGTCCCAAAATGAAGAATTCAAAACCTTGGTCCCATTTCCCTGTTTTGAAATGACCAAGCCTTCGATAGTTAACATCTCAATAGCTTTTTTCACCGTCATTCGACTAACGCCAAATTCCTTTGCCAAATCAGACTGAATCGGCAACATGGAATCAATCGGATACGTTCCATCTGAAATTCTAGCTCGAATAATCCCTGCAATCTCTTCATATTTTGACATAGATCGCTCCTACTCTACTTGTATAGACTAATAATTTTAAACTATAGTCATATTATAGCGCAGATTCAGGTTGTTTGTCCAGCATGTGCAAGAATGGTAGCCAAATACAGCCAACAATCAAGCAGTCCACAATTTGAAGAAGTCCACCAGCAAGTGAGTTTGTCGCAATCATTCCACTAAAGAAGACAGGTACTGTCCAAGGAACTGAAACCCCTGTTGGTGCAGGAACAAGACCAATTGACATCACAAAATAGTTAAGGGCTGTGACAATAATTGGTGAAATAACCCATGGAATAAGAATTGTAGCATTCAAAACGATTGGCAAACCAAAGATTACTGGCTCATTAACGTTAAAGATACCAGCACCAAGTGCCAAACGACCAACATCACGATATTGTTTTTTCTTCATGATAAAGGCCATGATAATAACAACTGCAAGCGTCATCCCTGAACCACCAAGACCAACAGTGAATGTTTCCATGAAAGGTTTTGAGATAATGTGAGGAAGGTGTTCACCTGCCTTGTAAGCTTCCAAGTTTTCAAACATCAATGTATTCCAAACAGGGTCCATGACTGAGTTCACAAGAATTTGCCCATGTAGACCAAAGAACCACAGGAATTGAATAAAGAAGATTGCAACCAAAGTTGCCCAGATACTACTTCCAAGACCGACAAGCGGAACTTGAATAACGTTATAAATCACATCGTGAAGATTTGTTTTGAAACCAACTGTCACAACAGCATTAATCGCTGTAAAGAATGAAAGTGTCAAAATAGCTGGAATCAAAGCCGCAAAAGACTTAGCAACTGCAGGTGGTACACTGTCGGGCATTTTAATTTGCCATCCTTTTTTGCTCGTGCGGCTGTAAATTTCAGCAGCAAGAAAAGCGACAATCATCCCAAGAAACATTCCTTTTGCACCAAGGCGATCAAGGCTCAAAACACTTGAAACTTTTTCGCCACCATCACTTGTTGTGAAAAACGGTGTCAAAATAAGGAAACTTGCAAATGAAATAGCACCCCCGAAAATTCCCTCAACATCGTAAGATTTAGAAAGATAATAACCAATACCAAAAGTAACGAAGACTGTCATAATCGACATGGTAGCACTTTGACCACTACCAAGCAGGTCGTTTAAAAGCGCTTTCGTACCATCGTTTAAAAAAGGAAGGTTACAAATAACCACGACAATTGACCCGAACATAGTCAAGGGGAAGGCAAGCATGAAGGCGTCACGCAAAATCGATAAATAACGATTTGAAGCGAGCTTGTTTGCCAAAGGCAAAAGTTTGTCACTGATAGCATCTAGAAACTTGTTCATAAATACTCCTCTTTCCATTTATTTGTTTTTACATTATCATTATAACTTATTTTTTGTAAAAGTCTAGTCTTTTTGTATAAAAATATTGTCTTTTGATTTTAAAAGTGTATAATTGTACTTGTAAAACCAAAACTTATTAAGGAGAATCCTATGGCAACTTACACATTTCCAGAAGATTTCTGGTGGGGAGCTGCAACATCTGGACCTCAAAGTGAAGGACGTTTCAATAAGAAACATGCTAATATGTTTGACTATTGGTATGAAATTGAACCTGAAGCTTTTTATAACCAAGTTGGACCAGACACAGCCTCTAACTTTTACAATAGCTATAAAGAAGATATTGCTTTGATGAAGAAAGTCGGTTTAAATAGTGTCCGTACTTCTATTCAATGGACACGTTTGATCGATGACCTTGAAAAAAACACTGTCAACCAAGATGCAGTAGACTTCTACAATAAAGTCATTGATTGCTTTATCGAAAATGGTATTCGTCCAATCATGAACCTACACCACTTCGACTTACCAGTCGAACTTTATCATAAATATGGTGGTTGGGAATCACGTCATGTGGTTGACCTTTATGTAGGCTTTGCTGAGCAAGCTTTCAAAGCATTTGGTGACCGTGTCAAAGATTGGACCACTCACAATGAACCGATGGTGGTCGTTGATGGTGAATACCTTTACCAATTCCACTATCCAAAATTAGTCGACGGCAAAAAAGCTGTCCAAGTCGCTTATAACTTGAATATTGCATCTGCAAAAGCCATCGCTAAGTTCAGAGAACTTGGTTTGGATAAAGATGGCGGTCGTATCGGTACTGTTTTAAACTTGACACCTACATACGCCGCTTCTGATTCTTACGACGACCAAGCAGCAGCACACTTTGCTGAACTTTGGAATAACAAAATGTTCCTTGAACCAGCTATCAAGGGACATTTCCCAGAAGAACTTGAAGAAGTTCTTAAAAAAGACGGTGTCATCTGGCAAACCCAACCTGAAGATGCTGAAATCTTCAAAAATAATACCGTTGATTTCTTAGGGGTTAACTTCTACCACCCAAATCGTGTCAAAGCACCAGACATTGCACCAAACTCTGTCGGTGATTGGATGCCAAATCGTTACTACGACGAATACAATATGCCAGGACGTCGCATGAATATTGATAAAGGCTGGGAAATTTACCCAGAAGCCATTTATGATATCACCATTAACATCCGCGATAACTACAATAATATTCCTTGGTTCGTCTCTGAAAATGGCATGGGTGTCTCTCGCGAGGAACGCTTCATGGATGAGAAGGGGCAAGTCCAAGATGACTACCGTATTGATTTCATCAAAGAACACCTTGCTTGCCTTCACCGTGGTATCCAAGAAGGGTCAAATTGCTTTGGTTACCATCTTTGGACACCTATTGACTGCTGGTCTTGGATGAATGCTTACCGTAACCGCTACGGATTCATCTCAAATAACATCCACACTCAAATCAAAACCATTAAAAAATCAGGTGAATGGTTCAAACAAGTCACTATCGATAATGGTTTTAACGATTAATCCCTCCTAATCCCATATTTCAATCCTCCAATTAAAAATTAGTACTTATGATTATCACCCATCCTCGGTAATCAAAACTTCTATCCTTTTATTAATTCAAACAAAAAGCTCCCTTCCTCTAACCAAGGAAGGGAGCTTCTTTTATGATGAAAAAAGAGCGAGTTTTTCACTCGCTCATCTGATTTCATTTATTTAAGTGCAAATCTTTGATACATTCCCATCATCTCAATGGCAACTTCTTTTAAAGTCATTGTCGTCATCAAATGATCCTGAGCATGCACCATAATAATCTCAATTTTAATTTCGGTACCGCTTGCATATTTCTGTAGCAAATCTGTTTGGGCATGGTGAGCCTGTAATAATTCTTCGTCAGCAGCAGCTAATTTTTCTTCCACCACTTCAAACTTACTTTCTTTCATGGCATCAAAAGCTTCATGAACGTAAGTTCTAGCTGTTCCACTGTGTAAAATAATCTCAAAAGCGGCAAGTTGTAATTCTTCTTCTGTCATATCTTGCAATCCCTCATTAAATGCTTTCTAAAATTAAGTTAGCCATTTTTTCAACTCCCATTGGAATTGGAACATAAGCTTGTGGTGGCACTTTAACGACTGGTCGTCCTGATTTTTCACCAGCAGTCGCAAATTGGTTGTAGTACATAGTTGCTTGAGGGCTAACAAGATACAAATCATAAGTAGCATCCGTAATCACGCGCTCACCTTCGTTAGAGCTAATCGCTTCAACAGTAATATCTTTACCTTGATTTTTGAAGAATTCTGTTGTTTTTTGAGCCATAAGTGATGATGACATTCCAGCAACACAAATAATTAATGCTTTTGACATGGGCATTCTCCCTTTTTGAATATAAATATTAGCTAAAGATGTTTTCACTCCCCAACATCTTTACAAAAAGTATATCACAGGTATTTTGATAAGTCTAGTCTTTTATTTTAAAAGAGCAAACTTTTTAAAAGATCACATTTAAAATCCAACTAATTTCTCCAAGCTAATCATTTGTCTCTGCCCTTTCATTATGGTAAATTGGCTAAAAACACTATTCACATGAGGTGTCTTATGACAGAAAAAACACTAACCATCGTCTACATTAGCTTAAGTGGCAATGTCCAGAGCTTTGTGAAACGTTTAGGAGAATATCTTCAGAACCATTATCAACTCTCTAGTAAAGCCATCAATATCAAGGATCTTAACCACGAAACCTTTCCCATTGCCTCACCTTTTGTGGCAATTCTGCCGACCTACCTAGAAGGTGGCAATGGCGTTGACTCTGGTGATGTTGAGATTTTGACAACCCCACTTGGAGATTTCATTGCTGCCCATGATAATGACAAACAGTGTTTTGGTATTATCGGCTCAGGCAACCGCAATTTCAATGAACAGTACTGCTTAACAGCCAAACAATACGCCAACCGCTTTGGATTTCCCATGCTTGGGGACTTTGAACTCCGCGGCACAAGCTCAGATATTGAACGACTAGCAGAAGTTATCGTAGACCATTTTCAAAACTTTACGCCTCAGTCAAAATGACTTTTTTTCTTCGTCAGAAACAAAGTCGCAAATAAATGTTATAATGACATTAGACTGTCGGAAATGTCCGACAAATGACTAGATGGTATTGGAGAGACAATGAAAACAACAGTTGATTACATTACAAAACTTGCAAATATCCCTTCACCTACTGGCTACACAAGCCACATTATGAATTACGTGATTGCTGAGCTTGAAAGCTTTGGCTACGCTCCTGTCCGCACAAATAAAGGTGGCGTTATGGTCACTGTCACTGGTAAAGATGACAGCAAACACCGCGTGGTCACAGCTCACCTTGATACCCTTGGTGCCATGGTGCGAGCTGTCAAACCAGACGGTCGCCTTAAAATGGACCTTATCGGTGGCTTTGTCTACAACGCTATCGAAGGTGAAAATTGTACTATCCACGTTGCCAAAAATGGTAAAAAAATTAGTGGTACAATCCTTATGCACCAAACTTCTGTTCATGTCTACAAAGATGCTGGAACTGCTGAACGCAATCAAGCTAACATGGAAGTTCGTCTAGATGAAAAAGTAACCAACGAAAAAGAAACACGCGCTCTTGGTATCGAAGTTGGGGACTTTATCTCATTTGACCCACGCGTGGTTGTTACCGAATCAGGTTTCATCAAATCACGTCACTTGGATGACAAAGTATCAGCAGCCATTCTCATTGAATTGCTCAAAGAATACAAAGCTCAAAATATCACTTTGCCATACACAACTCACTTCTACTTCTCTGCTTTCGAAGAACTCGGTCACGGTGCTAACTCAAGCATTCCAGCTGCAACAGTCGAATACCTTTCAGTTGACATGGGGGCTATGGGTGACGACCAACAAACAGATGAATACAGCGTTTCAATCTGTGTCAAAGACGGTTCTGGACCTTATAACTACGAACTCCGCCAACACCTTGTTGCCCTATCTGAAGAAAATAAAATCCCATACAAATTGGACATCTACCCATACTATGGTAGTGATGCCTCTGCTGCCCTTCGTGCAGGTGCCGAAGTCAAACACGCCCTCTTTGGCGCAGGCATCGAATCAAGCCACTCATATGAACGCACACACATCGACTCTGTCCAAGCAACAGAACGCCTTGTTGACGCTTACCTAAAAAGCCCAATTGTGGAATAAAAATATATAACAAAATTTTTTTCTGATACTTCCCTTAGGTGGTATGGTCGGCAGCGAATTCCTTCGAAATTCCATGCCTAAGTTTTGAGCCTAAAGTCTCAAAACTTCCCGGTGGCTGATTTATCATTATTTCAGCCACTTTCACCACGGTGGAAAATATCACTCTATCGAGAGCAAAGCTCGCAATATTTCTAAAATCAAATTATAGTAAATAACTAATTTTAGATTTGTTTATATTTTAAAACGCCTTTTACCAAGGTGTTTTTTTTACACATCAAAAGCGCCCCGGGACAAGGGCGCTTTAAAAAACAAACAAATAATTAGGAGGTAGAATTAATTAGTAGTTAAGTTCGACAGCAAGACCGAAATGGTCACTGACGATTGGAGATTCACCGCCATCAAAGACAACGGTTGAGGATTGAATCTCAATTTCTTTACTTGTAAAAACGTGATCAACCTTGAGTGACTGTTTATTGCCTTCCCAGCCATCAATATCTTCGATAATGGTGTGATCACCTTGAATGGATTTAGCCACTTTGTGACTATCTTGCAACTCAAGCGGGCTGTTTAAAATCATGTCATAGCCAGCCGTATCGGTAGGATTGTTGAAATCTCCCATAAGGACAAGTGGTTTAGGAAAATCGCTGAGCGCTTTTTCTAACTTTGCCCATTCACTTTCAAATCCTTTACCGAACCAAGACATATGAAGGCTCACCACGGTAACTGGTTTGCCATCAACTTCAGTCTCAGCCGCTAGGACACGTCTAGTATGATAATCATGCTCATCATCCACCGCTGAGACAAGAATATCTTTTACCTTAATTGGATTTTTCGATAAAATCACAACACCTTCATTGTACTTATCATATCCAATATGGTTATAAGCCCAAGACCAATAATAATGTCTTCCTTGGCTTCTGAGGTAATTGACCAATTGAAGAGCATAATTATCACGGTGTAATTCTGGGCTACCAGGTAATTTTTCATACCCTTCCACATCTTTTGCAGCTAAGCCTCGAATGTCTTGGTTAATTTCTTGAAGACAAATGACATCATAATTCTCAATGTAAATATTTTCTGCCAAATCGAATAATTTTTTTAACGAATTTGCCTCTAACCAAGAATGCGTATTAAGTGTTAAAAATTTTGCCATGTCCTTTCTCCTCAAGTTAAAGGAGAGTCCGAGATGTCTACCCCGGACTCCCTTCTATTTAGTTTTAACCCAAATCTCTTTATCACTATTAGTAATATAAGCTTAAAGTTCTACTTTTGCAACAGGTGTTTTAGCAGAAACTTTTCCTGTTTGTGTTAAATTGACTGCTTTAATTTCTGCTGTATTTGTGAAGGCAACAATGATTGTCGTTTCACGTCCTGCTGAACTGATAGCTGCCAAGTCAGCTACCACCAAAAGATCACCTGCTTGAACACGTTGACCTTCTGCTACTTTAACAGAGAATGGCACACCGTTAAGAGCAACAGTATCAAGTCCGATGTGAACAAGAACTTCAAGACCACTATCAGTCAATAATCCAAAGGCATGTTTAGTCGGGAAGACACTTGTGACAATACCTGACACAGGTGCATAAACATTACCATTTTCTGGTTCAACAGCGAAGCCATCACCCATCATTTTAGCTGAAAATACGGGATCTTTAACAGCTGTGATTGGTTTTACTTCACCATCTGCGATTGATAGGACATCTTCTGTGACACCTTTATATGAGACTTTTGTAACATCATTACCTTTAACTTCTGCTAAGTCGATTGTTGGAATTTCAGCACCAGAATCAAGAAGGTCTTGAATATCAGATTTCAAGATATCTGCTTTTGGTCCGTAAACAGCTTGAACACCAGAGCCTTTGATAATGAGACCCATAGCACCAGCTTTTTTCCAAGTTTCTTCATCACCAACTCGTGCGACATCTTTGACAGTTACACGAAGTCGTGTCATACAAGCATCAACATCTTCAATGTTATCGCGGCCACCAAGGAGATTAATGATTTGAACGATTTGAGAGTTTGCAGATACTGTCGCACCAGTTGTTGATGCAGCAGCGTCATCATCCATGTCATCGTAATTACCGTTACGACCTGGAGTGGCAAAGTTAAATTTCTTAATCATAAAGTCTGCGATGAAGTACATCACAACACCTGATAAGATACAGCAAATAACAAAGTTAATTAAATCTCCACCAAGACCTGCTTTAAGAGCCATTGGTGTACGTGTCAAAAGTTCGATATTACCAAATGAATGGAGACGAAGGTTAACTAAATCAGCAAGAGCAAATGTCACCCCTTGTACAAGTGCGTATACAACATAAAGTGGCATTGCGACAAACATAAACATGTATTCGATTGGTTCAGTAACACCTGTCAAGAATGTAGCAGCTGCTGTTGAGATAAACATCGCAGTGTATTTTTTCTTCTTGTCTGGATCAACGTTACGGTACATTGCAAGGCTAAGCCCCATAAGTGTACCAGTTGCACCAATCATTTGTCCGACTTTGAAGCGGGCAGGTGTTACAGTTGCCATAAGGTGATGGTAATCTGAAGGATTTGAACCTTTAAGGTTGATAAGGTCTGTTACCCATGCTAACCAAAGTGGGTCTTGACCAAAGACTTCAGTACCTTTTTGAGCACCAGTCAAGATTTCATAAGTACCACCAAGTGAAGTGTAGTTCATTGGGATAGTAATCATGTGGTGAAGACCAAATGGAAGAAGCAAACGTTCCAAAGTACCATACAAGAATGGTGCTAAGAATGGAGCTGAGTTTTGTGATGACGCAATCCACATACCAAATCCATTAATTCCTGATTGGATAATTGGCCAAACAAGTGCCATGAACAAACCAACAAGAACTGAACGATAAATAACAACGAATGGTACGAAACGTTTACCATTGAAGAATGAAAGAACATCAGGCAATTTGCGGTAGTTATAGTATTTATTGTAAGCTGTTGCCCCAACAAAACCTGAGATAATACCTACAAAGACACCCATGTTAAGCGCTGGTTGACCAAGCACATTAACAAAGTAGTCAGAGACAAGCATCTTGCCACCAAGAACATTGTGAACAACACTTTTACTATCAGCAATCATATCAAGTGATACACCGTAAACGTGACCAGTGATCAAGTTGATAAGAATAAATGCGATACCAGCGGCGAATGCACCACCAGCACGTTCTTTTGCCCAGCTACCACCAATAGCTAGAGCGAACAAAATGTGAAGGTTATTGATAATCCCCCAACCAATTTGTGCGATAACATTACCAACAGTAGCAAGTACAGCTGAGTCAGCATTGATTAGCGGGAGCGAGTTACCAATACTAACCATCAAACCGGCTGCCGGCATAACGGCAATAACAACCATCAAGCATTTACCGAATTTTTGCCAAAATTCGAAGCTTGTCAATTTTTTAAATGCCTTCTTCATGAAACGACTCCTTAAAACTTTTTCTCGGAAACCATTTGCTTTACAAATCAAGCAAGAACGTCACTAATATTACTTGATTTGTGTAAAATAAATGATTTTTGAGTTGAATAATTTACGCAAACGTTTGCGTTGCTTTTGATGATTTTATTATAGCACGTATTTTTATTTTGTAAAGCGTTTTCGAGAATTTTTTTAAAACAAAAAAGAGCAAAGAGACTTTTTCCCAATGAAAAAAAGCTTTCTTTACTCTTTTATTTTTTTAATTAAAATGCAATCGTTGATTCTCTTTCGATGATTTGATGAGGAATGATAACTTTCTGGCTTGCGCTTTTTCTAGATTTTTCCAAAAGTAATTGCGCAGCTTTCTCACCAAGCTGATAAGGAAAAATATCAACCGATGTCAAAGCTGGATTGGCAATTTCTGTAATCAAAGAATTGTTAAAGCTAATCACGGCATAAGACTTTTCTTGTTTGCTATTTTTAAACAAGCGTTGCAAACGAATAGCCATGATATCATCACAAGCAATAAAGGCTTGCGTTTTAGGATGCTCAGCTAAAAACTGCTGCAGCTTAAGAATATTCTCATCTTCTTTGACCCTTGAAAAATGAAGAGACAAACTGTCTTTTTGCTGTTCTTCTAAATATTCCTGATAGCCTTGATAACGCTCAGTCTGCACCAATTCGTTCATGTCAGTATAGGCAAAAACAAGATGTTCAAAACCTTTATTCACCATAAATTCGGCAACGTCTCGCCCCGCCTGATGGTTGTCATTATCCACAAATTGAACAGATTTTGAGGCGATTTTTTCATAAGAACTTCCGACAACTACACAAGAAACTTTCTTCTGCTTTCTCACAAAATCAAAAACTGGGTCATCTTTGTGCGAATACAAAAAGATAAATTTGCTAATATTGCCGCTACGAATCAGTGCCTGACAATTTTTGCGCAGTTCTTCTGGCGTGCGCCCACTTGCCAAGCTAACCATGTAATCATTCTCACTACAAACACTTGAAATACCTTGGATAATCTGCATGAAAAAGGGGTTATTACCAAGAGAATCTTGGCTCTCACGAACTGGTAGCACAATCCCAATGGTGTTAGTCGTGCGATTCACCAAATTTTGCGCAGAATAATTTGGTGAATAATCTAATTCTTGCATGGCACGACGAACGCGTTCCTTAGTTGCTTCACTAATCATGTCACTGTTATGCAAAGCTCTTGAGGCTGTCGACGTAGAGACGCCAGCAAGCTTTGCTACATCCTTTATCGTTGTCATTTTCTATCCTCATCTTGAAATCGTTATCTCTAGGATAAAAATTTTTTAAAGCGCTGTCAATTAAAAAATATAATAAGAGCGAGAAAAATCTCACTCTTATTTTAGTAATTCTAAAGCATAGCTGACACTTGATAAGGCATAAAGCGGCGCTGTCTCTGCACGCATGATACGCGGACCTAAGCCAATTTTCAGCCCACCTTTTTCCTCAAACGCTGTAATTTCTTCTGGTGAAATTCCACCTTCTGGACCGAAAATGAAAAGAATTTTCTCTCCTGCTTTAACTTGTGACAGTTCACGCGCTAAAACAGCTGTCTCGCCTTCTTTAGCAGATTCTTCATAAGCGATAAAAATCTTATCAAACTGTTCTAATTCTGCTAGAAAGGCAGCTTTTTTCTCAAAAAGAGTCACTTGCGGGATGCGATTACGTTTACTTTGCTCCGCAGCACCAAGAGCAATTTTTGCTAACTTGTCTGCTTTTTTAGCTAATTTCTTGCCATCCCATTTGACGACAGACCAATCCGCAGGAAAAGCCCAGAGATTTGCCATGCCAAGCTCAGTCCCTTTTTGAGCTAGAAATTCTAACTTATCTCCTTTTGGAAAACCAGCAGCAATCGTCACTTCAACTGGCATTTCAACATTGCTATCAAGTTCTTCAAGGATTTCAAAACGATGCTCAGCACTGTCGATAACCTTTGCCAAACGTTTGATATGGTCATCAAAAACTAGCACCACTTCTTCATCTTCAGTCAAGCGCATGACGTTGAACATGTGTTTAACCGTGTCTTTATCTGTGATTGTCACCACATCTTGAGCCTGTCCAGCTACAAAATATTGTTGCATTTATCCTCCAATTACACCTGAAATATCATCTGTTTTTTTGAAAACACAAGCATTCCATTCGCCTTGAACCATGTGTGTTTCAAGGAAGAATCCTGCGTCTTCAGCTGACTTACGAACCATTTCCCATTTATCAGAGATAATTCCTGACATGATAAGGTAGCCTTCATCTTTCACAAGACGATAAGCATCTTCGGTCATGTTAACCAAGATATCCGCAAGGATATTTGCCACAATAACGTCAGCTTGAATGTCTACACCTTGCAAAAGGTTACCAGTAGCCACGTGAATATTTTCAGTGTTATCATTAAGGTCAATGTTCTCTTGCGCCACGCGCACAGCTACTTCATCAAGGTCATAAGCGTAGATATCTTTTGCCCCAAGAAGTGAACTTGCAATTGAAAGCACACCTGAACCAGTTCCCACATCAATCACAGTTTCTCCACCACGAAGCACTTGTTCAAGCGCAAAAAGACTCATTTTTGTCGTTGGGTGAGTTCCTGTACCAAAAGCCATACCTGGGTCAAGACGAATCGTCTTTTCACCTGAACCAGCTTCATAATCTGTCCAACTTGGAACAATTGTCAAATCATGGCTAATACGTGTTGGCTCATAATATTTCTTCCAATTTTCAGCCCAATCTTGCTCAGCCAATTCTTGTGTCTCATAGTGAACCTCACCAGCATCCACACCAAAATGTGTCAATTCAGCCAAACGTTTAGACGCTTCTTTTTCAACTTCTTCAATGTCAATGTGTTCAGGGTAGTAAGCTGTAATTTTCACAGTTTCCACTTGTTTAATTTCTGGGAAAACTTCTCCGTATTTCCCAACATGACCAAGATAATCAGCACTATCATCGATAGCAACCCCTTGACTACCCAATTCAATCAAAATATTTGACGCAGCCTCTTCTGCATCACGCAAGACCTCAACAGTCAACTCTTGCCACTTGTCCATAATTCTGATACAAAGGACGACTAGAAAACGACTGAAAAATAGGAAGCTTGATGACGTGTCGACAGACACTAGTCAAGCTTATCTTTTTTCCGAGTTTTCCGTCCGTGTTCAAAGCTGAACACTTATCCTTACACTCCTTTTCTATTTTGTTTCGGGCGGGTTCAGTTAAAAACACTAACCGAACCTATTCCTTTCTATCTAATCTATTTCAGGCGGAGCTATTAACCCCAACTCACTAACTTTGCTTAATATCTCGGATAAGCAAAGAATTCTGTTTCTGTTAACTCTGCTTTGCCTTTTTCAAAGCTTTCAGCATCCCATTCAAGGGCAAAGTCAGTTGCATTTTCATCTGCTAAGAAATCCATCAAATCATCAAGACCTTTAGTTGCAACGTCGTTTAATGTTTCTGCAAAATACGCTAAAAATTCGCGTGAGAATCCTTTTTTCGCATCAAAAGGAACAGTCACCAAGTAGTCATCATGGTCAACTTTAGATTTTGCTTGGTTATAAAATAGCACGTAATCTTCAAAAACGATATCCTCGCTGCTAACCTCACCTTGGTCATCCACGGTTTCAACAGCAGCTTGGTTCTGCGCTTCCAAAATAAAAGTCACTTCCACCGCATGATTTTTCTTATTCCAATCGATGGCATAATCAAAGGTGAAGTGCTTATCCATTTCTTCTTCTAATACTGATAAAAAGCCAAATTTAGCCATTAAAAATTTCTTCCAATCTTCTTTTGTGTTACAATTATTTTATCATACTTAAGGGGAAATGACATGCAAATACGACCAATGAAGCTAGAAGACATTGAACAAGTCGTTGCCATGGAAAATAAAACTTGGGACAACTTCAATACACCTGCTAGCTTACCAGCCGCAAATAAACATAAAATCATTCAAGCCTTTCAGAATCATTCACATTATCTCGTTGCCGAAGAAAACGGGGTTATTTTGGGAGTTCTTGATTATCATGCCTACTATCCTTTCCCTAGCGCACGTCACGTGGTAAGTTTCATTGTCGCAGTCGACAAAGACACTCAAGGTCAAGGCATCGGACACTCACTCATCCGAGCTTTCTTTGCCATGGCCAAATCTGATAATTACAAAAAAGTTGTCATCCACGTGCTATCATCAAATAAAAACGCCTGTCGTTTCTACGAAAATATCGGCTTCACTCTGGAAGCTACCCTTAAAAATCAATTCTATCTAAACGGTACTTACGTCGATGACCTCATGTACAGTTATTACTTGGAGGAAATACATGCCAAATAATCTCGCTTTACGGATGCGCCCCAAAAACATCGATCAAGTTATCGGGCAAAAGCATCTGGTAGGCGAAGGAAAAATCATTCGCCGCATGGTCGAAGCCAACATGCTCTCGTCCATGATTCTCTACGGTCCTCCCGGCATCGGGAAGACCTCAATCGCTAGCGCTATTGCCGGAGCAACCAAGTACGCCTTTCGTACCTTCAATGCCACAACCGACAGTAAAAAGCGCCTGCAAGAAATCGCTGAAGAAGCCAAATTCTCTGGTGGTCTGGTTTTACTCCTCGATGAAATTCATCGTCTTGATAAAACCAAACAAGACTTCCTCTTACCCCTACTTGAAAATGGAAACATCATCATGATTGGGGCAACCACAGAAAATCCATTTTTCTCAGTGACACCTGCCATCCGCTCCCGCGTACAAATTTTTGAGCTAGAACCACTATCAACCGACGATATCAAACAAGCTCTTCAAACGGCTTTATCAGATAAGGAGCGCGGCTTTGAATTTGATGTTGATATTGATGCGGATGCTCTTGATTTCATCGCAACAGCTACCAACGGTGATTTGCGCTCTGCCTTTAACTCTCTAGATTTAGCGGTCATGTCAACCAAAGCTGATGACAAAGGCATTCGCCACATTAACCTTGACACCGTTGAAAATAGCTTGCAGCGCAGCTACATTACCATGGACAAAAACGGCGATGGACACTACGATGTGCTCTCAGCCCTTCAAAAATCCATCCGTGGTTCTGACGTTAATGCTAGCCTGCATTACGCAGCTCGCTTAATTGAAGCTGGGGATCTGCCAAGCCTTGCTAGAAGACTGACTGTCATCGCGTATGAAGATATCGGTCTTGCCAATCCCGATGCCCAGATTCATACCGTCACAGCCCTTGATGCCGCTCAAAAAATCGGTTTTCCTGAAGCCCGCATCTTGATTGCTAACGTCGTGATTGACCTAGCCTTATCACCAAAATCAAATTCAGCCTACACAGCTATCGACGAAGCTATCGCTGATTTGCATAAAAACGGCTCACTACCAATCCCACGTCATTTGCGTGATGGACACTATGCTGGTAGTAAAGAGCTTGGTAATGCTCAAGATTACAAATACCCTCACAACTATCCTGAAAAATGGGTGAAACAACAATACCTTCCAGATAAATTGGTCGGCAAAAATTATTTTGAACCCAACCAAACAGGCAAATACGAGCGTGCCCTCGGCGCCAATAAAGAACGCATCGATCATTTATCAAAATAATCACGGCCTACTTTCTGTAAGTTTTCTTGACGTTTTTCAAAAAACGCTTTCTAAAATTTCAGTTTATCCCTTGAAAAAATTTTTTAAAGTGGTATCATAATTACATAGGTTATTGCTGTGGCATACGAATTCACATCAATGTGTTGACCGACTAAATTTTTGTATTTCGGGAAACAGTAGTCTTTCTCCAGTATGCAAGCCGTCACACGCGGAAGCGACTAAGGAGAAGCGAGTTGCCCACCTGCTTTAAGATCGCGGGTTCAATACAAAGCGTGGATCACGGTGCCAATACAGCTTATTATCCTTCCTTAGCTCAGTTGGTAGAGCAGTGGACTCTTAATCCATGGGTCATAGGTTCGAGCCCTATAGGGAGGATTTTCCCACATCCCTGAAGCCTTGCTATTGCAAGGTTTTTTTGTTTGTAAAACAAAGGCACAACAAAACCCCACACTAGACTAGCGTGGGGATATTTTTATATTAATTTCTTTCCATACGTTTTTTCGTAATTAATAGAACAACTGCGACAAGGACAAGGATTGATCCTACAAGATAAAGGATTGTTGTTCCCATACCACCAGTTGATGGAAGAAGAGATCCTTTACGACTAATGATTTCAGCAGTCAATGACCCTTCATCAAGGTTTGACTCAAAGCTTGCGTCTTTTGATTCACCTGAAAGTTCTGTAGGGGTATCTAATTTTTTATCATAATTAGCAACAACCTTGAATTCAATTGGTTTAATAGTATTGTAGCCATCTGGTGTTTTTGTTTCCACAAGGGTGTATTTACCAGCATCAAGTCCTTTGAAGGCAAATTTTTCTGCTTCATCAACAGATATTTTTCCAACTTCTACTTTTTTATCAGTGTCGCCATCTTTGACGACTTTGTAAAGCGTAAATTCAGCACCTTTCAAGCTTTCTTTGTTTTTATCAACTTCTTCAAAGATTGCTTCGTAGGTGTAGACTTTGACAACTTTCTCAGGAGTTTTACCTGTACTTGCTCCGACACCAGTATTATTAGGGTTATTTGAGTAGATTAACTCAACGCTACCTGTGTTACCAGCTGAACCCAAAACAGCATTTTCATTAAGAGTTGCATTATATTCAATTACGATTTTTGATGATGACGTCAGCTTACTAAGCGATTTTAAATTATCAATTTTAAAGTTTAAGCCATCGAGTTTAAAGTATTTTGTAACATCTATTTGATTTTTTCCATTAACAAGATAAACCGTTGCATCACCATTGTAAGTCAATCCTGGTGACAATTTATCTGCTAACTCAAAATAGTAGTTCTCATAAGAGTCAAGGTTAGCTGGCAGAGTCGCTGTCAATTGAAAGGGAATTTTATCTTTCACATCATAGTCAGCATAATCTTGCCAGTCACTAACAGTACCAGTCGTGTCATTAGTTTCTTTAACTTTTTTTTCAACACTTGGAATTGATGTTTTTGGGGTTACCTTAACATCTTTGACGACTTCCAAGATGTAGTTCGTGTAAGCTTCGTTACTTCCAACTGTCTTATTTTGGACAAGGTAATAACCAGCCGCATGTCCAGTTAAACCTGCTGCATTTTGAAGGTATTGACCTGCTGCTTTAGCAAATTCTTCTGCATAGCCAGCATTTTCTTTATTGGCATCAAGTTTTTCAGCTACTTCTGCGGCAGAACTCACACCATACTTTGCTTGAAGAGCAGCTTGACCAGCTGGTGTAATCCCATCTCCCCATTTGATATTAGAAAGAGTTGTTTCATCTGATGACAAATCACCAGTGAAGATTTGGTAGGTTTCATAAGTTCCTGAACCACCGTTAGTAACCGTGATATCATAAGCTAAAGCTTTCCCACCAACAAAAATAAAAAGGGCTGCCATTAGGGTAGCAAGAATAAGTTTAATCTTTTTCATATTAGGTCCTTTTTCCCATTTAAAGAAGATAAAGTCACATTGAACTCAACACTTCTAAATCTTCTATCACTTTCACTTTTTTTCAAAAACTATAGGATACTATTATATCATAAAAATTTACTTTGATAGTTAAAACTTGCTCATGATTATCACACTTTTATCAAAGACTTCTTTAGTTTTTATTATTTTAGATACAAAAAAGCGCGCTGAACTAGCGCGCTTTGATAGTTATTGAAAAAAAGAAAAGTTTTAAAGGATTAATACTATTGTATCACATTTCTTTCTTCCAGCAACATAAGCTTTTAATATAAAGATTGTCACAGTGTCAATTCAAACCCATCACAGTTAAATTAACACAAAAAGAGAACCACTAAAAACGTATTATAGTATCACCATCTCAAAACAAAATGATTAGCCTATCTCAACAAAAATCGGCACTGTCCCCAGTGCCATTGGAGATGTAAACAATAATGTTTCGGATAAATTTATTTTATCATAATTAAAGCTTACCACATCAAAATTCCCCAAGAAATATCTTGTCAGCCTGACAAGAGACAGTTTCTACTCTCTTTTTTGAAGCTATTATGCTAGAATGTAGGTGAAAAAATTGTTCATGGAGGTTACAATGGATACACTCATTATTTACGCACACCCTTATGACAAAAGTTTCAATCACGCTATTTTAGAAAATGTCGAAGGGACTTTGATGCAAAGACAAGAAAAATTCAACCTCGTCGACTTATACAAAGACCATTTCAATCCAGCCTATACCAGCGAAGAACTGGCTTTATTTAAAGATGGGAAAACCACTGACCCGCTTGTCGAGCAGTACCAAAAATTTTTAACCTCTACTAATCATGTTATTTTCATCTTTCCTATTTGGTGGAATGACACACCAGCAATGATTAAAGGCTTTATCGACAAGGTTATGAAAAAAACATTTGCCTACGAGGTCGGAAAAACTGGTCTTATTGGGCATTTGACCCACATCGAAAAAGTCACAATCCTCACCACATCTACTTCACCAACTTGGTACTTAAGACTTTTTTGCGGCGATGCCATCAAGCGCGTTTTCATCAACGCTACCTTAAAACAGCTTGGCATTAAGCATATCACCTGGCAAAATATGGGAAATATCGATAAAAGCACCGCACAAGATCGCCAAGATTTTTTAAATAATCTCAACCTTTAAAGCAAATCAGCACCCGTTGGGGGTGCTGATTTTTAATTTAATATCCGTTTTAGCCACAAAATAAAGAGTTCTTTCCATTGTTTAAGTATCGTTTCGTCATTGAAACCATGACCACCTTGTGGAAAAAGATGTAACTCAACAGGAATTTCCTTTTCTTTAGCTATACTTGTCAGAGTCAAAAGATGTACCGGATCAACAATTGTATCATCCATGGCTGCACACAAAAATAGTGGCACATCTCCCTTCTGGACTTGGCTAAAGATGTCATATTCTTTGGTAAAATGCTCTCTTTTTTCAGGATTATCGTAAGTATCTCGACCAGCTAAAATAGCAATAATCTTATCATTAACTAGAGAAATCGCTGGATATACGCCTGCAAGCCCTACTACTTTAGCATCGACCTTATCGACCTCATCTAATGAATAATCAGGCATAAGATTTCGATTTCTTAACCAATAATAGGTCTCAACAGCCAAATTACCACCAGCAGAAAAGCCAATCAAAACAATCTTTTCTGGGTCAATACCATAATCGCTCGCATGATACCGCACATAACGTATAGCTCGTTGACAATCTAAAAACATCAGCGGAGCATGATAAGGATAAGTCCGATACCAGAGGATAAAGGCCGATATACCTGCGCGATTTAAAGCCTCAGCTGTTGCTTTTTCGTCTTCCATAACTTTTGTCAGATAAGCACCACCAGGACAGATTATCACACAACTATCACTTCCTTCAACAATATAGGGGATTAAAAACGGTTCATCTTCATAGGTCATTTTAGCAGGACCGTGTTCAATTTCTTGGTGATACACCATAGTATCGTTACCCGATAAATCACCAAGTTCTGAACTTGTTTTATCCCAAATACCAGGGTACTTTTCAATTATTTCTTGTTGAGAATACTCTTTGTGAATATCCAAAATATCAGTCTTACACTTTTTTGAATTTCCAGGAATTTTATCTCCCCAGATGTATAACTTTTCCACAGCTTTTCCACCTTTCAAAAAATCGATGGGGACTAGAAATTATCCTCTGTAATATTCAAAAGCAATGGTGTAAGTCTTTTCTTCGTTAGCTTGCAAGACAATATCACCAAAGCCGGCATGATTAATCGCATCAGGCAAGAATTGACCTTCAAGTGCCACTGCTTCAAATTCTTTAGCCATTTTACCCTTATCACGCGCTGGGTAAATGCCATCAGGAATACCAACCATACTGTAGACAACCCAAGCATTACGGTCTGAATAAAGTTTAACAGCATCGCCGCTTTCTTCATCTTTTAACTCACCACAAGGAGCATCAAGTGAAGCTGGGACTAAAAAGGCATCGTCAAATCCGCCTGTCGCCTTAATGGCATCTCCAAGATTTCGACCAGCTCTAAAATCATAAGCTGTTTCAGAAACGTCAATGAGTTTTCCTGTTGGAATGAGGTCATCACGTGTTTCTAAATAATGGTCCGCTGCCAAAGTAAAGGTATGGTGTGTCAAATCTTGTCTTTCCCCAAGATTAAAGTACACATGATTCGTTGGATTAAATAGCGTTTCTTGACCGCCATTTTTACCAGTGTATTGAATCGTAAAGCGATTGTTGTTATCTAGTGTAAAGCGCACTGTGATAAGCATATCACCTGGGAAACCATCCACACTTTCTTTAGCATTATAAGTCATGACAATGCTAGTTTGATTGCGTTCTAAATCAACACAAGCTTGCCAAATTTGCTTATGAAAGCCTTGAGGACCACCGTGAAGAGTGTTGCCATTTTCATTTTGCGGAAGCTGCATAAGCTTTCCATCAAGTGTAAACTGACCATGATTAATACGCCCAGCAACACGACCGATAGATTGTCCAGCACACAAAGTATTTTTGCCATATTCAGCAGGATCATCAAAACCAATAATGATATTTTTGTGTCCACCTTTTCCATCTGGCACCAAAAATTCTTGCCAAGTTGCTCCCAAAGTCAACAAACCAACTTGCACATCATTATCATTGACAATCGTGTATTTTTCAATATTTTTCCCATTAATTGTTGCTACAATTTCTTGTACTACTTTCATTTTTCTCCCTCTTTCTTAGGTCTTGTCTTTATTTTACTCCTCATAAAATTTTTTGTAAACGTTTTCCGTAAGTTTTTACCAAGGTTTTACTAAAACACATTTACTAAAAAAGAGAGAACCCTATCAGTTCTCCCTTATTATTAATGTTTAGAACCATTAATCATTTCATACCGTTAATAGCAATTGATAATTCTTGTCTAAAGGAGATTATGTTAGACAATATTGCAATTCTAAGTTTTTAGGTATAAGGTATATGTCATTTTTGTTATTAAACTACTAGGTGAGTCTCAATTGCCATTAACCAATAGAAAAGATACTTTTTCTAAACACAACGCAGATTAATACAATGGGTGTTTAAAAGGAGTCCTAACTTTTTTCGTTAAAAATTAAAGAAAAACATAATGTCTACACCCATCAAAAAACATTTTTAATAACTTTTTTGATAAACCACTCCTTTCAAAATTATTCCTTTATCATCTAAAATTTATTAGTAAGATACCCCAACGTATCTCAGCCCACCCACGCTTTGACAACTGAGCTTATTTTTTGTCTACAACATCAATTAAACGTTTTTTGTAAATAATTGCTGCTGGGATTAAAATTGCCACACTACCACACCAAGCTGCGGGATTAGCAAAAACAACTCCTGTATAACCAACTGTTAAAAGTCCGACAATCGATACCACAACACGCATGATTAATTCCATAACTCCTGCGAGTGTTGGCGCGAAACTTCGCCCTAATCCTTGAATGAAACCTCGTACGATAAAAAGAATTGCCAAAATCCAGTAACACAATCCATTAATCACATAAGCAATTTTTGCCAATTGATAAACATCTTCAGATGGATGATTGATAAAAAGTCCAGAGAAGAAACGGTTAAATGTTATAAGAAAAATAGCAAAAGTAATTGCCCAAATAACAACAATGGCCAGCGTTTGTCGAAGTCCTTCTATCAAACGTTTAAACTTGTGGGCTCCATAATTTTGAGCTGTAAATGTTGATATGGCTTGTGCAAGGTTCATCATTGGAAGCATGGCTAACTGATCTGTTTTTGCTGTAATGCTTTGAGCAGCAATTGCAACTGTTCCCAAATTATTCAATACAATTTGGAGTGTTAACGAACCAATGGCAATGATACTATTTTGGAAAGCCATCGGAAATCCTAACCTAGCATGAAGTTTCAAATCCGCAGCGTTCAATTTGTAGTCACTTCTTTTCAGATGGAAGTATGGCACCTTTTTCCGAATGTAAACAAGTAAAAAGATAACTGAAAAAAATTGCGCTTCTACCGTTGCAACACCTGCTCCAAAAACTCCCATATGCAAAGTTAAGATGTAAAGGAAATCTAACCCAATATTCATTAAACATGCTAAAACCAAAGCAACCAAAGGTGTAGTTGAGTTCCCAACTGCTCGTAATACATTTGATAAATAGTTAAATAGTACTGTAAATACTGAACCACCGAAGATAGATATTAGAAAGCGCTCACAAAATTTTATTAGGCTATCTGGTGTTTGCATAAGTTGCAGTAATTGTCTTAAAAAGAGTAAAGCGAGAATACTCAATAGTAAGCTAACCACTATCGTATAAAACAAGCCATGAACATAACTACGCTTCAAGCCACTATAATCTTTAGCACCAAAACGCTGGGCAACAATAATGGAAAATCCACCTGTCAGCCCTTGGGCAAATCCAATGATTAAAAAAGTCAAACTTCCTGTTGCCCCAATACTTGCAAATGCTGTTTGACCCAATGTGTGTCCAACAATCATCGCATCAGCGAAATTATAAGCTAGTTGGAAAAAGCTCCCTATAATTAAAGGAATAGTAAATAAGATAATAACCTTTATCGGTTTTCCTTGTGTTAAATCCTGCATGTAACACCTCTTAAAAAGAGACTAACCTATTTCAAAATAGATTTTTTCCCGTGTTACCAGATAATTTCCTATTCTGGAATACGAATTGTTGCTACTGACATTGGAGGCATTGTGATTGATAATTGACCATCAGCCACACTTACTCCATCAAAATCTTTAATAACAATATTTTCCGGATGTTCAAAGTCATTATGTTCATCCATTTTATCTGCTGAAATATAACGAGCTTCGGCGATTGTATCACCAAATTCACCAGCAACATCAAGTGTTTGTGTATCACTTAATGAATAATTGCAAAGAGAAATTGAAATCATACCATCTTTCTTAGAAACTGTGTAAGAAAGTGTATCAGATTCATCTCCATATGATGCTACTACTTCAGCATCTTGGTGCACTTTGTACAAATCAAAGACATGATAACTTGGTGTTTTCACCATTTTATCGCCTTCAGTCAAAAGCATTGCTTGCAAAACATTAACTGTTTGTGCAATATTTGCCATATGAACACGGTCAGCATGTTTGTGGAAAATGTTCAATGTAAGAGCAGCAACCATGGCATCACGAATTGTATTTTGTTGGTAAAGAAATCCTGGATTTGTACCTGGTTCGACAGCAAGCCATGACCCCCATTCATCAACAATCAAACCAACACGTTTTTCAGGGTCGTATTTGTCCATGATAGTGCTGTGTTTTGTGATGAGTTCATCCATTTTCTTAGCACTTTTAAGAAGTGACCACCATTGTGATTCTTCAAAACCAAGTGCTGGTCCTTTGTCTTCCCAAGCACCAGTAAGTGCATAATGGTGTAAGCTAATGCCGTCCATAAATGGCGCAGCAATAGACATCACACGATCCATCCAATTGTAGTCATCAATATTGGGACCACAAGCAATTTTATAGATTTTATCTTTACCATATTGGCGAACAAATGTTTGGTAACGACGATAAACATCTGCGTAGTAATCTGGACGCATGTTCCCACCACAACCCCAGCTTTCGTTACCAACACCGAAGAATGCCACTTTCCAAGGGTCGTCATGACCATTTTCACGACGAAGATTTGCCATTGGAGATTCACCGTCCATAGTCATGTATTCAATCCATTCTTGCATTTCTTGGACTGTACCGCTACCAACGTTACCATTGATGTAAGCTTCACAGCCAAGTTGGCGAAGCAATTCAAAATATTCGTGTGTCCCAAAGTGATTATTTTCAGTTACGCCACCCCAGTTAGTGTTAACAATTTTTTTACGATTTTCTTTTGGACCAATACCGTCTTTCCAGTGATATTCATCCGCAAAACAACCACCTGGCCAACGAAGAACTGGGATTTTAATGTTTTTTAGAGCTTCGACGACATCGGTACGCATACCATTGATATTTGGAATTGATGAATCTTCACCGACATAAATTCCTTCATAAATACAACGTCCTAAGTGTTCTGCAAAATGCCCATAAATGTATTTTGAAATTTTAGGTCCTTTTTCTTTTGTTAAGGTAATTTTCATTTTTTCTCCTTATCACACTAAGTTTATTTACCTTGGAATGCTTTCCAATCTGCCATGAATTGTTTCAAACCATTATCAGTTAGTGGGTGTTGTGCCATTTTGTCAAACAAGGGTGCTGGGATAGTCGCAATGTGTGCACCGCATTTCGCAACACCTTCAACTTGTGCTCGATTACGAATGCTCGCTGCAATGATTTCTGTATCAAAATCATAAAAATCAATGATGTCTCGCAAATCCGAAATCAATTCATAAGCATCTGTTCCAATATCTTCAAGGCGTCCAACAAATGGGCTAATATATGTCGCACCAGCTTTGATTGCCATGAGCCCTTGAGACACTGTAAAAATCAGCGTCACATTAGTTTTAATATGTTCTTTAGAAAGGACATTAACAGCTTTCAAACCTTCCATAGTCATTGGAATTTTGACAACAATGTTATCAGCCCATTTTGCAATATCACGCGCCTCAGCAATCATTTCTTCGGCTGTTGTGCCAGTGACTTCTGCCGAAACAGGACCATCGACAATCTGACAAATTTCTTTGATAACTGTTTCAAAATCACGTCCTTCACGTGAAATGATTGTTGGATTTGTTGTCACACCATCTACAATTCCTAATTCATTTACAGCTGTGATTGCTGCCACATCTGCTGTGTCTAAAAAGAATTTCACTTTTTTCTCCTTACCTTTTCTTATTTCACTGCAACTCGAATCATATTCCAAGATAAACCATCAAGAGTAACCTTAAGTTGGTCACCATTAACGGCATATTTATCAGAAACAACTGGTTTAATGTCGTCAGAAGTTAGACTATTAACTGCTTTAATATCGTGACCTGACATATGAGTAAATTCAATCACATCTTCAAAAGCAAGTCCTAAACTATCTACAGCTAAGTCCATTTCTTCACGTGAACGGTTGACTGCAAAAATTGTTAATTCTGTTTCGTCCTCATTCAACACTGAAATTGTTTCAAGATAGGGTACTTTGTCATAGTTTTCTGTCTTATAACCATCACATGAAACAAGTGGAGTCATCACAGTTCCTTTACCGTGTTGTGCAGCTTGCATAAATGGATAGAAAATCGTTTGACGCCATGCTGGACTTTCATTGTCATTTTCTTCTGTGAAAATTGGTGCTATGACATTAACAAGCTGTGCTAGACAAGCAATCTTAATACGATCAGCGTGCTTCAACAATGTGATTAAAAGTGTTCCAAGTACTAGGACATCCTCAAAATTGTAATGATCTTCAAGTTGTGGTGGCGCAATCAACCAAGGTTTGATTTGTTTATCATTTTCATTTGAATGATACCAAATATTCCATTCATCAAATGATAGGTTCATCTGTTTCTTGCTGTGTTTTTTAGCTTTAACCGCATCACAGATAGCTACCACACCTTTGATAAAGTCATCCATATCAAGTGAAGATGCTAAGTACTCTTCTAGATTATTAGCTGGATTACCATAATATTGGTGAAGTGAGAGGTAATCAACATAATCATAAGTGTGGTCTAAAACCGTCAATTCCCAATCACCAAAGGTTGGCATATGACTGGTAGAGCTACCACAAGCAACAAGTTCGATAGAATCATCGACTAATTTCATTGCTTTAGCTGTTTCTGCTGCTGCACGACCATATTCTTCGGCGGTTTTGTGGCCAATTTGCCATGGGCCATCCATTTCATTTCCGATGCACCATGTTTTAAAACCAAACGGTTCTTTTTGGCCGTTTTCAATACGTTTATCACTCCAATATGTACCACCTTCAAAATTGCAGTATTCAACCAAATGACGAGCTTCATCGATACCTCGAGTGCCCATATTGACTGCCATATTAACCTCGACGCCGACTTCTTTAGCCCATTTTGCAAATTCGTGAATACCGACTTGATTAGTTTCAATAGCACGCCATGCTAAATCAGTTCTGACAGGACGTTTGTCTTTTGGACCAATACCATCTTCCCAGTTATATCCTGATAAGAAATTTCCACCAGGGTAACGTACTAAAGTAACACCGAGTTCTTTAACTAACTCTTTAACGTCATTACGAAAACCATCTTCATCACTAGAAATGTGATCAGGTTGGTAAATTCCTCCGTAAACTGCTCTTCCCATATGTTCAATAAATGAACCAAAGAGTCTTTTATCAACTTTTGATATTGTCATATCTTTGACAACTCGTAAAGAAGCTTTCTGCATAATCTTCCCTTTTCTAAGAGGCAGTGACCTCAAAATACTAAATCTTTCTTGCTATAATGCCATAACCTTCAGGTGTCATCCCCGAAAGGACTTGTTCAGTATTTCCATCAACCATTTCTAACCAAGTTTTTACGAGATTTCCTTGCCACTTAAACTCATTGTCACCTGTTTTTTGATAGTCATTCTCTTTAATCGTTTCAGCAATACTTTCTTTTAAGTGATGACATCTATCAAAACGGATAATTTTCCAGTCACCAGCAAGGTCTAAACTTTTCTGTCTACAATCTTCTTCATACAAACAAGGCGACACCACTGGCCAACCACTTGATAACCAAAATATCTTTCTAACATTTAAGAAAAATTCATCCGAAAATGCTTTACGTCTGGCATGGTGAACCATAAATAATTGACCATCCGAACGTTTGAAAATAGAATTATGTCCCGGTGCCAGTACTACTTTTTCTCCTGAAAATTGGTAACTTCCCAAGACCTTCATTCCAATTTCATCAGGATGATGAGTAAAATCATCCATAGCGTATCCCTTACAATCAATATAAGGTCCATCGATGTGACGTGAACGAGCAACTCGAATATTGTAACTATCATTTAAAGAATCATAAGAACAAAAAAGATAATAGTAATCAGTATCTGGGTTGTAATAAATAAATCCACCTTCTATAGCCGTATCAACACTCTGTGGTCGCATAGCTACGCGTCTTCCAAAACCTGCCTCACTTGGCTTACCTGTTTTTTTATCCAAAGGTAAAATATACAAACCACCAAAAAATGAGCCATACAATAGCCACTGCTTACCATCTTTATCTGTGACAACGTTAGCATCAATAGCATTATGGTGACAGATTTCTGGATTCGTCTTAACAACCACTCCTTGATCTTTAAAAGGGCCGATAGGTGTTTTCGCTACCGCTAGACCAATATATGACCGAGTACTACCAAAGGTCGACGCTGAATAATACATCCGATATTCATCGCCATACTGAATAATATCCGGTGCCCAAAGGCCAAGAGCGTTACTCCACTCTTTAGCCTCCTTTGGAACACCAGGCAAGGCTTTCCCAATGAATGCCCAATCAACTAAATCCCGTGACATTCTTATCGGAACTCCCGAAGTTTCAGGTTGTCTAGTATCTGTCGAATATAGAAAATACCGCCCGTCGTGCTCTATAATCGTCGGATCATGAACACCAAAGGTCAATTGATTCTCTTGCATCTCAATTCCTTTTTATCATCTTTTCTTTTCATAGAAAGTTCCTAAAAGACCAGCTGTTAGAACACCACAAATAACTGATAACAAGCTTGACTTTTTAGAACTTACCTTTGTTATCTCTTTAGTTTTAGTAGTAGGAGCTGCAAGTACTGAAGTCTTTTGGACTTTCTTAACTTTAGGAGAGTTGGTTTGATTTTGTTTTTCATGAGGAGTTGTCACACTATCAGAAACATTCATTTCTCGTGCAGCATGAAGAGTTACTGCCAAGGTATTTGGTTTTGATAAAAGTGTTTGATTAACAATTTGCTTAAATCCAAAAGTTGTATCAGCTTGCGCTTTCGATACTACTATTTTTTGATTAGCTCGAGTCGTTTTTGTCGTTGATTTTTGAGTAACTTTATAAGGTTTCACACCCCAAATCACTTCGTTATTATTGCCGACTAGGGCAAAAACGAGACAAGGATTATGACTAGTACTTTCATCTTTTTGAACATCAAAGACACCTTTATAAGTAACATTTTTTGTCTTGATGGTAATGTAGTAATTATTTCCTTTTTTAGTTCTTGTCCAAGTACCTGTCAAAGCTCCAGTCACGGTACCATTCGCATTTAATTGTAGACGTGATTTTGGTAACGGTTGACCTGAAGTATCACGACCGTGATTAACAAATTCATAATCACCAATAAATTGACCCTCACTTGCTTTTGTTAATGTCAAATCTGATTTACGATATTCAAACGGTAAAGCAACCGGCCAATTATCTTCAGTCATGCGCATTGGGTGAACTCGAACCTCATGATACTCAGTTCCTTGATTAAATCGTGTATGATTAACTAGGTACCAATTACCAGATTTATCAATAAAAGCTGAATTGTGTCCTGGCGACATGTAAGCTGACTGCAGACTATCTAAGTTATAGTTACCCATAACCTTGATACCATAGGCATCGTTAACAGGATCAGCAGTCCAACTTGTGTAAGTTGGGTGTTTCCCCTTAGCATCAACATAAAGTCCATCCACACGTTTTGAACGGAACAAACGCATGTTATAGCCACCTTCGCGACCAAGACCACCATAAGTGATAAACATGTAGTAATAATCAGTGTTTTTATCATAAATGATATAAGGTGCTTCACCAGATTGGTGATAACCACCAATTAAATGAGTCCCAAAATATTTATCAATATGACGTCCATCAGCTGTTTTACCATCTTTACCTGGATAAATGGCTTTACCAGTTGTCTTATCCAATTCTAGAAGATAAATACCTCCTGACCAAGAACCGTAACTCATATAAAGCTTGCCAGATTTATCATAAAAGACATTTGGGTCAATAGCATTCGGTGCATAGTCATTATTGTAAGTATGACCATTATCACGGTTCCAGATTGCTGAAAATCCTGGTTCAATAACACCAGCAGCCATCAATTCGTCAATATTAGTACCTTTGTAATTAGTATTACGAGTGCTACCGTCTGTCGAATCTTCTCTTGTAAAACCAGAATAAATCAAACTGTCAACATAATCATATGGTCCTTCCACTGTTTTTGAAACAGCGTAACTAATGACTGAACGTCGCCAAGTTGATGACGTACAGAAATAGTACATGTAAGCACCAGTCGAACCATCAGCCCATTTATAATCTGGGTTCCAGACCACATCTGGCGCCCAAATTGCATAATTTCCGCCAGCACAATCCGCATCATCATATCCAGCCCATTCAAATGGCTTAGCAAGATTTTTATTCAAATCACCAAGAATACTTGATGGATTTTCATACTCATGATTGAAAAGTGGTGTCCAGTTTTGTAAATCTTTTGATTTTGCTTGTCCTAAATGAGAGCCGAAGATGTAATAAGTTCCTGTTTTTTCATCGTAAAAAATAGAAGGGTCGTGAACAGAAACACGTTTAAAATCTTTATCTTTGGCAGTTGCTGTGACAGTCACCTTGCTATCTGTTAAGTCAATAGCAGGTGATTGATTATCAGCAAGTGCCTTAGTTCCAAGAGTCGTGCTTTCACTATCTGCTGCCTGAGCAGGATTAACATCAGAAGGAGTTTCGACTGACTCAACTGGTTTGTCTTGAGTTGCCAGGGCCTCTGTTTCTGACTGTGATTCAAGCTCTGTATCTACTTGATTTGCTACTTGTGTATCAGTAGATACTTGTGACTCATTATCAGAAGTCTGTGAATTAGCATCAACTTCTGTAGAATTTGTTTGATTCTCCTCAGGCAATGACTGCGATTGACTGAGCAAAATCGGTGACTCAGAAACTACATTAGTTTCTTCTGCTTGGACAGTCACACCACCTGATAACAAAGCAATGGACACTCCCAGTAGTACACTGCTTGCACCAAGATGACTTTTGCGAATTGAAAAGCGTTGGCGAACATTTCCATTTGTCTGCATGATTTTTCCTCCAAATACCCTTTTTAATATCCTAAAACCATGTCTTTTATCAACTATTACATTACTTGACCAGGCTCACCAAATACTGGAAATCCCTTATCATCCCAAGAAAAGATTTGAGCATTGGCGTGTCGGTTTGGATTATCAAGCGGATCTCCAGCTTTATTTTTTTCTGGACGCGCATGGAAAATGAGAACATCTTGGGTGTCATCTTCACTACGTGTGAATGAATTATGCCCTGGCCCATAGAGATGATTTTTCTCAGATGAAACAAAGACAGGTTTTTCTGATTTGTGCCAAGAATAACCATCTAGCAAATCATCACCAATATTTGCCCAAAGTAGCCCCATCGCATAATTTTCATCCGTTGCGCTGGCTGAATAAGTCACAAAAACTTTACCGTTTCGGATTAAAACTGCTGGTCCTTCATTAACCAAGAATCCTATTTTCTCCCAATCATACTCAGGAATGGTCAATAATTTTTGCGGACCTGTGAGTGTCCATGGATTTTCCATTTTTGAAATATAAAGGTTTGAATTGCCTGGAATGCGTGGATCAAGTTGTGCCCAAATGTAATACAAGTCATTTTCCAATTCAAAAGCTGTCGCATCAATACTAAAGCTTTCGTACTGCGTTTTTACCTGTCCTTTTTCCACCCATTTACCCTCCATAGGGTTAGCGCTTTCATTTTCTAGTACAAACATCCGATGGTGATGAAATTGACTACGTTCAACCGCATCATCACTTGCTGCAAAATAAATGTACCATTTACCTCGTAGATAATGAATTTCTGGTGCCCAGACCAATTCACTTAGCGGTCCAGATTCGTGCGCATGCCAAATCGTTTTAACCTCGGCTGACTCCCCCAAGCCATTTAAGGTTTTCGCACGACGCAACTCGATTGTTTGATAACCAGGAACAGAACCTGTGAAGTAATAATAACCATCTGTGTGTTTATACACCCAAGGGTCAGCACGCTCCACAACGATAGGATTGTGATAGATTAATTCTTCCACCATTAATTTTTAATTTTTTCTAATAAAGTAATACAACTCTATTAGACAGACCTTTCTTTTAATTTTAATAAATATTTTTTATATCGACTTCAATATTACAATTATGGCTTATTTAATCCATCTATGACTCTTATAATCATGATTTATCATTAAATAAGCAACATATATTCCCAAAGAAAATAGAACTAGAAACATCCAATTTTTAAAGACTGCAATGATTCCCAATGCCATCAATGTTACCACTCCAAAAATTGTTGAGCGTTTAAAAATTAAAGGACTTAAAAGTACTACTTTATAATCTTTTAAAGTTAACTTACTCATTTGCGTTGCTAAATAACATATATGAAAAGCTACAAATAAGTTATATACCATTAAAATAATTATAGGAATTTGAAAAACTGCTTGAAGAAGTTCAAATCGACTAATCATTAAAAGTTCAAAAAAAGCAATGATTTCTACAGCTACAGGTAAAAACAAGAACAACTTATTGTGCCTGAATGCTTCTTTATAATTCTGAATATAACGACGTGCAAACTCAGTATAAGCGTAGTCATTCTCAAAAATTCGTGGAAGCTCAATTAACTTCAAAATAGCTATGGTACTTGGAATAGCTCCAAATATGACTAAACCAATTGTTGTTCCCATTATCCATAAAAAATTTAAAATAATAAATAGTACAGCTACATGTAGCCAATTCATTGCTTTCTGCCACATAATAATTAACCTTTCATACCTGAAATTGCAACGGATTCAATAATTTGTTTTTGGAAAATAATAAACACAATTAACACCGGTAATAGTGAAACAACTGAAGCTGCCATAATCAATGGATAATCAGTTTGAATTGCATAGGCAGCATTTAAGTTTGCAATAACAACTTGTAACGTTTGTTTTTCTGGAGAGTTCAAATAGATTAGAGGTGCCAAGTAATCATTCCATGTTCCCATAAACCAGAGAATAAATTGTGCAGCAATTGCTGGGCGAATTAATGGGAAAATAAGATTAAAAAATATCTTTAAATAACTTGCACCATCAATTTTAGCTGCTTCAATAATTGAATCTGGAACACTTGATAAATATTGTCGCAAGAAGAAAATCATTGTGATATTACCAAATAATCCCGGAATAATTAATGGTAACAACGTATCAACCCAGCCAATTTTTGAAAACATCATAAATTGTGGAATCATCACTGCAGGATAAGGAATCATAATTGCAGCCAAAAGAATCAAAAATAAGAGATTTTTAAATGGCATTTTTAATTTTGCAAACGAGAACGCCGCCATACTAGAGGTAATCGTACCGATAATTGTAACAGTTAATGACACAATCACAGTATTTTTTATCCCTGAAACAAGAGTATCCAAATCTAACAATCTCTTATATGCATCTATTCTTATAGGATTTGGAATCCATTGTGGTGGTAGTTGAAAAACACCATTTTTATCTTTTAAAGAAGTTGAAACCATCCATAATAGAGGACCTATCATAACTATAGAACCTATTAATAAGATGATGACAATCAATACATGTGATAATTGTAATTTTTTCATGACATCCCCCTAATCAACTGTATATTCAGAACGACTATTAATCCAAAATTGAAGAGCTGTAACTGCAAATACTATTACTGCCAGTACTAATGCCATACTACATGCATATCCCATTTGCCAGTTCTTAAACGCTTTTTGCCAGATGTACCAAACAATTGTTGCAGAACTATATTCAGGTCCCCCTGTTGGTGTCATAATATTAATTTCTGTAAATATTTGTGAACCACCGATAATATTAGTTACAATCAAGAAGAAAGTAACAGGTTTAACCATTGGCCAAGTGATATTTCTAAATTTCTGGAATGCAGTAGCACCATCAAGCTCGGCCGCTTCATAAAAAGTTTTTGGAACACTTTGAATAGCTGCTAAATAAAGTAACATTGAGTATCCAAGCCCTTTCCAAACAGTCATCAAGATAATAGCTGGTTTTACTGTCGTAGGATTTTGCAGCCAGTTGGGGCCATCAATACCAAAAATATCTAATACTTGGTTAACTAACCCGAAATCACCATTATAGGCCCATTGCCACAAAATTGAAATAGCTGCTAAAGATGATATTACTGGGATATAATAAATTGTCCTAAAAATTGTTGTTCCCTTGATTCCTCTACTTAAAGCAGAGGCCAAAGCGAACGAAAGAATCAATCCAATTGGAATACCTAACATTAAAAATAGTGTGTTCCACATTGTCTTATAAAAATATGGGTCACGAAGTAATTTTTGAAAATTTTCTGTTCCAATAAAATTCATTCTTCCTAAACCGTTCCAATCAGTTAAAGAAGCATAAATTGAATATAAAAACGGTAATAATGAAAATACTAAAAATCCAATGACTGGTAAAATCACAAACATAAATGCAACACGATACTCATGAGCATATAAATTGCTTTTTTTCTTTGCTTTTACTGTCGACATCTCAACATCTCCTTACAAATAAATAGGTGACCATCAAGCCACCTACTCATTTTTATCTAGTTCAAATACTTTAAATAATTCTATTTTTGTAATTTAAAGTTTATATTAAATCTAAATTATTTAGCGGTAGCTTTTTGCTGGTTAATTGCATCCAATTTTTCTTGCATTTTTGGCTGAACTTCTTTAACATAATCCGCAGCTGTCTTTTTACCATCTAATACAGGTTGGATATTAATCCAAAATTCATCATACCACTCTGGATTATATGTATTAGCACCAGGCAGTGCTCGTCCATAATCCTCAACAATATCAAGAAATTCCTTCTTGTTATTAGGCATAGTTGTTGTATCTGAAGCCCATTTTTCAGCCATATCTTTCAAATTAGGAATTTGAATTTTAGCATCAACAAGTTGTTGTTGGCATTCTTTTGAAGCACATAGATATTCTACTAATTTAGCTGATTTTTCAGGATTTTTAGTTGCATTTGACACACCAATACCTAAAGAACCAATATAAGCTGCAGATTTACCAGTTTTACCTGCTGGCCAAGGAATTAAATCATATTCAAAATCTAATTTATCATAAGTACTCATATCCCAAGGCCCTACAGGGAAGAATGCAATTTCTCCGTTCATCCAACGTTGATATGTATCCAAAGTTTGTGAATCACTGACTGACGGAGTTACTTTATAAACATTTTGAAGATCTGCCATAAACTGTAATGCTTCAGTAAATTCAGGTGTATTGATTGTAACTTTATCTTTAGCCTCATTAGCCCAATCACCACCATTACTCCATACAAATGAAGGCAAACTCCATTGAACATTAAAACCTGTTGCCCATTGATCTAGTTTACCATCCCCGTTAGAATCTCGTGTCAATTTTTTACAAACATCAACGAATTCGTCCCATGTATAAGGTTTATCAGGATCTGGAAGATCTACTCCGGCCGCCTTAAACATATCTTTATTGTAACCAAGTGCAAACGGACCTACATCTTTTGGTAGTCCATAAATTGCACCTTTACCAATTTTTTCACCATCATATCGATAGCTATTCACTCCATATTCCCAAATATTATTTAAATCAAAATCTGATTTTTCAACATATTTTGTTATATCTTTAAGAACACCGTTATCAGCATAAGCCATTACACTTCCTTGTTCAACATAAAAGACGTCAGGAGTCTTACCGCCAGAAATGGCTGCTTGCAATTTAGTAGAATACTGATCAGCATCTGTAGCAATGACTTTTACTTTTACATTTTCTTTTTTTTCAAACTCATCGATAGCTGATTGATATGCTTTTTTTTCATCCTCAGCTCCACGAAACATAAATGTTATCGTATCTGATGCTTTACTAGCAGAAGTTTTTTTACTGCACCCTGTTACTACACATGCACCTAAACCAATAGTTGTAGCTAGAGCAGCCACTTTAAACCACTTATTAACTTTCATTTTTTTACCTCAATCAAATTCCCTTTTTAATTCGCATTTTTGTTTATCTTTCCCCTATCAAGATAAACAAAATATAAAACTTTAAATTAATGTTTTTGTTAATCTTGTTTTTCTCTGATTCTCCTTTTTCATTGATTAAAAGCGCTTTCATTTCGTTTTATGACTTTATTATAACACTTTAAGTTCACAATTCAAGTATTTTTTTAGAAAAAATGATAGATTTTTTTGAAAAAACAGTTTATAATTAGCTTAATTTTAAACATTATTTTCTGTTAATTCAGAAATTTTATTTACAAAGATTAATAATAATGTTAATATTATTTCAAAAGGAGGTCCCTTATGCAACTTGAAATCAATTCAGAATCTCTCCCAGTCTACGAAGCACTCGCTAGCAAGGTAAGATTACAAATCATTCAACTACTCTCCCAAAAAAGTATGAATATCAAAGAAATCGCTGAAGAATTACAATTAAGTAGTGCTATTATCACCCAGCACATCAAAAAATTAGAAGAAGCTCAAATTGTAAAAACTGAGCGCATTGGTCACCAGAAAGTTGTCAGCGTCGGAATCGACCATATTGAAATTAATTTTCCTAAAAAGATTTTCAGCTCATATTCTACTGTCGAAACAAATATTCCTGTCGGCCATTACACTGATTATTCAGTTGAGCCGACATGTGGTTTAGCAAGTAAAGATGATTTCATTGGTCCAGTTGATGAACCACGTTATTTCATGGTACCAGAACGAATGAAAGCTCAAATCGTTTGGTTCACCCAAGGTTTTTTAGAATATCAAGCTCCTAATTTATTAAAGGAGGGTGACACTTTAAAAATGATGGAAATCTCATTTGAAATTTCATCTGAATTTCCATTCACTAATAACAACTGGCCATCTGATATTACTTTCTCACTAAATGATTACGAATTGGGTTCATGGACTAGCCCTGGTGATTTTGGTGATATTCGCGGTAAGTATACACCAAAATGGTACCCAGATCACCTTAACCAATACGGCCTCCTAAAAACCATTCGTATCACAGATCTTGGTACTAACATCGATGGCGATTTTCTGTCAACTCTTAAAATTTCTGACTTAGATACTTCTGCAGATACTTGGAAATTCCGTTTTGAAGTAAAAAAAGACGCTAAAAACGTCGGTGGTTGTACACTATTTGGCGAAAACTTTGGTAATTACAAACAAGATATTAAAGTTAAACTATTTTATAGCTAATAAAGACAAAAAAGGACGGCTTTTAGCCGTCCTTTTTCTCACCATTTTCCTTCTGGGCATGTCTTTACAGCTAGAGCTGTTCTAAATTTGTAGTAACAGCCACATTTTCCACAAGTATGACCAAGTCGTTGTGGACAACTTTGACAGATTGACTGACGACGTTGCCACTCATCATCATCAACTAAATTAAATTCTAACGCCAATTGTTCCGCAATAGATTCTTCAATCTCTTGGTCTGACATTGCCACCTTCGCTGCACAACCAAAACACGGTGTTGTCATGGTATACTTCTCCCTTCTTCTGGAAACCAAACTTGCATATCCATCTCACCTTGATTACCCCAAAGATAGTAAGGTATCATGATCAAATTAGACAAACTTGAAGTTTCTTTATAATCAAATCGATAAAGTCTCTTTTCTTGCCAAGTGTCAACTTTTTGACACGGAAGCGTCAAACTAGTATAAATTCCAAAATCTTTTGTTACCTTTACAGCCTGAGCTTGATTAATAAATTTAGAATCTAAACGATAATACTTCAAATTAGGATTATCAGCAGCCTGAGCACAATAAATAAATGGCCCTCTTTGAATAGCTACTCTGCCAATATCCGCACGAACTTCTGGATTACTATAAACAGTTAAAATTGGCTGACTAAACTGTAATACTAGATGAGCACTATCTTCTAAAAAGATTTTAATCCGACGACCTTTGTGTTGCAAAATCTTAGCATTTTCACAAGTTACACTAAAATCTTTTGCCCAATAAGGCTCCTGCAAATACAAAATCTTTTGTTGACCAGAATAAGTTATTTCCACCTTGTTTCCAAATGGAAAATCTGTCTTTTGCTCTAGACAAAAATTTCCACCTTTTAACTGGCTGGCAATAAAAAGATTAAGATAAAGTTCATTACCACTTTCTAAGTAAATATAACGCCCAATTGAGGCAATCGTTCTTGCAAAATTAGGTGGACAGCAAGCGCATCCAAGCCAATCTGGACGTTGTGTTTTTACATGTCCCTTACCAGGATTATGATAACAAGAATCAACATCAACTTCTAAAGGATTAACATAAAAGAAATGTTTTCCATCCGCAGCTGCTCCCGATAAAATGCCATTATAAAGCACGCGCTCCATAATATCGACGTATTCTGATTTTGGTGAAATCTGAAATAACTCGTAAGCAAAATAAAGAAGAGCAATCGAAGCACAAGTCTCACAATACATAGTATCGTTTGGCAAATCATAAGAACCAACAAAAGCCTCACCATGAACAGTCGAACCAACACCACCAGTCACATACATCTTGCGGTACACAATATCATCCCAAATCTCTAAACATGCCTGATACAACTCTGAATCGAAATCACGTGCCACAATCTTTGCCATACCAGTTGCCATATAAAGCATACGCACTGCATGACCAAGAGCATGTTTTTGGTGTTTTGGCTGCGTGTAAGCCTGCAAATACTCCAAATCAATCCTTGGATTGTCATCTGATAACCCAGCAGCAAGATTGGCGACTACTTCTTCACGATAAAAATTTGGATTTTTTCCACGAACATCAATAAAGAATTGTGCCAAATGCAAATAAGAGTCGTCCTTGGTATAATCATATAATTTTACAAGCGCTAATTCAATTTCCTGATGTCCATCCGCGCCTTGAATCTGATTTTCCCCGTAACCAAAATGCTCGGAAATATTGGCAACAAAACGTTTAGCCACATTTAGCAATTTATCTTTTCCTGTCGCTTTGTCATAAGCTATCGCCGCTTCAATCAAATGCCCAGCGCAGTACAATTCATGACTGAAATAAAGCTGACGGTATTTTAATTTAGGAAATTTCAACTGAAAATAGGTATCAAGATAACCATCTGGCTCTTGAGCACGTTCAATGATATCTATTACCTCGTCTGCTTGTGATTCCAAGTCAGAATCCGGCTTACTTTGCAAAATCACACCGACTGACTCTATCCACTTGTAAACATCGCTATCTTGAAAAAACCAGCCAAAATGTTCTCCCGTCGTGAGTCCTGCAGCAATTTTAAAATTCTCAATCGCATGGCTTTTTCCTGCTGGTAAGCTGTCATCCTTGCGCTCTGCTTGAACATCTACTGCAAGCTCATCTTTAAGAACTTGTAATTGATAAGGAATCGTTTTTTCCTTGATTAACTGTAAATAATGTTGCCAAAAAGGCGATGTAATTGTAATGTCTTTTAATTCAAATTCTTTCATGACACATTCACCTATCATTAACATCTTATAATATCGAAAAAAGAGACCACCAAATCACATATGACACATGATTGTTGGCCTCCTTTCTCGTGTTAGAATAGTTAGATTTATAAGTATTAGTTTTTAGTAGTTAAAATAAAGGTTTTAGCAAAAATTAGTTAATATTTTCCCATTCCCAATTTTGAACTTCAGGAATATCATCACCATTTTCACGGATGTAAGCAGTGTGGTAAGCCACTTTGTCATCCATTTCTTTAGCAAATTCAACTGCTTTGTCACCAAGAACAGCTTGGGCAGCATCTTTTGCAATGTGGAATCGGTCCATTTCTGAAAGGACACGCATATCAAATGGTGTTGTGATATCACCATTTTCACGGTAACCATGAACGTAAACGTTGTGGTTAGCACGATTGAAGAACAAATCGCGAATCATATCTTCATAGCCGTGGAAACCAAAGATAACTGGTTTATCTGTTGTGAAGAGTTTGTTAAATTCTTCGTCAGAAAGGCCACGAGGGTCAACTTTTGGTGAACGAAGTTTAAGAATATCCACAACGTTAATAAAACGAATCTTGATATCTGGGAAAGCTTTGTGAAGAATTGAAATACCAGCCAACACTTCCAAGTTTGGTTCTGTACCAGCTGCTGCAAAAACAACATCAGGTTCTTGACCGTTATCATTCGAAGCCCATTCAATTACTTTGTAGCCTTCACGCGCCAATTCTTCTGCTTCTTCAACAGAATAGAATTGAGGGCGTGGATGTTTAGATGTGACAAGAACATTGATTTTATCCTCATCAGCAAGAGCTTTTTCCATCACTGCAAAGAGTGAGTTTGAGTCAGCTGGCAAGTACTCACGAATAAATTCTGGTGTTTTTTCTGCCAAGTGAGTCAATAGACCTGGGTCTTGGTGAGTGTAGCCATTGTGGTCTTGTTGGAAAACAGTTGATGTTGCAATCAAGTTAAGTGATGGGTAGTTTTTACGCCAATCAGTGTGTGTTTTTGATTTACGCAACCATTTAAAATGTTGTGTAATCATTGAATCAACAACGCGAAGGAATGATTCATATGATGCAAAGAATCCGTGACGTCCAGTCAAGACATAACCTTCTAAGAAACCTTCTGCTTGGTGTTCTGACAATTGTGAATCAATAACACGACCAACTGGTGAAATCCATTCATCGTATGAGTCATCACGACGGCCAAGCCATTGGCGATTTGTCACTTTGAAGACATTGTTCAAGCGATTTGATTTTGTTTCATCAGGACCAAAGATACGGAAGTTATCTGGGTTTGCTTGCATCAAATCAGCAACATAATTACCAAATTCAATCATATCTTGTTTCATGACGCTACCAGGTTTTGTAGTGTCAATAGCATGTTTGCGCCAATCAGCAAGGTCAAGTTTTTTAACAACACCGGCATTAGTGATTGGGTTCATTGACATACGGCGGTCACCTTTTGGTGAAATCGCACGAATTTCTTCTTTGATGTAACCTTTTTCGTCAAAGAGTTCTTCTGGACGATATGAATTCAACCAGCTTGTCAAATGGTCAATATATTCCATGTGACCTGCTTCAACAGGAATTGGAACTTGGTGAGCACGAAAACCACCTTCAATTGGTTCACCATTCCATTCTTTTGGACCAGTCCATCCTTTTGGAATGCGGACAATAAGCACTGGCCAAACTGGTTGTGTAGCTTCTTTCGCTGGGTGTTTACGAGCTTCAGCTTGAATAGCTTTAATTTCTTCAATAACCGCATCAAGTGTTTCTGCCATTTGTCCGTGAATGACTTCAGGGTCTTTACCTTCTACAAAGTATGGTTTCCAACCAAATCCTTCAAACAAACGAGTCAACTCTTCATCAGTTTTACGAGCAAGAATTGTTGGATTGTGAATTTTACCACCATTTAGGTAAAGGATTGGAAGAACAGCACCATCATTAACTGGGTTGATGAATGTATTTGAGAACCAACCAGCATTAAGTGGACCAGTTTCAGCTTCACCATCACCGATAACAGTTGCGGCAATCACATCAGGATTATCAAGGATAGCACCTGTGGCATGTGAAAGAGCATAACCAAGTTCACCACCTTCGTGGATAGATCCTGGTGTTTCTGGCGCAGCGTGTGAGGCAATACCGCCAGGGAATGAGAAGATTTTACAAAGTTTTTTAAGACCTGCTTCATCTTGTGTAATTTGTGGATAACGTTCAGTATATGAACCGTCAATGTATGAGTTAGAAACCATAACTTGTCCACCGTGACCAGGTCCTTCAATGTAAAACATGTTAAGGTCGTATTTATTGATAACACGGTTCAAGTGAGCATAAATAAAGTTTTGCCCAGCAATTGTTCCCCAGTGACCAATTGGGTGAACTTTAACATCTTCTTTAGTCACTTCACGACGCATCAATGGATTATCTTTCAAATACATTTGCGCTACTGAAATGTAATTAGCTGCTCGCCACCAAGCATCAACTTTTGATAGGTATTCTTTTGAATTATAGTCTGTCATAACCATCGCTTTCTTTTCTAAAAATTTTTAAAAAAATAACGGGAGAAAGACTGCATACAATCCATCTCCCATCTACACAAATAAATAAGAGGGAGGAGTGTTTTCTTTTTTATTAAAGATTATTTAATAACTACATAATCTACGCCGACCATTTTAGCCCAAGCAACAACTTGGTCAGATGTAGCGTTAAGTGAAACAACTGTGTGGTGACCGCCACCAGCTTCAATCCAAGATTTCACACCTTCGTGGAAGTTTGGTTTGACTTCCCAAAGAACGCGTGCTACTGGAAGGTTGGGTGCAGCTTCTGTTGGTTCGAAGGCTTCAACTTCGTTAATCAAAAGTTTGAAGTTTGTTCCGAAGTCTGCCATTGACACAACCACACCAGCGCCAGCTTTACCATCAAAGATCAAACGAGCTGGGTCTTCTTTACCACCGATACCAAGTGGGTTAACACTGATTTTTGGTTTGTTGTGAGCAAGAGTTGGGTCAACTTCAAGCATGTGAGATTCAAGAGCGGCTTCTTTACCTACAGCAAGTTCATAAGTGTAATCTTCCATAAATCCAGTGCTTTGGTTATGAGACATTACTTTCATAAAGCGGTCAAGCGCAGCTGTTTTCCAGTCACCTTCACCAGCAAAACCATAACCTTGTGCCATCAAACGTTGAACAGCAAGACCAGGAAGTTGTTTCATACCATGAAGGTCTTCAAAGTTATCTGAGAAGGCAGTGTAGCCACCAGCATCCAAGAAACGTTTCAAAGCAATTTCATAACGCGCTTGTTCTTTAACATGGCTTTCCCAAGTTTCAACATCATAGTCACCATAATCAAAATCATAAAGTTCTTTGTATTCTGCAAAAAGAGCATCAACTTCTTCGTCAGTGACTTGATTAATCACTTCAACCAAATCACCGATACCAAAGTAATCAACAGTCCAACCAAATTTGATTTGTGCTTCGATTTTATCACCATCTGTAACCGCCACATTACGCATGTTATCACCAAAACGAGCAACTTTAATTTCAAATCCAGCATTGTAAGCTACGGCAACATCCATCCAGTCACCGATTTGTTTCTGAACATTTTCATTTTTCCAGTAACCAACAACGACTTTATTATTTTTTTGAAGACGAGCGTTAATATAACCATATTCACGATCACCGTGAGCTGATTGATTCAAGTTCATGAAATCCATGTCAATGGTTGCCCAAGGAATAGATTCGTTAAATTGTGTTGCCAAATGTAGCAATGGTTTTTGAAGCAATTTTGTTCCGCGAATCCACATTTTAGCAGGTGAGAATGTGTGCATCCAAGTGATAACACCAGCAACTTCATCACGGTAGTTGATTTCTTTCATCAATTTTGTGATGTTGTCAGCTGAAACAGCCAATTCTTCTTGGAAAACAAGTGGATAAGGAAGGTTACCGCTAGCATTCAAAGTTGCGACCATTTCACGCGCATGTTTTTTAACTTCTTCAAGAGCATCTTCACCATACAAATGTTGTGAACCAACGACAAACCAAAATTCTTTTTTTGCTTCTAACATAATATTTCTCCTTTTTATTTCCTTTTTAATGATTAATCATAAGTTAACGATTTGCTTGACCATAATAGGCATTTTTACCATGTTTACGGTTATAGTGCTTATCAGAGATGTATTGTGGCAACTCTGGTGCAAATGGGTTTAGGAAACGTGTGATAGCATTCATGCGACAAACTTCTTCCAAGACCACTGCGTGCATGACAGCATCATAAGCATCTGTTCCCCAAGTAAATGGGCCATGACCTTGCAAAAGTACTCCAGGTACTGCCATCGGATCCAAGCCACGTTCGGTAAATGTTTCTACGATGACATTACCCGTTTCGTGTTCATATCCTGCATCTAATTCTTCTTTGGTTAAGAAACGCGCGCAAGGAACTGAACCGTAAAAGGTATCCGCATGAGTGGTTCCCATTGCTGGAACGTCTTGTCCTGACTGTGCCCAACTTGCTGCCCAAGGTGAGTGAGTATGAACGATACCACCAATCTCTGGGTAAGTTTTGTAGAGCACCGCATGGGTTGGCATATCTGATGATGGTCGAAGGTCACCTTCAACAACATTTCCATCAAAATCACAAACCACCATATCATCTGCTGTCATCTTGTCATAATCAACACCTGATGGTTTGATGACAAAGAGTCCTGACTCACGGTCAACCTCACTGACATTTCCCCATGTGTATTGGATAAGGTGACGTTTTGGTAATTCCAAGTTAGCTTGATAGACTTTTTCTTTTAAATCTTCTAACATGTCTTTCTCCTAAATCGTTTCAACCGCTGCTCGTTCAACAGCTAATCCCTTTTTGTATTTTTCCAAGAAAGCTTTAAAGCCTTCGACATCTGCAGCATCTGGTTCAATAGTTGCTACATCAGCATCTGCAAAAACAACTTCTTCAAGATAATCAGCAAGTGAACGTTCAGTGTGAGTCATATAATCTGCAAGGAGAGCAATTCCCCAAGCACCACCTTCACCAGCTGTTTCCATTACAGATACTGGACTGTTAATCGCAGCTGCTAACAACTTTTGACCAACTTTAGGCGTTTTGAAAATACCACCATGACCAAGAATTTTATCAATTTGAATATTTTCTTCATCAACCAAGATTTCCATCCCAATTGCAAGTGTTGAGAATGCTGATAGAATGTGGCTGCGCATCAAATTTGAAACATTGAAGTTGCTATCTGGTGTGCGAACAAGAACTGGACGACCTTCGTTGATATTTGTGATGCTTTCACCTGAGTAATAACCGTAGCTTAGAACACCACCACAGTCTTTATCACCTGACAAAGCTGTGTTGAAAAGAAGTGGATAAATGTAAGCTGTACTAATTGGTTTACCACACAAGCCTGAGAATTCTTGGAACATTTTCACCCAAGCATTGATATCAGACGTACAGTTATTAGCGTGAACCATAGCTACCGAATCACCAGCCGGTGTTGTGACGATATCGATTTCTGGATGAAGTTTCTTCAATGCTTTTTCAAGAACAATCATGGCAAAAATTGATGTTCCTGCTGAGACGTTACCAGTTCGTTTAGCCACACTATTTGTCGCTACCATACCAGTTCCGGCATCACCTTCTGGTGGGCAAAGTTGTGAGCCTGCTTCCAATTCACCACTTGGGTCTAGAAGTTTAGCGCCTTCTTCTGTCAAAACACCAGCTACCGTACCTGCTGTTAAAACTTTTGGCAACAAGTCTTTTAATTGCCATGAAACATCGTAAGATTCAATTTTCTTAGCAAAAAGATTCAAGAATTCTTGATTATAATCACCTGTCTCTGAATCAATCGGAAACATCCCTGAAGCATCTCCAACACCTAAGACTTTTTCACCAGTCAATTGCCAGTGAATGTAACCAGCTAAAGTTGTAAGGTAATCAATATTTGGAACGTGTTCTTCGTTGTTTAACATCGCTTGATAGAGATGAGCGATGCTCCAACGTTCTGGAATATTAAAATCAAATAAATCACTTAATTCCTTAGCAGCTTGAGCTGTGATGGTATTTCGCCAAGTTCTAAATGGAACGAGCAGGTTACCTTCTTTGTCAAAAGCCATGTAGCCGTGCATCATCGCACTAAAACCAATCTGTCCGATCTTTTTAAGTGGAACTTGATATTTCTTAGCAACATCTGCTTTTAAGTTTCGATAAGATGTCTGCAAACCTGTCCATATATCTTCTAGTGAATATGTCCAGATTCCATCAATAAGTTTATTTTCCCAATTGTAACTTCCAGAAGCAATCGGTCTTTGCTTGCTATCAATTAACACTGATTTTATGCGGGTTGAGCCAAATTCAACCCCTAGTGATACGTGACCATTTTTAATGTCATCAATAACATGCACCATGGATAGCCCTCCTTTGTATCCGTTTTCATTTTTCGAGATTATTATAACACTTATGTTCGGACATGTAAATAAATATTTTTAAATTTGTTCGGACATAAAATGGATTGAGACACAAAAAAAGTCCCATAAATGGGACAGCATCAAGCTTTTTCTATCATTTTTTAACTTCAAAAAATTTTTAAAGTTCTTTTACAGAATCTCGTTCAATCACCTCAGGCGCATAAAGAATCGTTGCCATCTCAGTATTCTTTTCGATAGCATTGATTAATTGTTGCGCAGCCTCTTGACCAAGCTGCTTCTTAGGGTGTTTTACACTTGTAATCAGTTGCGCTTGAGCCAAATATGAATTATCGTGACTAACCAATGAGATATCTTTAGGAACTGTTAAATCAACTTCGCGCAAAGCTTGAATTAGTTGACTTGCCACTTGGTCATTGTAGCAGACAATAGCTGTTGGAGCATCATCAGCGGTTAAAATATCTTCAACGTAATGTGTAACAACTTCTTTTTGATTTTTAGTCGTAAAAGTCGCAATATAACGAGATTGGAAAGGCAATCCAGCTTCTTCGTGCATCTTGATAAAGCCCTTCATACGCAATTTACCTTGCATATCATCCATTTTTGCAATAAGACCAATCTTAGTATGACCTTTACTAATAAGATATTTTGTCGCTTCATAACCAGCCTGCTCATCATCAAGACTAGCATATGGAACATCTAGCATATCATAGCAAGCATTCAAAAAATAAACGGGAATTCCTTGCTCTTTTAATTGTGAATAGTAGGCGATATTAGGATTGTATTCATTACTTGATGTCGGTTCAACCAAAAAGCCATCAACCCCTTGAGAAATCATGCTCTTGAGGCATTCCTCCTCTTGCGCAGGATCATTATTGGTCGCATTTAACATTAACGAATAGCCGTGTTCACGAAGCACTTCTTCTATCCCTTCAATAATCGTTGGAAAAATATAATCAGATAGATAAGTCGTAATAACACCAATTGTTTTAGTGGATTGAGGTTTATTTTTTAACGCATCTTTATAATTCAAAACAAAAGTTCCTGAACCTTTTTCAGCTTTTAGATAACCTTTTTGAATCAATAAACTAAGGGCTTGTCGCACAGTATGTCGGCTAACTTGATAAATCTCTTGCAGTTTACTTTCTGGCGGAATCACACTTCCAATGGGATACTCACCAGCTAGAATTTTTTCTAAAAGATCATCTGCAAGTTTCTGATACTTAGCTACCATCATTTTCTCCTTCCAACATGTACGTACATTAAGTTTAGCACAAGTTAAATCTGTCTGCAAGGTTTTACTAAAACTCAGTTTTTACCAACAAAAAAATCCTGCCCTTAAGGACAGGATTCATCTATTTAAACTTATTTTACTACAATGTTAACAAGTTTGTTAGGCACGGCAATCACTTTGATAATGTCTTTACCAGCGATTTCAGCTTGGATTTTTTCGTTTTCAAGAGCAAGTTTTTCAAGTTCTTCACGGCTTGAATCTTTTGGTACAACAAGTTTCGCACGAACTTTACCTTTGATTTGGATAACAATTTCAACGTCGTTTTCAACGAGTTTTGATTCGTCCCATGTTGGCCATGCAACGTATGAAATTGATTCACCTGATTGTGTCAATGTTTGCCACAATTCTTCTGAAAGGTGTGGTGCAAATGGTGCTAACAATTGTACAAAGCCTTTAGCGTAGTCAGCAAAGAGTTTATCTTCTTTGTTAGCAGCGTTAACGAAGACCATCAATTGTGCGATAGCTGTGTTGAATTTCATTGCTTCAAGTTGTTCAGTGACAGCTTTGACAGTTTCGTTATAAACTTTATCCAAGTTGCCGTTGTTTTCTGCAACAACTTCTTTTGTTGTCAACAAGCGGTAAACGCGGTCGAGGAATTTACGTGAGCCTTCAAGACCTTCTTCAGACCAAGCGATTGAAGCGTCAAGTGGTCCCATGAACATTTCGTATACACGAAGTGTATCAGCACCGTAACGTTCAACGACGTCATCTGGGTTAACAACATTTTTAAGTGATTTAGACATTTTAGCTGGGGCTTGTTCAAGTTCTTCACCAGTTTCGATATGGAAGAATGAACCGTCACGTTTTTCAACTTTATCAGTTGCTACAAGAGCACCACGGTGATCGCGGTAGCTTGTTCCCAAAATCATACCTTGGTTAAAGAGTTTTTGGAATGGTTCTTTGGTTGGAACAACACCTAAATCATAAAGGAATTTGTGCCAGAAACGAGCGTAGAGAAGGTGAAGCACAGCGTGCTCAGCGCCACCGATGTAGATATCAACTGGCAACCAAGCTTTTAGAAGCTCTTCATCAGCCAATTTTTCATCGTTGTGTGGATCAATGTAACGTAGGAAGTACCAGCTTGAACCAGCCCATTGAGGCATTGTATTTGTTTCACGACGACCTTTAACACCGTCTTCACGTGTAACTTCAAGCCAATCAGTCAAGTTAGCAAGTGGTGATTCACCTGTACCTGAAGGTTTGATATCTTTTGTTACTGGCAATACAAGTGGAAGTTGATCTTCTGGAACAGCTGTTGTTGTACCATCTTCCCAGTGGATGATTGGGATTGGTTCACCCCAATAACGTTGACGTGAGAAGAGCCAGTCACGAAGACGGTAAGTTACTTTCTTATTACCAACACCTTCTGCTTCAAGCCATTCGACCATTTTGTCAATAGCTTGCGCTTTATCAAGACCATCTAGGACACCAGAGTTGATGTGAAGTCCATCTTCTGTGTAAGCTTCTTCTTCAACATTTCCACCTTCAAGAACTGGAATGATTTCTAGGTTAAATTGTTTTGCAAATTCCCAGTCACGTGTATCGTGGGCAGGAACAGCCATGATAGCACCAGTTCCGTAGCTTACAAGAACATAGTCAGCAATCCAGATTGGCATTTCTTTACCATTAACTGGGTTGATAGCGTAGCTACCAGTCCAAACACCAGTTTTTTCTTTAGCAAGGTCTGTACGAGCAAGGTCAGATTTAAGACTTGCTTGGTGTTTGTAATCAGCAACAGCTTGTGCTTGTTCAGGTGTTGTAATTGCTTCAACAAGTGGGTGTTCTGGTGCCAAAACAGCGTAAGTTGCACCAAATAGTGTATCTGGACGAGTTGTAAAGACAGTGAAGTCTTTATCAGTATCTTTTACTTTGAAAGTAACATTAGCACCAGTTGATTTACCAATCCAGTTACGTTGCATGTCTTTGATTGATTCTGGCCAATCAAGATCATCCAAGTCTTCAAGCAAACGTTCTGCGTATGCTGTGATTTTAAGCATCCATTGACGCATTGGTTTGCGGACAACTGGGTAACCACCACGTTCAGATGTTCCGTCAGGAAGCACTTCTTCGTTGGCGATAGCTGTACCTAATTCTTCAACCCAGTTAACTGGCACTTCAGCTTCGTATGCCAAACCTTTTTCATACAATTTTGTGAAAATCCACTGAGTCCATTTGTAGTAGTTAGGGTCAGTTGTGTTCACTTCGCGATCCCAGTCATATGAGAAACCAAGTGAGTTGATTTGACGTTTGAAGTTGGCAATGTTTTTAGCTGTAAATTCAGCTGGGTCATTACCAGTGTCCATTGCGTATTGTTCTGCTGGAAGACCAAAAGCATCCCAACCCATTGGGTGAAGCACGTTGTAACCTTGAGCACGTTTAAAACGGCTAAGAATATCAGTCGCAGTGTATCCTTCTGGGTGTCCTACGTGAAGACCAGCTCCAGATGGGTATGGGAACATGTCTAATGCGTAGAAGTTTGGTTTATCCGCATCTGTTCCTGTTTTAAAAGTATGGTTATCAGCCCAAAAGGCCTGCCATTTTTTCTCAATCTCTTTGTGATTATAAGTTGCCATGTCATTTCTCCATGTTCTTAGTATTGGTTACTATTATACCACGAAAAGAATAAAGAAAAAAGGCGAAATCACGGGGGATTTCACGCCTTTTAGTAGCTAATCAAAAAATTTTTACAAATCAAAGATTTCCTGATTCATCTGACAGATATTCTTTCAATTTTGCCATATCATTTTTGGCATCTGCTAAACCAACTTGGTAGATTTCTTCGTATTTTTCTGGGTTTGTTTCGAGTCGACCGATTTCCAAGTTTTGACTTGGGCGAATGGCAAAGAGTTCGCCTTTCTTTTCCAAATCAATAATGTGCTCAACCGTGTCATTGTAGTGCTGATAACGTTTTGAAGCTACTTCTACGAATTTTGGATATTTTCTGTAAAAGAGTTTGTAAAGACGACCGCTACTTGGTTTTTTACGATAATCAATCGGACGCGTTAGCACCACAATCAATTTATCAAAGCCTAGACTTCTTGCAAAATCAACTGGAATGCTGTCTGACAAACCACCGTCAAGATATTTTTGACCTTTCCATTCCACGATTTTTGAAGCTAATGGCAGAGCTGAGCTTGCTCGAAGCAGCTCCATTTGGTCAAAGACATTATCAACTTTGTGGTATTCGGGTTTCCCAGTCGCTAGGTTCGTCACCGTTGCGTAAAAAGGAACTCCTGACTCTTCAAAAGCTTTTTCATCAAAAACATCTAATTCCATTGGAACCTTGTAATAGGCAAAGTCTTTATTAACAACATTTCCTGTTTTTAACCACGAACGAAGCCCCATATAATTTGGGTAAGAAGCGTATTTTTTATTGTAACGAATGGCACGACCTTTTTGTTTTGACAAGAAATTAACGCCAAAAAGTGCCCCTGCTGATACCGAAACAACACCATCAACCTTGATACCAGCCTCTAAAAAAGTATCTAGCACTCCTGCTGTATACAGGCCTCGCATGCCGCCACCTTCTAGTACTAAACCAACAGACATTCTCTTTCTCCGTTCTTTCTAATTTTGTTACTTATTATACCAAAAACTGCGCTATTTAGATGGATTTTACTATGTTATAATAGTCCTAAGAATTCAAAGGAGATAGTTATGCGAAAGAAAATCTACAACATTATCGAGCCAACCAAAAATATAACTACCATTGAAAAAATCTATGATATTTTCATGATCCTTGTCATTATTGCAAGTTTACTTCCGCTAACTATCAAAACGCATTTTACTTTTTATGCAATTCTAGAAAATGTAACCACTCTTATTTTTATCATTGATTACTTGTTACGCTTGATGACGGCTGATTTCAAACTCAAGCAAGGAAAAATCTCTTTCATCAAATACCCTTTTACTTTCCTTGCGATGACAGACCTTATTGCCATTTTATCTTCTTTATTATTTTGGAATAACACTTTTCGATTATTCAAAATCGTGCGTATGATTCGTACCATTCGCGTTTTCAAACTCTTTCGTTATTCTAGAAGTATCAACATGCTCATCCATGTTCTTAAAAAGCAAAAAGAATCTTTGTTAATCGTTGGAGCTTTAGTGGTTATCTACATTTTCATCTCTGCTCTAGTCATTTTCAATGTCGAGCCAACGACTTTTGCCAACTTCTTTGACGCACTTTATTGGGCAACTATCTCTCTGACAACCGTTGGCTACGGTGATATTTATGCCGTTTCTGCTATCGGAAAATTAATCACCATGATTTCATCAATCCTTGGCGTGGCAATCATTGCGCTTCCTGTCAGCATTATGACCGCAGGCTATCTTGAAGAAATCGAAACAAGACGCCACCGACACAAACATTAAATAACTAAAAAGCTGAACTCTTAAACGAGTTCAGCTTTTTGATATTACAATTCAGCGATTTGGTAAAGTTCCAATTCAGCTTGTGTTTCTGTTCCGAACATGTTGATCATCAATTTAACTTTGTTGTTTTCAATTTCAACAACACGTCCTTCTTGACCAGAGAAAGCACCATCGATGATTTGAACCACATCACCTGGTTTGATGTTTGTGTCAACGACATCAACAGTTTGTCCCATTGAAATAAGGATTGAACGGATTTCTTCTTCCAAAAGTGGAGTTGGTTTTGAACGGTTACCGTGTGAACCAACGAAACCAGTAACGTTTGGAGTGTTACGAACAACGAACCAAGCTTCGTCTGTCATAACCATTTCAACCAAAACATAACCTGGGAAGCGATTTTCTTCAACTTCTTTGATTTTACCGTTCTTTTCAACGTTAACAGTTTGTGTTGGGATTTCAACACGCAAGATGTTGTCCAACATGTTGTAAGTTTGTGCACGTTGCAAAAGAGTTTCTTTTACTTTGTTTTCGTAACCAGAGTAAGTTTGTAGCACAAACCAACCTTTATCAAAAGAATCTAACATAATTTCCTCCATTATAAAAAAGCCCCTTAAAGGCTTCTTGGGTGTTTTTCTTTATTTTATTATAGGAAAAATCGCTAGCGCTGTCAATGAATTACTGCTAAAGAAGCACACAAAAAGCTGGGGAAACCCCAGCTTCATTTTTTAAAATCGATTTAACAAATCCATCACTCCCAGTGAGAGCAATTTATCGAAAATGAAAATAACAATGGTAAAGAATGCTGTATATTCAAGTACAGAGATATAATCTTTCCAACGTTGTTTACGATCTGGCCAAGTTGTTTCACTTAAAATCGTAAATACTCCCTTAATGAATGCCACAGGCGACTCCTCCTTATTCTATCATCTCGCTCATTACTCTAAAGCTGAGAATGACCGCTACAAATTATCGTGTTTCTTTGTGTAGCGTGTATTTTTTACAATGTTTACAATATTTATTAACTTCTAGTCGTACAGGTTTGGGGTTGCTACTAACTCCGATAGAGTAGTTACGGCTTCCACATTCTGTACAAGCTAAACTTGCTTTTTTCTGTGCCATAATTCCTCCGAGACCTTATTTTATCATGTTTTTTCCTACTTGGCAAGTGACTTAGTTAGTCTGCTTGTTGAACCAACTTGAGAAGTTATCCCAAGCATCTTTAACCGCACGGCCAATCTTATCTCCGGCATCTTGAGCTGATTCTTGAACCTTATCAAGGATGTTATCAGAGCTTGATGATTGGCTTGTGGCTGTTTGACCATTTGCGCTGTAAACCAAGTCATAACCATTTTGGCTATAAGCATTTTCAACGGTAAATTCTGTTCCTGCAGTGTATGGCAAAATGCTGCTGGCTACTGCGCTAAAGATTGTCGACGCTGTACCAGAACTTGCATCAGTTAGGTAGTGATTTTCATCTGTCGAATCATAACCAATCCACTGTGCGATAACCACATCTGGCGTATAACCAATAACCCATTGGTCACTTGTCAAATCAGCATTAAAGTTAGCTTCCACAGTACCAGTCTTACCTGCGATAGTGTAACCATAAGCATTGGCGTTGACCGCTGAACCGTTTGAGAAAGTTCCAAGCATCATGCTGGTCATTTTGTTAGCTACAGATTGGCTAATCACGCGCTTGGTTGACGGTTTAAATTCTGCAATAACATCACCGCTGGCATTTTCAATTTTCGTAATCAAATGCCCTTTAGGCATCACACCGCCATTAGCAAAGGTTGCGTAAGCTTGAGCCATTTCAAGTGGGTTGGTTGTGACACCACCACCAAGAGCAACGCCCAATTCTTCCTTAACATTCTTCATGTTAAGACCAAATTTTTGACCGTAACTCATTCCCTTGCTGACACCGATTTTATGAAGCAAATAAACAGCTGGGATATTGTAAGAATTTGCCAAAGCTTGATACATCGGAAGGTCCGCTGTTTCAATACCGGCGTAGTTCGTTGGTGAATAACCATCATAATCCCTAGGTGTATTTGGTAAATCAGTCGTAATAGCATAGCCTGAAGCAACAGCTGGTGAATAAACTACCAGAGGTTTAATAGTTGAACCTGGGCTACGTGAAGCTTGTGTCGCATAGTTAAAGCTACGGAAAGTTGCTGAACTTGGGCTGACACGTCCGACCAAACCACGAACCGCACCAGTTGATGGATCCATCGCCACACTTGCACCTTGAGCTGTTTGACCATCATAATCAGACACTGGGAAATAAGCCGTGTTATCAAAAACAGCTTGCATATTAGCTTGATAGTTTTGATCTAGCTCTGTGTAAATCTTATAACCGTTATTGACAATATCATTTTCAGACAAGCCATATTTTTTCTCAGCTTCTTGAATAACCGCATCAAAATATGAACCGTACTGGTAATCATCAGAATTACCTGTGTAAGTATCATTCAATTCGCTAGCAATATCAACTTGCTTAGCTTGGTCTGCTTCTGCTTGTGTGATTTTTCCTGCATCAACCATAACTCCTAAGACCGTATTGCGGCGGTTTGTCGCATTTTCTACAGAATAATACGGGTTATAAATTTCAGGACCTTTTAACATCCCAGCTAAGATGGCTGACTGTTCAACAGTCAGATTGGCAGCGTCCGTTCCGAAATATTTGCGGCTGGCATCTTGGACACCCCAGACCGAATTTCCAAAATAAGCATTGTTCAAATACATGGTCAAGATATCATCTTTACTGTATTTTTTGGTCAATTCAATCGCTAAGAAGAATTCTTTAGCTTTACGAGTGACCGTTTGTTCTTGGCTTAGATAAGCATTTTTAGCCAATTGTTGCGTGATGGTTGACCCACCACCAAAGTGTCCCATGGTGAACAAAGCTAAGAAGAAACGAGAGTAATTAATCCCACCATTTTTATAAAATGATCGGTCTTCTGTTGCAATCACCGCATTTTTCATGTTATCGCTGATGGCATTTAATTCAACGTAAGTTCCCTTTTGCCCTGAAAGCGAACCAACTTGATTATCATCTTTATCATAAATAACAGTTGTCGCCTTCAATGCGTCCTGTAAATCAGAGACATTGGTTGATTTGGCAACGGCAAAAAGGTAAGAACCAATAGCCAGAACACCAATACCAACTAAGATTAATAGGATTTTTCCAACTCGATATCGACGCCAAAAACGTCTGATAGGATTCTTAGGCGACGGCATAAGACGCGAAAGCTTTTGCAACCAAGCTGGCTGCTTCTTTGCTTTTTCGTGATACCCTTTGCTACGTTGGTAGGTTGGAGCTACCTGCTCTTCAGTATTTTCAGTTTCAAAGTCACTTAAGTCATCAGCCAGATAATCATTATCACTTTCCTGGCTGGTGTGATTCTTGAAAGGCACTTCTTCTTTTTCTGATTTGAAAAAAGAAAGAAGCTTTTCTTTAATCATTTTAAATTTTGTCATAACCACATTATAACAGTTCTTTTGAAAAACGTCAGATGAAAAGGGATTTCATCTTGATTACAACGTTTTCATCTCTTTTGTGGTAAAATAAATGTATCAATAAAAACGCTCACAACTTATCTGGTTGTCACACTTGTCCACAATACTTGCATGAGTATTAGAAAGGATTTTACCATGAACAAAGGATTTGAAGCATTCAAAAAAACATTGTCACACGATAGTTTAAAAGCCGTTTACGATGAAACAAAAATCGAAGTTTCAGAAAGTGAAGCTGAAGGCACTGAAGCTTACTCAATGGCTGTCGCAACTCAAATGGCAGTTAACCTTTTGGAAAAATACCACGATTGGCTACACGAAAACGAAGCTAAAGACAAGTAAATCTAGGCGCGCCATATGGTGCGTTTTTTTTGCGCACTCATGCTATAATAGAGCTATGACTTTAACATATACGCTTAAAAATCCTTACCCAGATAGCACGGTTAAGGAACTCCTTGAAGAACACCTGCTGATTCCGCGAAAAATTCGCCATTTTTTACGCACCAAAAAACACTTACTGATTAACGGAGAAAATATCAACTGGCAGAGCTTGGTCAAAACAGGCGACACTATCCAGCTGACTTTTGATGACGACGATTACCCACAAAAAACGATTCCATTTGGTGATAGCAAGTTAGTTGATTGTCTTTATCAAGATGAACATCTCATCATTGTCAATAAGCCCGAAGGCATGAAAACACACGGCAACGAGCCAAATGAAATTGCTCTACTCAACCATGTGTCAGCCTACGTCGGAAAAACATGCTACGTCATTCACCGCTTAGATATGGAAACAAGCGGCGCTGTTATGTTTGCTAAAAATCCTTTTGTTCTGCCAATCCTCAATCGTCTGCTCGAAAACAAAGACATTTCACGTGAATATTGGGCACTAGCTCAAGGAAAATTTGAACCTAAACACCAAGTCTTTCAAGATAAAATCGGACGTGACCGTCATGACCGCAGAAAACGTGTCGTTGACCGCAAAAATGGTCAAACTGCCTTAACTATCGTTGACCGTCTCAAAGTCTTTCCAAAAGGAAGCTTGGTCAAATGTCGTCTAAAAACAGGACGCACGCACCAAATCCGTGTCCATCTGTCAGCACACGGACATGCCATCATCGGTGACCCATTATACAGCAAAATTCCTGCTAAACGCCTCATGCTCCACGCGCACAAACTCAGCTTCACTCACCCATTTACTCTTGAGAAAATCAGTGTTGAAGCCAAATCAAAAACATTTGAAGCGGGACTACATTAAAAGGTTAGTGACAAAACTCACCAACCTCTTTATTTATGCAATTATCATAAGCAAAACGCAGTTAAGTAGGTTCTAATGCGTTGAGAAATCAAGTTTTATAAAACTACTGATTCCTTTTCTTATTTTTTACTCAAAGTGCTGCCAAGCATTGGTTTGCTGTAATCAAAATCAGCATCTTTATTAGCTTGCCATACCACTAGGGTAAGTTTATTACCGTCGACTTTAATACCGAAAGTATATTTAACACCAACACCGCCAAGACCACTAACTGTAAAGACGCTTGTGTCGGCATCGTCTCCGTAAAGGTAATGATAGACATTATTTCCTTTGTCTTCAATGCCCGTAACCTTGGTTTGTTTCTTGTTATTTTTAGTAGTTTGAGTGATTGTCCCATCAGCTTCAAAGGTAAATGACGTATCACTCTTATCGTCGACTTTCCATGTGCCAAGCATGGCTTCTGGGAAGAGCGACTCACCTTTGACTTGATTATCTTCATTTGTCACTGTGATACTCTTTTGACCTGAATTAGCGACAACATAAGTCGTACCAGCTTTCTTAAAGGTTACTTTACCTTCTAAGGTTTGGATGACTTCACCTGATGTTTGCTTTTCAGTATCTGTCGATTTATCGTAGTGGAAATCATAAGTCGCTGTAAATCCTGCCACATAAGTTTCCTTGCCGACTTGAGATAGACTGGTCAAAGTGATATTTGGCACTGTTAGGCTTGTCGCCTTGCGGCTATCAGTCTGCATCTTAGCCTTGATACTTTCTTTCAAACCTTTGTAAAAGTCATTATTGCCGCCGTCTTCAAAAACCGTAGATACCGTTGATGAGTCTTGCCCAGCGTTCAAATACAAGATCATTTGGTCAAAAGCTGATACCAAGACTTTTCCAGCTGTTTCATTATCCAAAAGATTATCGACATTCAAAGCAACCGTATCCCCATCAGCGATACTTGCTAGAGCTTGTTTTTGTGATTTCAAATCACCATCTGAAAATTTCTTCTTCACGTAAGCTTTAGCTGAATCTGTCAACGGGTAATCACTGACCTCGAACTCACCATTTTCCAAAGTTCCTACGCGCGTGTTATCAAAATAAAGCTCACCATCAACTAAGTTACTTGTCACCTTAAAGTTTTTAAAGGTAACAGATAAATCAAGAACCTTGTCCTTGCCATCGTAATCTTTACTTAACTCGATTGGTTTGCCATTGTATTTTCCAGAAATACTTGCCGTGTAATCAGCGATTGGCAAGCGTTCAAGCTTGACGCTGTAATCAGTTGAATCACTAAGCGCAACTTTCTTTTTATTGAGCAAAATGTCGACTTTATCTACATTCGTCTTAATGGTCAAATCCAAAGGTTTCAAAGCAATACGATAGTTTGGAAAAATCAAAAACTTACGACCGATTTTTTTAACGTAAGTATCATCAGAAACGTCCGCTTTTGTTAAATCTCTACTTAACTTGTCAGCTTCTGATTGTGATAACTTGGTAAATGTCGCATACTTAGCTTCATCAGTTGTAACCTTTTCATTGTTATCAGCCCAAACAATATAACCTTTGATATTGTCAAAAGTATCCCCAGATTTTTGGTAGGCTGCTACATAATCTCGAATGACTTGTTTTTTAGAGTAGTGAAAACTTCCCCAAACCACAAAGACCAAGAGTAGCACTCCCACAATCACACTAGGAATCCAGACTTTTTTTCGTTTTAGCGTGTGTTTAAACTTTTTCATCTTTAGTCTCCCTATCCTATCAAATCTTAAGTCATTATTATACCAAAAACTTTTTAAGCTACCATTACAGAAAAATCACACCTTATTACACCTAAAAAAGGCGGCTTAAAAGGCCACCTTTTACTTTTCAGAAATCATCTTTGTTATCAACAATAACAAGATAAATAGCACCTAAAACCGCGCCTGCAACACCTAACCAAAACATCATAAGCCTACTCCCTTCATACAGTAAGCATATATAAAACTAAACCAACATTTCTTACCTTTAGTATACTACAGACAGGTCTTTTTTACGATTATTTTATAGCTTTACCATAGAAAAAAGCAAACCTTACCAAATCAAAAAGGTTTGCTTTTTCCTAAGTTTTTTAGTGTAGCTGTCAGTCTTTTCAGAAAGTTATACAGTCAAGCTGCACCAACATATTTTCAGCTGCCCCCAACTGAAAATACGATGTCGAAGTAAAACAGGTTATCAGAATGATTAGCGAGTTATCAGTCGTTTTTGGTGTGAACAATCACCTAGCTAAAACACTCTCAATAAACCCTATCTCATGTCATACCTCTCGGAAATGTACTAATTTTTGTAATTGAACGCATAATACTACTAATACTACAGACGGTGTCGCTCAATAAGAAAAAAAGATATGACTTATACATCTCAATCCGAGGATTCAGATGTCATGATTAGCATAATGCTAACTCTCCTGGATAAAAATCCATCCCTTTAGAGCAATACTTTCCATTACACATGACTCCCAAAAATCAAAAGCTCCCAAACAATTGATTTATTCACATGTAAAACACCTTGCCTAACCAAGACTGATATTGCTCTGTAAGTACTCCTTAAAATACTTACGAGTATAATATACCACGGAAAATAGCACTTATAAGAAATTCGCAAATATGAAAATTCGTTTTTTCTTTTTTCATATATGATAATTTTAAAATCTTCCTATTTTTTACGGTACAATAAGAACATAGGAGGTCATTACAATGCTCAAAAATTTATTTTTACTGGCTACAGTTCTTCTGAGCCTTCGAATCTGGCCTTTTTAATCCAAAGTTTGTTCTCTCTAATAATAGAGGCTGGGAAGTTGACAACCTAGCCTTTTTTATATTGTTTTAAATATTGCTCCAAATGTTCCTCTAAGAGTTTTGCCATGGTGGCATTTCCTAATTTTTCAACCATCTCAATACACTCTCTCATCGGTTGAACATCATCAGTCTCACCTTTCAAATAAGCCAAGGTATCTTTTAAAAAGGTTAAAAACACTACGGTAAACATGTCTTGATAATTAATCATGCTTTCCAACTTAGTCATAAAATAAGTCGTGTAGTAAAGCTGATGACGCTCAATCAAAGCCAAGATAATATTAATAAAGGTCAACTGCGCAGCTTTTTTATGTTGGGGAAGTGACAGATAAAATTCATTGCGTTCAGCAAGCGCCCTTCCTAAGAAAATCAAATCAGCATCAGATAAAATCGACATGGTATTTCCAAAAAGATAAAGCTCATACTCTGTCCATTGTTCAATGCTATAGAGATATTGCGTCAAAAATTGCTTATCATCTTCCTTAATCTCATAACTTGGATCAAGGGCATAAATAGCACTGACAATATCAATCCGTGTCAAACGATTATAGGTATCAAAATTTTCGTCAGCTTCGAAATTTTTCAGTACCTCTTTGAGCCCTTCAATATCACCAGCCACTTGTAAATTAGCCAACTGGTTCCCAAGTTTAAAATAAGAGCTTTCTTGATAATGATTCAGGGCGTGTCCGAATTCTGAAAAGCTCATATGAATCGCTGAAATCGCCACTAAAAGTTTATCTGCTGTAAGCATGCTTTGCCCATTTTCAAACTTTGACAACTGCGAAACTGACAACTTCTGACCCGCAACATCTTTTAATTTTAAGCCACGCGCCATACGCAATTCACGATACAACTCACCTAAGCTCATCATTTCTTTTTCATCCACGATAACACACCCCTCTTTCTAAAAAATTGCTTTTTTTAATTATATCAAATTCTTTTTAGATAGATAAATCACATCATAGAACAAAAAGAACACCTCGCTTGAGGTGTTCTTTCTAATTAATCTATTCGTGTTTTGGATTAGAATCCACCCATCATTGATGGGTCCATGCCTGGAGCTGCTGGTGTGCTTGCAGCAGGTTCTGGATGGTTAGCTACAACTGCTTCTGTTGTAAGGATAAGGCTTGCGACTGAAGCAGCATTTTGAAGAGCTGAACGAGTTACTTTAACTGGGTCAATAATACCAGCTTCAACCATGTTCACCCATTCACCGTTAGCAGCGTTGAATCCTGTACCAACTTCTGAGTTTTTCAAACGTTCAATGATAACTGAACCTTCGTAACCAGCGTTGAAGGCGATTTGACGAACGGGTTCTTCAAGAGCGCGAAGAACGATGTTACGACCTGTAGCTTCATCACCATCAAGTTCAAGTTCAGCAACTTTAGAAATAACGTTAACAAGAGCTGTACCACCACCAGCAACGATACCTTCTTCAACAGCGGCACGTGTTGCATTAAGGGCATCTTCAATACGCAATTTCATTTCTTTAAGAGCTGTTTCTGTAGCAGCACCGACTTTGATAACTGCAACACCACCAGCTAATTTAGCCAAACGTTCTTGAAGTTTTTCACGGTCAAATTCTGATGTTGTTGAAACAAGTTGTGATTTAATGACGTTGACACGGTTAGCAATAGCATCAGCATCACCAGCACCTTCAACGATGACTGTGCTGTCTTTATCAACAGTTACTTTAGCTGCTTGACCAAGAGCTGCCATGTTAGCATCTTTCAACTCAAGACCAAGATCTTCTGTAATCACTGTAGCACCAGTCAAAATAGCGATATCTTCAAGCATTGCTTTACGACGGTCACCAAATCCTGGAGCTTTAACAGCTACAACGTTGAATGTACCACGGATTTTGTTAAGAACAAGTGTTGGAAGAGCTTCACCATCAACGTCATCAGCGATGATAAGAAGTGGACGGCTTGTTTTAAGCACTTCTTCAAGAAGTGGCAAGATATCTTGAATGTTTGAGATTTTCTTGTCTGTAATCAAGATGTATGGATTTTCAAGGTCTGCGACCATTTTTTCATTGTCAGTAACCATGTATTGTGAAAGGTATCCACGGTCAAATTGCATACCTTCGACAACGTCAAGTTCTGTTTCCATACCACGTGATTCTTCAATTGTGATAACACCGTCATTACCAACTTTTTCCATGGCTTCTGAGATGTATTCACCAACTTTTTCAGAACGTGATGAAACAGCAGCGACTTGGGCAATAGCTTCTTTGTTAGCAACTGGTTGAGCGATTGATTTCAATTCGTCAACAGCCACTTTAACAGCTGCTTCAATACCACGACGGATACCGATTGGGTTAGCACCAGCAGTCACGTTTTTAAGACCTTCGCGAACAATAGCTTGTGTCAATACTGTAGCAGTTGTTGTACCGTCACCAGCGATGTCATTTGTTTTAGAAGCAACTTCTGAAACCAATTTTGCACCCATGTTTTCAAAGTGGTCTTCTAGTTCGATTTCTTTGGCAATTGTCACACCATCATTAGTGATAAGTGGTGAACCAAATGATTTTTCAAGAACAACGTTACGACCCTTAGGGCCTAAGGTTACTTTAACAGTGTCCGCTAAAATATCAACCCCACGCATCATGCTTGCGCGTGCATCTGATGAAAATTTAATATCTTTTGCCATATCTATTCCTCTATTTGATTTCTATTTATATATTCCAAATAAAACTAAGTAGCTAAAAGCTATCTAAGTTGAAGACAAGACCTTTTTCTGATACTTTCTTTAAGTGGTGCGGTCGGCAGGTTCGACAGTCCAGTGGACTGTTGAAGGAATCCAAGGAATTCCATGCCTAAGTTTTGAACCGAGAGCCTCAAAACTTCCGGGTGGCTGATTTATTACTATTTCAGCCACTTTCACCACAGCAGAAAGTATCGTTTTATTGCTCGCTTCGCTCGCAAATAATCCTAAAATTCAACTGCAACAAATAATTAATTTTAGTTTATCTACATTCTAAGTAACTAAAAGCTACTATTTTGTTAATCTATCTTATGCTAATACAGCTAAAATTTCTGCTTCACGAACGATAGTAACTTTGTCGTCACCATCTTTCACTTCGACACCTGCACCAGTTTCAATAATCACTTTATCTCCAGCTGCAACACTTGGTGCGACCAATTCACCTGTTAATGTACGGGCACCAGTACCAACAGCTACAACAGTTGCCGTTTGTGTGCTTTCTTTGCCTGCGCCAGCAAGGACAAAACCACCAACTGTTTGTTCTTTTTCTTCTTCAACTTTCAAGACCACACGGTCACCTAATGGTTTCAACATGCTTTTGCCTCCAATATTTTTATTGTTGTTAGCACTCCTTGTATTAGAGTGCTAATATCTACAAAAACTATTCTAACACTTGGTCAAAAATAGTCAAGAAAAAAACACTAAAAAACAACTTAGACACTAAGTCATCTAAGTTGTTTTTCTTATTATCCCAACACCAAGGCATCGTCGTTTAGGACTTGACCACTGTTTTTGTGGAAGAGGTCCATGAGCTGTGCAACGGTGAGATTTTTCTTTTCGTCACCGCGAACGTCCACGACGATTTTACCATGATAGAGCATAACCAGACGGTTACCATACTCGATAGCATGCTCCATGTTGTGCGTAATCATCAAGGTAGTTAACTTCTCTTCTTCAACGACTTTCTTGGTCAGTTGCATGACCATGTCACTTGTTTTAGGGTCAAGGGCTGCAGTGTGTTCGTCAAGAAGCAAAATTTTAGGACGGACCAAGGTTGCCATGGCAAGCGTTAAGGCTTGACGTTGCCCGCCTGATAAAAAGGCAGCATCAGTCTTCATACGATTTTCCAATCCTAAGCCAAGCTCAGACAATTTGTCTTTGAAGAGTTGGCGTTCTGCTTCTGTGATTGATTTTTTGAAGAAACTGCGCTTTTTCCCACGACGATAAGCAATAGCCATATTTTCTTCAATCGTCAGATTGGTTGCTGTTCCCATACGTGGATCTTGAAAAACTCGGCTGATATCTTTTGAACGTGCGGCAACTGAAGCTTTACGAATAGAATTTCCATCTAGGACAATATCGCCTTCGTCAATTTCAACCACACCTGCGATGGAGTTCATCAATGTTGATTTCCCAGCACCATTTCCTCCAATCACTGAGATAAAATCCCCTTGTTCGATGTCCAAGTCAAGGCCTCGCAAGACATGATTTTCGTTAACGGTTCCTTTTTCAAAAGTTTTATGGATATTTGATAAGCTTAAAAGTGCCATTATGCCTTACCTCCTGGTGTCAATGTTTTTGAGGGTTTGATGTGAAGTTTGTTGCGAATTTCTGGAACATAAAGAATCAATGCAAGAAGGACTGCCGAAGCTAGTTTAAGCATTTGTGCGTCTACGTTCATAGCTAAGATAATGACAAGAACCAAACGGTACAAGATTGATCCAAGAACGATTGACCAGAGACGTTTGCCAAGTGGCAAGTATTTGACAATCACTTCTGCAAGAATAATAGAAGCCAGACCGTTGACAATTGTTCCTGTTCCCATGTTCATATCAGCGTAGCCATTATTTTGCGCTAAGAGTGAGCCAGCAAGAGCAATCAAGCCATTTGAAATCATGTAACCAAGAATTTTCATACGGTCAACTTTAATCCCGTTAGCTTCCCCCATAGCAAAGTTATCACCTGTCGCACGAAGAGCGAGTCCCATTTGTGTGTTCAACAAGACGACAAGTAGTAAAATCACCAAAGCCACAAAAATCACACCAATCAAAATCACAGCGTATAGTTTTGACAGATTGAGCGCTGATGTGAGGACTGTAACCAAAGTCGTTTGACCCGCTAGGGAAACATTGGCGCTACCAAGAACCAAAAGGTTAACTGAGTAAAGAGCTGTCAGCACGATAATCCCTGTTAAAAGTGCTGGAATTTTCATCTTGGTATGCAAGAAACCAGCAACGGCTCCAGCTAACATCCCAGCCACAAAACCACCAATAGTCGCAATCAACGGGTTAATGCCGTTAACAATCATAATAGCTGTTGAAGCTGCCCCAAGTGGGAATGAACCTTCAGCAGAAAGGTCCGCAATGTCCAAAATACGGAAAGTAATGAAAACCCCGATTGCCATAATAGCCCACAAGAGACCTTGTGAGATAGCTGTCAAAACAATATCAATCCAAGCATTTGAAGCTTTTTTCGCTGACTTACTTGATGTTTTTGTCGGATTTGCTTTGGCAGTGCTGCTTGCTTGCGTACTTGTCTTTTCACTATCATCAGTCGATGCTGTAGTTGCTTCATTTTCAATGCTACTTAAGTCAATGCCAAGTGTTTTTGCCATATCATCGTTAGCAACAACATTGAGTGCTTTTGGATATTCTGCTGCTACTTGACTAACATCTTCACCCTTGATAATGCGAACAGCTAATTTGGCAGTTTGACGACCGAGTGCTTCGTAGTTAGCACCATAAGTGAAAAGAACCCCTTGGTCAACCACATCAGCTGACCCACCAACGACAGGAACTTTCATTTCTTTTGATAATTCTGTAAGCAGTGAAATGGCACTGACAATCATATTATCTGTTGGAATGAAAAGAACTTGTGTCTGACTCATCAAGCTTTTAGCCGTATCTTGCACATCATTCGTTGATGAGATTCCTTTGGTAATAACATCAATTCCAGCCTTGGCAAATTCTTTCTGAGCTTCTTCGACTTGAACTTCTGAATTACGTTCGTTAGTCGTGTACATAATGCCAACTTTTTTCACATCTGGCATGACTTTTTGAAGCAATTCAACCTGTTTTGAAATAGGTGACATATCGCTTGTCCCTGTCGCAATACCAGCTGGTTTTTCCATGGTATCAACTAATTTAGCTGACACAGGGTCAGTAACAGCTGTAAAGACCACAGGAACATCTGATGACAGATTTGACAAGGTTTGCGCGGCTGGTGTCGCAATACCAAGCACCAAATCATTATTTGAAAGCAAGTTTGTGGAAATGGTTTGAAGATTAGATTGGTCACCTTGGGCATTTTCATAATCTAGCTTAAGATTCTTACCTTCGACATAACCTTCTTTTTTCAATTCATCCACAAAGCCTTTACGCGCAGCCGTTAAAGATGGATGCTCCACATATTGGAGAATGCCAAGATGGACAACATCTTTGCTTGCGTTTTTGCTTGACGAACACCCTGCTAAGGTGAGGGCAGCTAACATAACTGCCATTAAAGCCGTTAAACCTTTTTTCATAATTTACCTTCCTCTACTTTTTACTCACTTGTCTAAAGCGTGCGCTAGACAAGCTAACCTAATATCACCATTAGGGATTTCCCCTAAATCAATCACAACAAAAACCAGCTAGTTCAAAAAACTAACTGGTTTTTACGCGTATGCAAAAAAAGTAGAAACACTTAAAAGCCAGTTAGATTTTTGAGTATCTAATCGGCTTTTCAAAACAGGCAAAATGCTTTAGCTTCATAGATACAAACGCAGGTGACGTTTGCATCCATGATGGCTACAAACGTCTATCTAAAGAAACTAAAGTAATAGTATCGATTCAGTTTTTCAGTCGTTATAGACGTTAAATTAAGCATACTTTCTCTCCTGTTAAGAATAACAAATCAATGAGTGCTAGGTATTGACTTGCATCAATTGTTTTTGATTGTAAACTAGTCTACCCTTATTTTGATATTTTGTCAATATATTTTTAAAATTCAGAAAAATAAACCATAAAAAAGTTCCTAGCACGGAGATTATCTGCTAGAAACTTTTTCATGTTGAGTGTTTGAGTAAGTATTGTAATTTTTTGTATTGTTATTTTAGAATAGTTTTTAAAAAGAGTTTACACAATTAAATTTAAAACGATTGGAGTTTTGTTTCAAAATCATCGATAACCTTGGCAACGTTCTTTTTGCCATGGTATATGCCGTAACCAAATAACAGCATTCCTATACTTCCAGAAATCATTAAGACAAAACCGAGAATTAGCAAAATGATGTGTTTGTTAAAGAAATAAATGAGTAAAAATCCTAGACTCGTTACCGCTAGAAATAAGGTCATCCAACGGCCTAAATTTTCAAGCATGTGTTTTTGATAAGCTATTTCAGTTTCATAACCTCTGATTAATTCTGATTTTGTCATAATAATTCCCTTCAATATCTGCTGGATTAGTAAGATAGACCTGGATTGAAGAATCCGACAAGAACACCGACAAAGGCAATGACTACTAGAAGAAGCATTACTTTGATTGGTGAGATGTTTTTCTTAGCCATCAACCACCAGCAAAAGACGATAAATAGTGCTGTTAAGAACCCTGGGTAAACAGCATCCAATTTATCTTGAAGTACCAAGTAAGGGTGTTTGGCACTACCAAGTTGGAATGATGTTTTAACTGATACCCAAGTTGCGGCAACACCACCAACAACCATACCACCGACGATTGAGACAGCTTTACGAATGGCTTGACCTTGAGCACCTACTAGGAATTCAACGGCTTTATCACCGAGTTCATAGCCTTTGAAGTAGGCAAATTTCATACCAAAGTAAGCAAGCAAGTTCCACACAAGAATGTAGAAGATAGCACCGATTGGTGAGCCACCAGTCGAAAGACCAAGAGCGATACCCAAGATAACTGGAATCAAAGTACCAACGACAAGTGAATCACCGATACCAGCTACTGGTCCCATAAGCCCTGCACGAAGACCATTGATGGTTTCATCATCGACTTCTTCAGAACCATTAGCACGCGCTTCTTCAAGCCCTGCTGTGATACCAACGATAAGGGCACCAAGTTGAGGTTCAGTATTGAAGAATGCTGTGTAAGTTTGCATTGAGCGCGCTTGGTCTTCTTTCTTGTCATACAATTCTTCTACGATTGGAAGCATTGATGTCAAGTAACCAAAGGTTTGCATGTGTTCTTGTGAGAAACATGTCAAGTTACCATAGTACCAATGATGGAAAGATTTCATCAAGGTTTTTTTAGTTAATTTCTTTTGAGCCATCTTAGATATCCTCCTCATCATCGTCATCAAAATCATCTACTGCAGCAGTCGCTTTTACGTGTTTTGCCATTTCAAGTTCGTAGAACAATACCGCAAAAATCAATGAAATCACTGCACATGATACCAAGTTCAAACCAAGTGAAGCTGCCAAAGTGAAACCAACAAAGAATGGGATGAAGTCAGTCACTTTTTCAACAATTTGTTTCAAAAGAATGGCAATTCCGACACATGGTAGCAAAGCACCAACTGTGAAGAGGGTTTTCATTGGGATACCATCCATTGGAAGAGCATCTTTCATTGCTGTAACAGCTGTCGCACCAAGTTTACACATAATCAAAGTTGGAACAAATGAGAAGACAATGTGTGATACCCAAGGATAGAGCCAGTCAACTTTGTAAAGTTGTTTGAAGTTTCCTTTTTCAACAGCACGCCAACCGATATGTTGCCAAACAAGGTTCATTGTAGCTGTTCCGTAGAAAAGAACAGTACCAACAGTACCAACAAGAGTACCCATTGATTTAGCCAAGTTAGCCGCATCAGCTGAATCAGCTGACAAACCTTGTGAATGAATAGCAACCATTGCCAAAGGAATACCAATGTATGATACCGCACGCACATCGGCTGAAACTGTACCACCTGGTGTTACAAGCGCAATGTAAACCAATTGCATTGCCACACCACAGATGACACCTGTTTTAATGTCACCAAGAATAAGTCCACAAACAAGACCACCGACAAGAGGACGACCAAGAGTATAGTTACCAATGGTTGTACCACCAAGCCCAGGCATTGAAGACAAACATGCAAACAGCCCTAGCAAAGCTGCTTGAAACCAAGAAATTGCCATAATACTTCTTCTCCTATATTAAGATACAAAGAGCGTTACGAACACTGGCAAAATAGGAGTTTTTGACGAAGAGTTACCAGACTCTAGAAAAAAACTATCTTTTTGACACAGCTCGTAGCTCGAGATACAAAGAGCTACTTTGTTAGCTCATTAATAACCAAATTTTGATTTGAAATCTGACCAGTAACCAATTGAAACGTCTGGCAACAATTGGAATTTCACTTTGTAACCAGCTTTTTCGATTGCTTCAATCGCATCAGCTTCTTCTTGTGTGATAGATTGGTTGTTACCAAGTTTGACAGCACCAGGTCGGTCATTACATGGGCCAACGATGATTTCTTTCACATCACTTGGAACAAAACCTTGATCCACCAAGATTTTTTTCATATCGATTGGATTTTTAGTAATCACAAAATAACGTGTATCTGAATCCAAAACTTTTTGTGATTTTTTCCCAAAAGCATCTACTGACCAAACGAAGGTTTTCTTATCAGAAGCGCCTTTATAAGCTTGTGTCAACACTTTGTTGCTAGCTGCCGCATCGTTTACAGCAATCAAACCATCGCATGGGTATTCTTTTGCCCAACGTGTTACAGTTTGACCGTGAATCATACGGTCATCAATACGTACAAATGAAACTGTCATTTTTTCTTCCCCTTACCTTAAATATCGTCTTCTTCGTCGTCTGAAACGATTTTGAATTCTTGAAGAGCCGCTTGAGCTTCCGGCAACACAGCTTGAACAAAAGCATCGCCCTCAAGCATATCTTTCATTACTGCTGAGGTAATTGCCATTGGTAAATTCATACCGCCTAAAACAATAGCGTCATCAAGTTTGCCAACTTCATCCAAAACACTGCAAGCTGTTGTCAGTGGGCTTCCACCAACAATATCTGCAAGAACTACAACTGAATCTTCAGCTGTCAAACCTGAAATGGCTTGTCGAAAGTCTTTTGCAAAGTCATCAACTGTTTTGCCGTCTTTCAAACCAACAGCGATAACTTGGTCCATTTTATCTCCCGCAAACATTGCTAGAGATGTTTTCAGACCTTCAGCAAAACCACCATGACTAACCAGTAGTAAATACTTCATAGTTTTTATCTCTCCTTCTCTGATTATTATTCTAGCAAGTCATTAAGCGTTTTCACACTCTCGATTGTCACACGCTTGGGCTGATAAATGTCATCTCAAAAATGACAATTGTCACACAAAAAAACCAAGCACACGCTTGGTTCTCTTTATTTATTATTCAAATTGTCCTCAATCCTTTTTTGAATTGAAAACAAATCCGTCTCAACACTATTTTCAGCAATGGCTTTGCTAATGAGATAATCAGCTTGCCCAATCACACTGTTATAAGTTTTAAACGTTGGTTTGGTAATTCCCTGACTTAACATAGAGTCTAGAGTCGATACGGTCAAAGAATCTGGTCCAAAGCCTTCTTCTTTTAATTTTTCCTTAGAAGCCTTACTTTGCATGACTGACTTCAAAACAGAACTTCCCTGTGAATAATCAAAAACAGACTGCTGGGTTTCTTTATCGGTGCAAAGGAGTTTTAAAAATTCCCAAGCTACTGTGCGGTGTCTAGTTTTCGAAGAAATGGCATAAAGCGATGTTGACACTTGAGTTGCATCCACCCCTTTTTTGCTAGCAGGCATGGTGACACAAGACCAAGAAAAAGTAGAATACTTGGCTACATGATAAGGATAAGGTTTGTAGGTACGGTAAGTGGCTAAAGACATCGGCAGAAAAGCAACCTTTCCTTCGTCAAAGTCTTTACTGGTCACATCATAATTCCCATTTAAAGCTTTTAATTGCGTAATCAAAGACAATGCTTTTTTAACCTTGTCACTATCAAAGTAAGCCTTCGTTCCCGTCGCATTAAACAACTTTCCACCGTAAGCTGCGACTGCTTGCTGCCAATCATAACCTGCACAGCCATACTGGTCAATCGCCCCGTCACCATCAGTATCCTTGGTGACTTGTTTACAAATCTTATAAAAATCATCCACTGTCCAACCTGATTTTGGAATCTGGATGCCTTCTTTTTTCAGCAAATCAATGTTAATACACATCATGGTTGGATTGCTTTCAAATGGCAAAGCGTAGTGTGTGTGGTTGTACTCACCAGCTTGATAAGAAGATTGGTAAAAAATCGAATCATAAAAGCTTGTGCTAATATTGCTATCTAGATTAGCTAGGGCACCCGTTGAAGACAAGAGATTAAAGTCATCTTCTGGCACAATGAAAACATCAGGCTGCGTACCTGCGACAATCTGGTCGGTCAACCAGGTCGAATAATCTGACTTTGAAATCCCACTTTCGTAGACTACTTTAACATTGGGATGCAATTTTTCAAACCGCTTAATCGCGCTATCAATGACTTTATAATCATTCCCGTTTGGTACATCCCAGCTACTGCCAGCATAGACACCAATTTTGAGAACTGTTTTTTGCTGCATACGATAATAAGCATAACCACCAAGCCCCACGCAAAGGGCAAGCAGAAAAACAAGCAAAAAGCGATATTTTTTTAGCTTAGTCATGGTCATCATCCTCAAAAGATTTTAAGGTAACTCCAGTTTGAACTGCCCAAATAGCTAACTGTGTGCGGTCACGCAAGTTCAATTTCGAGAGAATATTAGACAGATAATTTCTGACCGTTCCTTCTGACAAATATAATTTTGCTGCAATTTCTTTATTGGATAGACCGAACCCAATCTGCTGAATAATGCGCCACTCCATTTTATTGATATCTTGCGTCAAGCTATCATCAACTTGGATAGCATAATTAGACTGTGCCATTTGCGAGAAAAGTTTGAATACCTTTGTCGCGATATCTGGATTCAACATGGCACGACCATCGTTAACAGTCACGACCGCATCATGCAACTCATCCATCGATGTTCCCTTTAGCAGATAACCACTGGCACCATATTTTAAGGCGCTGTAAATGAAATCATCATCGTCAAATGTCGTCAAAATAATGACTTTAACATTTGGAAAATGAGCTTTCACAGCTTTGGTGCAGACCACACCATCCATTTTGGGCATACGAATATCCATTAAAATCACGTCTGGTTTGGCTGTTGGTAAGACTTCCAAGACTTCTGTCCCATCGCTTACTGCACCAACAACTTCTATATCAGGATAAGCAGACAAGACGATTTTCAGGGATTCTCGTATTAATTCCTGGTCGTCTGCAATAAGTACTCGTATCATTCTTCTTCTCCTTTTATTTTGGGGATATGAATGGTTGTCGCAAAACCATCTTCACCTGAAAAAGCGACCTGACCACCGATAATGGCCAAACGTTCTGTCATTTGTGTCAATCCAAAGCCGTAAGTGATTTTCTCACTACCTGTCCCATTATCCTTAATCAACAAAACGTAATCCTCTTGATTAAGCATGCTAATCTTAATCTTTGTTGCTCGCCCATGACGCAAAGAATTAGTCACAGATTCTTGAATCACACGGAAAATCACGTCTTCTTTAGTTTTGTCAAAGTCGACATTGTCCCAATGATAATTCAAATCAATCTGCAAATGAGATAATTCTTGGTATTCATCGAGCATTTTTTCAAGAGCATCTTTTAAGGTACGATTCTCTAGAGCACCTGGACGCATTTTGTTAAGGGAGCGTCTAACGTCGACAATTCCCTCACGAACAACGTTTGACACACTCTTTAATTGCTTCTTAGCATGCTCAGGATCAAGGTCAATCAAAACCGTCACAGCATCAATCCCTGCTGAAATACCTGTTAAAGCATGCCCAATCGTATCATGAATTTCACGCGCAATACGTCTACGTTCACGGTCCTCAGTAATCTTTTCAGACACCGCAACATATTCTTTCAAACGCGTGTTAGCCTGCGAAGCCATTAACAACTCTTCTTCAATCTTATGATTTTCCGTTACCGAATAAATGATGTAAATCATCAAAGAAATGATAAAGACAATCATATTTAGCGATACCAAGCAATTCTTGATAAAAAGAACCATCAAGCGTGTGCTAGCTGGGAAGAAATTAATGTAAACATCCAAATCTGGTGTCCGCACCAAAAGCGACAAGACATCATAATTCGATAGCAAAAGCGCCCCAAAACTAGCTAAAATGAAAAGCAGCCATGATTTCTTTTCACGAAAAGTGTAAAAATCCGTGTAAGAAAAGAAAATATCCATGAAAACCATCAAAATCAAGCCATTATAAGACAATTGCAGAGCAAAAAAGGTAGCAAAAAGTAAAATCACTTCTAAAACTGCAAACCAATCACGTGCCCTAGTTTGCTTTTCAAAAGCACGATTACGCATATAAATCACAGCCAACAGTCCTAAGAAAAATAAATTAGACAGCCAAAAAATCAGCTCAGGTGAACTTGGGATAACATTGATTTTTTCCAATAACGACCGACTAAAACCATTTTCGATGATATATTTTGTCGCTGACAAATAAACCGTACTATAAAAAAGCACTGCTAAAAAATTAATGGCAACCAAGGCACGTTTGGCCAATTCAACATTCTTCAAAGCTTTCATCATTGCCACCCCGTGATATCTGTATTAGAAACCGTCTCACTAGTCATAAATTTGACTGGGATGACAATCTCCTTAGCCACTTTTTTTCCTTTGTCCAGCTGATAACCTGCTTGGATGGCTTTCTCACCAATTGTTATCGGTGATTGAGCTACAGTTGCCTGAATTGATGATGTTGTTGCCAAAAGAGTTTTCATATCTGGCGAACCATCGACACCGTAAATTTTCACCGTATCCGTCAAGCCCATATTTTCAATCGCTGCTAAGGCACCAATAGCCACTTGGTCATTAAGTGCCATCACCGTATCAAAAGATTCCGCCGAATTAATCACTGATTCAACTTGTGGCATGGATAATTCCGTCTGACCCAAGCAATCCTTGCGGTCCACCACTTGATAGGCATCATGTCCCTTAATCGTATCTAAAAAACCATTGATACGATCTACCGCTGAGACCGCACTACGGTGCTCAAGTAGCAGGATTTTAGCGCTACTTTGCGATTGCATCAAATTTTGAGCACACAAAACACCTGCTTGATAATTATCAGAGACAATAGTCGTATCAACAGAAGAATTATCAGACAACTGACTGTCCACAACCACAACTTTAATACCTGCTTTTTTAGCTTTTTTCAATGCCTTGATTAAGCGACTGCTATTAGCGTCAACGGGATTGATGATAATGACATTAACCTTTTTTTGAATAAAAGATTCAATCTGCTGCGCTTGCTTATCAACATTCAAGGCTGGGTCTCTGGTGTAGAGAATATCATTTTTTTCTTCAACGATTTTATCAATTTCATTATTTAAAACCTTATAAAAATCATTATTCATGGTCATGTAGGTTGCCCCGATTTTGACCCGATTAGCATTATAAGGCACTAATTTATAATGGAAATAAATACCAAGCATCGCAAAAAGTGCTATAAAAGCGCTTACCACAATACCTAAAATTTTTCGATTTTTCATCTTATACCTTTTACTTAACAAAATAACAACACTCAAACGTAGTTTTATTATAACACGTTTAAAATGTATAGACAATTTACCTCCATAGAACAAACAATAAAACGGGAGAACTTAACGTCCTCCCGTTTTACTCCCTACTTAAATTTACAATTCTTTTTTCTTAAAGCATTTACTTGCAAAAGCTCCTACAGCAGCAAGCAGTGATAAGATTCCTAGACCAGCTAAGTGACTGTCTTTTTCACCCGTTTGTGGTAATTGAGCTGTGCTTGTCTTTATCACAGTATCTGCCGAAACAGTTTGTCCCAGACCAACTGCTTCTTTAACAGCGTTGACGAGACCAGTCACGCTTGATTGTGCTGATGCAACAGCATTACTACCTGTATCACCAGAACTTGGAGCATCACAGGCAGCATTACTATCATGCCAAATGCTCTTCAATGGGTAAAGAGTAATATCAGCTGTAGCTGCATCTCCTTCAACAAGGACAGAAAGACCAAGACTAGTTGATGATGGGAAAAGTTGGTTCGCACCAATTACCGTATCACCTTTGGTGAAGACTTCAACGCTAGCGCGGTCAACAAAGAGGTGAAGGTCGATACTTCCGTCAGCATTTCGTGTCACCGCTTGACTATCAATTTCTTTGAACTTGTCTGAAATGATAATTCCTGACTGGCTGCGGTCAATGACGATTTTACCCGTCTGCAAATCATAATAAACCTTAGTTACTTCACCTGGTCCGACACGAAGGTTAAAACCAACTTTTGTTGTACCTGCACTTGGTTTAAAGTGAGCAACAATTTCATAAGTATCACCAGAAAAGTCCTTAAAGAGATTATTATCACTGCCAACCGTTACATCTTTGTATTCAACTTTATGTTCTGTATCACGCAAACTTTCATAAGCTTTAATCGGCGTTTGAGTGAGAACGTATTTGTCGCCGTCTTTGACAAGACCCAGCGTCAAATTAAGGTTGAAAGTACCATTAAATTTTTGGCCAAGATGATCAGCAACAAGCAAAGCATAATCTTCCCAAGTATTCATCCAATTCACTTCAACAATTTTTGGAATAGTTGGGTGTGCACTTGTACCAAAATCTTGTGTAAAGTAAGTTTGAGCAGCGTAAGAATCTTTACCAAAGTTCATGATGCCATCTGTCGTCTTATAAGCTTCATCAGGCGTATATGTCCAATGTCCACCAACTTGTTGTAAATCACCGACTTTATAATAACGGCCACCACGAGAAAGTACCCATTTGACAGCTCCGTCTTCTGTTTGGATAGGATAAAGATCTGGACATTCTGTATGGATGTCTGGATAAGTTGATTCCACTGACCAATCAAGCAAATTATCTGATGAATAAATGCGGAGCGGTCCACCAGCCACTACCATGAACCACTTATCTTCCCAACGAAATACTTTAGGATCGCGGAAATCACGATTTTGCAAAGGATCATTTGCCCAGTCAGCCACAACTTTATCTACCTTTTGCCAAGTCTTACCAGCATCTTTACTGTAAGCAAGTTTAATACGTTGTCCTTCACCATCTGCTGTGATAAAGGCAACTAAACCACCCTTATCAGTGTCAAATAAACCACTAGTATTATTACTATCAGCTACGATACATCCTGAAAACATGGTTCCATTATAGTCTGGGTAAAAGGCAATCGGTTGGTCCGTCCAATGAATCAAATCAGTACTTGTCGCATGTGCCCAGTGCATTGGCCCCCATTTGGTATCATCGTAAAATTGATAGAACATGTGGTAAACACCGTCATAGTAAACCATACCATTTGGGTCATTTGCCCAGCCATCTTTAACAGAATAATGATATTGGTCGCGGAAATTTTCATTATAGTAAACCGAAGCTGGTTGACGACGGTGAACATTGATGCGGTAAGTTGCTGTCGCTGTATAGCCATCTGCTGTCGTGTAACTACTTGTCACAGTGAGATAATTCACTCCGACTGCTACTGGAATGTCGCTAGCATTTGCATAAACATTGCCATTAGCATCTGTTACCGTAATGGTAGCTTGTGGATTATGACCCACAAAACTCAAATCAACAGTTGAGGCATCGTTTGACACGTATTGAATGTAAGCTGCTTCTTCTGGGAAGAATTGACCTTTGGCTTCAACAGGACCATTTTTTGAAGTCACCGTAACATCATCAATAATTGGCAACTCTTCATCAGTTAATTCACGGTAGAAGGTATTTTGAAAGACCATCTCACCATTCCAATTGAGCAAACCAAAATGACCATCAGGGATGTAAGTCGTTTGTCCTCTGTCATCTCGTTGGAGTGTGTAGTCTCCTAGATTTGCGACTAGAATGCCGTTAACATAGTAGGAAATTTTGCCATTCAAAGCGACAACTTTAAGAGCGTATTTATTATCTGGGCTTGCTGCGATTTCTTTTTCATCAATCAAGTTTGCTTCACCCCAGCGCATGAATTTGATCTTATGAGAGTTGCCATCTAGATTGACAACATAGCCTTTGAAATTGGCTGCGTCATTATTTGAACGAAAAACAAGTGAAGCTGCTCCGCTATTTTGCAAGAAAGTAACGTCTGTCTGATAAACAAAATTTTTCCCTGTCGAATCTGAGTAAAGGAAATTATCTCCTTTACCGATGGCGTTGCTGTAAAGACCATTTTCCCCTTCTTGCCAAACAGTGGCATCATAGCTTAAGCCTTGAAGATTGGTGTGATAAGCACTTTGAGGGGGTTGGGTTAGATTGGTAGCGACAAGTTTTTTAGCAGCTTTTGAATTAGCTTGGTTAGCTGTAGCTAAGTCTGATGTCGCTACTTGCTGAGTTTGGTCGCTACTTGCTGGCGCTGTTGTCTCAGCTGACGGTGTATCAGTAGCTTCTGTTAGAGCATTATCTGATGACTCTTGTTGAGCAAGAGAGTCAGCTGGCTCTACTGTATTTTCTTCAGGCGCTAGATTTGTATCTTTAGCACCTTGATTTACAGTGTTTTCTGGCATAGCTTCTAAAGGTTGACTTGAATTGTCAGTTTCTGACTCTTCAGGGCTACTCGCGACAACTTCAGTTTGAGTGTTTGGGACAGTCACTTCATCAGCTTTAGCAAGACCAGTCACACCTCCCAAAAGAAGACCACAGACCAAAAGACTGCAACCATAAACCCATTTTTTCCCACTTTTGTGCATGTACCAATTCACACACTTCGTTTCATGTTCTTTATTCATAATTCCTTTTTTCCTCCTGTCTCAAACATTCAACAAGATAAGGATACCAAACAAAGAAAGCGTTATCATCAGACATTTGTCATCTTCACAAGGTGACAAATCTCAATAACCTAAGTGGCAAAAGTCATTTAAAAAATTCCCACACTAGGTGCGAGAATTTCGAAAAGTCGTGAAAAAAGGGGAATCCATTTTATCTAGCAAGTTTAAATTTTTCTAGAATTAAAGCAATGCCGTCATGATTGTGGTTGGCAGTGACATGACCAATGCGCTCCTTAACTTCTTGCGGAGCATTTGCCATAACATAAGCTTCACCAGCCGCTTCTAGCATATCCAAATCATTAAAATTATCACCGAAAGCTAAGGTCTCTGACATCTCAACACCGTAGTGTTTGGCTAATAGGCTGACTGCACGCCCTTTTTGGATGCCACTTGCCATAACTTCAATGTAATAAGGTAAAGATCTTGCGATTGATAAGCCTGGATAGAGTTCTTTTAGCTTTTCTTCCAGAACTTGCATGCGCTCAGGCTCACCCATTAAAAGCAGTTTATGAACTTCTGGTAAATGACCGATTGCCTCTAAGTCTGCTTCTTGTGAGACCAGACCAACAACACGTTCCTCACGAGAAATCCATTTGTTCAAGCGGTTTTGCGACAACCATTTTTCACCGCTGTAAACATTCCAAGCCACATCTGCCACTTCTTTTTCCAAGTACTGACAAATAGCTTGCGCCGCCTGCGGGCTCATTGGACAACTATCAATCACTTGACCACATTCATCCTGAATAAAAGCACCATTGTAGGAAATCATTGGTACTTCAGGCAAGAAATCTTTGATGATTGGCTTGATTGCTTCAGGCATGCGCGCCGATACTGGCACAAATAAAACGCCTGAATTGACAGCATCTCTCAAAGCTTGACGCGTTTTAGAAGTAACTTCTAAAGCGTCATTGATGAGCGTCCCATCAATATCACTAAAAATAATTTTAAACATTGCTCTTTCTCCACACATTTTCTCCAGTATAGCATTTTTGAAAGGGCTTTCCAAGAGTTTTTTTCATTATTTCAGTAAAAAAAGTTGACAAGACGATAATATCCAGAAAATCTGACATTCCTTTCATTATTCTGACAAAAAAAGCCCGAGCAAAGACACGGACTTCATCACTATTAAAAGGGTAATTCTTCCTCTTCCAACACAAGGTCAGCCAAATCATTAGCCACATTATTTTCTCGCATGGCACGCTGTGCGCGACTTTCTAGCAGTTGGAAGGAATGGCAGAGCACTTCCGTCACATAATTGGTGTGACCATCTTTTTCGTATTTACGTGTGCGAAGCTCACCATCAACAGAAATCAAACTGCCTTTTCCAGCATAAGAAACAAGTGTCTCTGCCAAACGTCCCCAAACCACAAGCGAAATAAAATCTGCCTCACGCTCACCATTTTGTGATTTAAAACGACGGTTAACTGCTAGTGTTACACGTGTAACAGATTTTTCAGTTGGCGTTGTCACCAATTCAGGCTGCGCTGTCAAACGCCCAATCATAATAACTTTATTGTACATCAATTACCTCCTTATCTTATTATTCGAAAAAATAAAGAAATAAGAATCTAATATACAAAAAAATCCTAGTTTCCTAGGATTTTCTCTCTTACCCTTTCCAGTGTTTTTCTGGGTTAAAGGCTTCGCCGACAACAGCTGTGTCATCAAGTTCAATGATACCACGTTTTTGTGGCGCATTTGGAAGGGCTAATTCACGAGGTGAGCACATCATACCAAAGCTCTTTTCACCACGAAGGGCACCTGGGAAGATAAGGCTTCCGTTTGGCATCATAGCTCCTGGAAGAGCGACGATTGTTTTAAGACCAACCGCAGCGTTTGGAGCACCTGCAACGATTTGAACAGTTTTGTCATCTGAGATTTGCACTTGGCAAATGTTCAAGTGGTCACTATCTGGGTGAGCAACCATTTCTTTGATTTGACCAACAACAAATTTTGGTGAAGGGTCATTTTCCAATTGTTCGCTAAAGCCTTCTTTTGTCAATTCAGCATTAAGTTTAGCAACATCTTCATCAGACAAAGTCACTTGTCCAACACCGTCAATTGCAATTAGGCTTGATACTTCAAAAATATTCCAAGCGACTGTTTCACCATTTTTTTCAAGGAAAACACGTGATACGTTACCTTTACGTTCGTAGTCAAGTTTAGCACCTTTGCTATCTTTGACAATCACCATAAGGACATCACCGACGTGTTCTTTGTTGTACGTAAAAATCATTTTCTCTCCTATTTCAATCCAGCTAAGAAGCTGTTAATTTCTGCTTTGGTTTTGCGTAATTTATTAACTAAACGGCCAATTTCTTTCCCGTTTTCTGTTACCACAAAACTTGGAATGCCAAAGATATTCCAACGTTGAGCGACTTCCATGAAATCATCACGGTCAACACGAACGAAAGTAAATTCTGGGTTTTCCGCTTCAATTTCTGGCATTACTGGGTAAATAAATTGGCAGTCTGGGCACCAATTTGCCGTAAAAAAGAAAACTACTTTGCCATCATTTTCTAGGTAGGTAGCCATTTCTTCATAGGATTTTGGACTAATCATTTTTCTCCTCCTCGTAGCTAATCTCACCATTTTGGTAAATAAATTGGAAAGCGCGGCCGTCTTCTAAAACGAGACCTCCAGTCGTCTTTTCCTCATCAGATTCATAAGCATTCAAATAAAGCACTGAAATGCTGCCAAATTGACTAAAATAATCACGAATGGCATTTTTAATCTGTTCTTGTCGCTTTTCTTCGCGTTTCTTCTTTAAGATTGCTCCCAAAGCGATGACACCGCCGACTCCCACTAAACCAAGACTTGGCAGTAAGCTTCTCTTTTTGTTTCTCATACGCTTTATTTTAGCATATTTCAGCACATAATACCAAGGTCCAAATATTTAATGTTATTTCAATCTAAAAATTGTCAGAAAACGTGGTAAAATAGAAACCATAGAATCGAGGTTTTTATGTCAGATTTATTTTCAAAAATAAAAGAAGTCACTGAACTTGACAGTATCGCTGGATACGAACACAGCGTTCGTGACTATCTTCGCTCAAAAATCACACCACTTGTTGATGATGTGCAAACTGATGGACTTGGTGGTATTTTCGGTATCAAACACTCTGACGCTGAAAACGCCCCACGCATCATGGTTGCTGCTCACATGGACGAAGTTGGTTTCATGGTCAGCGATATCAAAGCTGACGGGACGTTGCGTGCTGTTGGCATCGGTGGCTGGAATCCACTAGTTCTAAGCTCACAACGCTTCACTCTTTACACACGTGATGGTTCTGCCATTCCTGTTGTTTCTGGCTCAGTCCCACCACATTTCCTTCGTGGAGCAAATGGCTCTGATTCTCTTCCAAAAATCGATGACATCATTTTTGATGCAGGATTTACAGACAAAGCTGAAGCCGAAGCATTCGGTGTCCTTCCTGGCGATATTATCGTTCCAAAATCTGAAACTATTCTTACAGCCAACCAAAAGAATGTTATCTCAAAAGCTTGGGACAATCGCTTTGGTGTGCTTATGGTGACAGAATTGCTTGAAAGCCTTAAAGGTCAAAAACTTGATAACACCCTTATCGCTGGTGCTAACGTTCAAGAAGAAGTTGGTCTTCGCGGAGCGCATGTTTCTGCTACAAAATTCCAACCAGAACTTTTCTTTGCTGTTGACTGCTCACCAGCTGGTGACATTTATGGCAACCAAGGTAAAATTGGCGACGGAACACTTTTCCGTTTCTACGATCCAGGACACGTGATGTTGAAAGATATGCGTGACTTCTTGCTCACAACTGCAGAAGAAGCTGGTATCAAATACCAATACTATGCAGCCAAAGGTGGTACAGACGCTGGTGCTGCTCACCTTAAAAATGGTGGTATTCCATCAACAACTATCGGTGTTTGTGCACGTTACATTCACTCACATCAAAGCCTTTATGCTATGGATGACTTCTTGCAAGCCCAAGCTTTCATTCAAGCTATCGTTAAAAAGCTAGACCGCTCAACTGTTGACCTCATCAAAAAATACTAGAAAGGAGCTAGGGGACTCAGGTCATTAAACATTTCTCTTGTACTTTCCCCTTTGTCTTACTATGAAAATCGGATTTATCGGAGTCGGAAAAATGGCAACTGCCATTATCAATGGACTTAATGCAACATCACACGATATCATCATTTCAGGTTCTTCACTTCCTCGCTCACGCGAAATTGCAGAGCAACTTGAAGTTGAAGCAGCTCTTTCACATCAAGAACTTATCGACCAATCTGATTTGGTTGTCCTTGGCATCAAGCCTCAAATGTTTGAACCTGTCCTTGCTGGACTTCACTTTCACCAACCCATTCTTTCAATGGCAGCTGGTGTCACCCTTGAACGCCTTGGCAAATTGACAGATCCAAACCTTCCCTTAATCCGCATTATGCCAAACCTTAATGCACAAATCTTGAAAAGTACGACTGCTATTTGTACAAATGACAAAGTCTCTGCTGAACTTCTAGCAACTGCCAAAGAAATCACTGACAGTTTTGGATCAACTTTTGACATCCCTGAAAAAGATTTTGATACCTTTACAGCTCTTGCTGGATCAAGCCCAGCTTACATTTACCTCTTTATCGAGGCACTCGCCAAAGCTGGCGTTAAATACGGTATCCCAAAAGAAAAATCACTAGACATCGTGACACAAACAGTCCTTGCTAGTGCTGAAAATCTTCTCCAAGGCTCTGACAGTCCACACGATTTGATTGATAAAATTTCAAGTCCTGGTGGAACAACTATCGCTGGTCTTCTCGACCTTGAAAAAACTGGCTTAACTGCAAGCGTCGTTTCAAGTATTGATGCGACAATCGCAAAAGCAAAAGCCTTGTAATACACCAAAAAAGCGACTGAATTCAGTCGCTTTTTTTATAAAATCATGCTAAGAACGCCTAGAAAATTATTCAGAGCATGAACAGCAATAGAAAACTCTAGTTTTTGTGTTTTTCGATAAACCATCGCTAACACTAATCCCATACCACCATAAAGAATCCAACTTCCCAAATCTGTCGGCATATGAAGTGCTCCAAAAAGAAAACTGCTAACAAAAACACCAAGTTTCGAAAATTGGAAGGCTTGTTTGACAATCAATCCACGAAAAACAAATTCTTCAACAATCGGAGCTGCCACCACTGTCATCACAAAAAGTAAAGCAGGTGACATACCAAGATTTTCGATAACTGATTGATTCAGCGTGTTTGCCTTTGTACCATGCTCCAAAACTAAAGTAATGCCTCCAAGCATTCTCACAGGAACCATGACCAAAAATCCCATAAAAATACTCTTCCAAGCATCTCCTGTCAACAACTGACTAGCATGATTTAAAAAGCCTAAACGCTTAGCAATCAAAACCGTTACTAAAGTCACCACTAAAAAAGCTAGGATCAACATAAAAGTTTGCCAAAAAGGCTGATTTTTTCTTAGAAAAGCAATAGGCAATTGTTCCAAGAAAATCACACCTACCGCTAACCCCAAATATTTAAAAAATGATACCAATTTTTTCATAAGAATCTCCCCCCCATTATAAAATCTTTGAAAAAATAATTCGTAAGCCTAAAAATCCTAGAAGCAAACAATACAACCAAATCATCAGTAAAATAACATAAGAAAAGGCAATGCCTAGGAAAGCATACAAAGCAATCAACGTCACATTTACAAGAAACATAAAAATCAAAGTTGATACAGCAGTCACTCGCAAAATATACTGATTACGTTCATCATAAAGAGCAATGTAAGCAGCCTTCAAGCGTTTTGGCTGACGAGAAAGCAGCCAATAGTAAATAGCAAAAACAAGACCAGCGCTACCACCACCAAGCAGTAATCCTGACGCAAAATCATTGTCTCTTATCAAACTAGCTAACACCAAACTAAGACCAGCCAAAGCTAAGATAAAGTAGGAAAGTCTTAGTAAATATCGGCGATACTCTTCCAAACTCTTCTTACGATTCCAGCTAGCAACAGCTTTTAATAACATCATTTACTCCTCTCCCTTTGCTGATAGAAAAATCACTGCAAGTAAATTTAATAGCATACTCATACCAAGCCCCATCCCATGAAGAAAATTACTCATCTTCATAAAGTAGCTAAAAACAAATAAACTTTCTCCTAAAAACAACAAGAACATTCCAGTTTCTTTTCTACTTTGTTGCCCATCAAATATGGTTCTAATCTTTTCCACTTCTACATCTCCTCTTTACGCTTCATCAAAAATAAAGATTTCCTCAATTGTCATACCAAAATATTTGGCAATTTTATGCGCTAATTCTAAAGAAGCATTATAGCGTCCTTTTTCTAAGGAAATAATGGTTTGTCTTGTAACTCCCAGTGCCTCAGCAAGCTCAGCTTGGCTAACTTTATTTGCTTTTCGGAGTTCTTGAATTCTTGTTTCCATTTATCCCTCCAATGAGTTCTCATTAGTAAAGTTAACTTTACATCAAAAGTATAGTACGCTTTACATTTTATGTCAAGTTTATTTTACATTTTTTATAAAAGCATCAAAAAAGCTGACCCGTAGGTCAGCTTTTCTGGTCTTATCATAATATTTTGATAACTAATTAGTAGGGTGTTTGAAACGTTCAACGTCACGCGCAATCACAAGTTCTTCATCCGTTGGAATAACAACTGCTTTTACGCGAGCTTGATCTGTTGAAATCACACCATAAGCACCTGAAACATTCTTAGCTGGGTCAACATCGACACCAAACCAAGTCATTCCAGAAATGACATCCGCACGAACATCACTAGAATTTTCACCGATACCAGCGGTGAAGACAATAGCATCCGCACCGTTTAAAACGGCGAAGTATTGTCCAATATATTTTCTCAAGCGATCAACATACATATCATAAGCAAGTTGGCATTTTTCATCACCTTCTGCTTTTCCTGCTAGAATATCACGCATGTCACTTGATTTTTCCGAAATACCGAGTAAACCTGAATCACGATTCAAGATGGTACGAATTTTTTTAGGATCAGCCATCGCTGGCTCACATTCTAGAAGATAAGTAATGACACCTGGATCAATACTTCCTGAACGTGTTCCCATCATTGTACCACCAAGTGGAGTTAATCCCATTGAAGTATCAACAGATTTACCACCTTTAATGGCTGTAATAGAGACTCCATTACCAATATGACAAGTAATCAATTTCAAGTCTTCTAAAGGTTTGCCTAAAACCTTAGCTGCCTCTTGGGCAACGTACTGATGACTTGTACCGTGTGCTCCATATTTACGAATCTTATAATCAGTGTAATAACGATTAGCAATAGGATAACGGTAAGCTACTTCAGGCATTGTCATATGGAAGGCAGTATCAAAAACAACAACGCTCGTAATATCAGGCAATATTTCCTTGAACGCTTTAATCCCAAGAGCTGCTCCAGGATTATGAAGCGGTGCTAGCATTGACAATTCTTCAACCTGTTGAATCACCTTATCTGTTACCAGGGCCGATTCTTTGAAATAATCACCCCCAGCCACCACGCGGTGACCAACACCAGTTATTTCATCATAACTAGCAATAATGTCCATCGAAATCAAGTCATCAAGAAGGATTTTTACAGCAGCTGTATGGTCTGGAATATCTTTCGTTTCCGAATACTTCTGACCATTAAATTTTACTGTAGAAACACTGTTTGCAAGGCCGATACGTTCGATTAAACCTTTTGCAATAACTTCTTCCTCAGGCATCTTATACAGCTGCCATTTGAGACTTGAACTTCCTGCATTAATAGAAATAGTTTTCGCCATAAATTTACCTCTAAAGCGCTTTCATAATATATCTCTATTTTAGCACAACTATTTTAAAAAATCATATTTTCAACATTCCATTTTTTAAATTTCTCAATAAAATCTGTTAAAGCTTCGCGACTTTGCAAGTCAGCAAGCGGGTAAACAAATGTTTCTGGAGTATGTTCAGCCTGTTTCTTCAAGACAAAAATTGACTTAGCATTGGCCGCATTGCCGAAAATAGATTCTGGTAAAGTAATCACCGCAATAACATCAGCGTAATCCTTCAACCATGCCTTTAACAAATCACTTTGTTTACTTGTCAAAAGACTAACCGGTGCTAAAAAGACAGCAATACCATCTTTTTTGAGATATTTGAGAGATTGTTCCATCAACAAATGATGCGCATAAGTGTGTTCTTCACTACTTGCTACTTTGTAGCGTTTTGCAATCTCATCATTTGGATAGAAGCCGACTGGAAGGTCACTGATGATGACGTCACTTTCCTTAAGAATCTGTGGGCGCACAGCATCTTCTTGAATGAACTGAGCTTTAGAATCCATCACTTCGGCAATACTTGCTGACAAATCAATCAACAAATCATCAACTTCAATTCCAAGGTAATTCAAGTCTTTAGATGAATTATTAAGCAAGGTTTGTGCAAGGTTACCTGTTCCGCTACCAATTTCTAAAACATCAAGTTCTTTTGAGGCTGTCAAATTCTCAATAAGGAACATTAAGATAAAGCCAATAGCATCAGGTGTAAATTGGTGGTTTGCCTGAAGTGCTTCTGTTTGAGCAGCTTTAATAAAGATAAACTGAAAAGCACGACGCCATTCTTCTTTAGTTAAATCAAGTTGGCGTAGTTTTTCATTATTAGCAGCTACTGTCTCATTGGCACCTTCAGCACCAAGATAAAAAGAGTTTTGTTCAATAAGAGCATCGTAAATGTGTGTTTTCAACTCATTTTCGATTAACTGTATATTTTCTAGAATCAGCCCATAAGCTGTTTCGATTTTTTCAAAATTCATTTTCCCCTCCAAGACTAATCATATCAAAAAACCTTGAAAATGAAAAGAAAGCACTAGTGACTTTCTTTTTCAAGTGCTTGTTTTTCTTTCTTAGGAAGGTAAAACGTGTATTGAAACTCCTCTTTGCTATCTAACGTAACGGTTTCAACTAAGATTTTATCGTCGTAGTGATAACTCACTGTCCCTTTATCAAATTGGCATTGTCCTGATTCTTCATCAGCCAAGTTCTTACTCATTTCTGCCATCAGGTAAGCTTGAGCCGATTTTAATTGTGCCTGATGCTGACGTTCACTTGCAACCACGCGCCCCAAATAAAATTGCAAAAGCAGGGCAAAGATAGCTGCCATCAGCAAGGCATATAATAAAATTCCTGCTTTAACTTGTCGTCTCAAAAGTGTAAACAAAACATCTCTCCATATCACTGCCTAATTGCAGTTTAATTATCACCTTATTGCCATCCTGACTGATGCTAGATGACGTCACCCCAAAGAGCATGGGTTGATAACCCTGACCTGAGGCATTTGTTTTTCGAAAATCATCAGCCTTAGACAAGCCATAAGCCAATTGCTGATTACCTTTACTAACATAGAGTTTGTTGTCAGCAACTTTATCCAACTGACAACCCGCAAGTTCAGAACGCAGCTGCTGAGAAAAGAGCAACCATTTTTCTTCTTGATTAACCGATAAATAATGGATATTACTTGAAATACTTTGAGTCAATCCTTGATAAACCAATATGGAACCTGAGATAACCAGCAAAGCCACTAAGCTCTCTAAAAGGGTAAAAGCTCTTAACCTAATTTTTCGTGACATGCAGCACCTCATTTTGCCCATCATAAATGGAAATCTCATTATCATGCTTAACCATACGCACCTCAACCCCATTAATGGCCAAATGATTTTGTCCTGTTTGAACGGCCATGGTCGCTACATTAAGTACTTCTTGCTGATGCAAACTCTCTTGCATTTGAGTGCGACTACGGTCCATTTCTCCTAAGACCAGACTGGTAATCGTTGCTAATAAAGCAAGAGCTACTAAGCCCTCAAGGAGTATATAAGCTTTTAGTTTCTGTTTTTTTATAGTTACCACTTCCTATGTACAATTGATAATCGATTGCCTGGGTTTCTGTATGAAACTGTATCTTTGTAAGAGACGAATTGCCCCCTGCTTTATCAAAAACAAGTTGATAGTTTTGAGCAACCGATACAGTTTCGGGAATCTTAACACTAGTGACCCCATTTGAGATAGCATCTTGCGATATCTGCAAAGTTTGACTTTCCTGCTTAACACTAGCCAATTTTTGTGTGTCACGATAAAGATTTTCAAAGGAAAGAAAGAACAGAGTTTCATCGACTGATTGAAAAATATGATTGACCGAACCTGATAGCATGATGACCATGAAACAAGAAATTGCTAAGGTCAACAAACTTTCGATGAGGGTAAAGGCGCGAAGAGTTTTATTTTTTAGCTTCATTATAGGTTTTGGCTTGCTCTTTTGTAATGTAGCCAATGTCTACTAAATCATCAACACTTGCCTTATCGCCTGTCTTCACCTCATAAAGGTCCATCTGACTTTCGACAACTTTGACAACGGCAGCATCTCCTTTTTCATGCACAACATCCTTTTGCTTACTCAAATTTGGCACAAATAATAGCATCAAGACACCAATGATTAGCAAAACAATCAGCATCTCCACAAGTGTGAAAGCTTCCACAGACTTTTTACGTAGTTTTTTCCAGATTTTTTTCATTAAAAATTTCCTCCCATATTTTGATACATTGGCAAAAGCATTGCCACATAAATTAAAACGATGATTAAAGCAACAAAGACAAAGACCAAAGGCTGAATCAGCTGCGTTGCCTGCGTCAATTGACTAAAGAAATTCTGCCAAGTCTCTTCGGCATAAATATCTAACTCACGATCTAATTTTGACTTGACCTCGCCGTATTCAATCATTAAACTAAGTTCACGCAAAAAGAAAGGGTAATCCAGCACTTTCTGATGAAAAGACTGACCAGACAACAAAGCTTTTTGCATGTCTTTTCCAATTTCCTGAAAGAGGCGCGATTTTTGCCGCTGCATGAGCTCTACAATCTCCATAAGCTCAATACCTTGCCCGATAAGATTTCCCCACTCACGCGCATAATAGGCAGTCAAGTAAAGGCGCACGTATCGACCAAAAATTGGCAGACGACTCAGCTGACTATACAGATAAATCGGCGATAAGTGCTTAGCATATAGAACCCCAAGCAGGATGCCTAACCCTAAAAGAGCAAAGCCACCTAAAAAAATCATAGGAAAATGGCTGATAATCTGAGTCGCAAAATTTTGATTTTCCAACTGCGGCAGCAAATAATTTTTCAAGCCCAACATAATCAGAATTAAAAAGCTAAGTAAAATCAAAGGATAAGTCGCCACTTCAATCAATTTCTTTCGAACAACTGACATACTAGCCAAGTAGCCATCAATTTTTAACAAACTCTGCTGACAATTCCCATGAACATCCGCAAGAGCAATCTGAGTGACAATTGTATCTGAAAAGCCCAGTCTAGCCATCATATCTGCCAAACTTGCCCCGCTTAGCAAAGATTCTTGCATACTGTCCACATAAACTTCTGCCAGCAATTGACTGCGCCTCAAAAAAGAAACAATTTCTGTCAAATTAAAGCCGCTGTTAAAGAGATTGTTAAATAACTGAATCACCTTCTGCTGTTTTTTAAAGGGCAATTTTTTCGATTTTTGCTTCCTCAAAGCTAATATGTCCGTCCCTAGCAAGGCTTTCAATTTGCTCATTCCACCTTGTTGGGGGATACTGTTCAAAATCTCCTTTGGCAAAATCCACAACACCTCCACCGCCAATTAATCGTTGATAAATGATAGCTCGTAAACTATTTTCAAGTTCTTGTCTACTAACCCCCAGCTCCAGTAACCTAGCATAAACACCTGGAATACTTTTCGCATGAATGGTTGAAAAGACGAGTACACCCGTTAGACTAGCTCTAATAACCGCACGCGCTGTCTCACTATCACGGATCTCTCCAATAATTAAAATATCAGGTCTATGGCGAAGCGATAATTTAATGAGATTATCATAAGTCATACCAATCTCATCATTAAGCTGCAGCTGCAACATATTGTCTTGCTTAATCTCAACAGGGTCTTCTATCGTAATAACTTGCTTATCGGGGAACTTTTCACGAACCAATTGATACATGAGAGTGGTCTTTCCACTCCCTACCGGCCCGGAAAAAAGATAAAGACCTCGACTATCAATCGCTTCTAGAATATTTTTCATCCCATCGAACCAATATTGCAAATCATGACGTCCTGAATAAAGAAGTCTAATGACCAGGCTCTCACGCCCGCGATAATCTCCAACAGTGGATAAACGCAGCGAAATCTCTTCACCCTCAGCAAATTCATAATCACAAGAGCCTAGCTGACTACGACGCTTCTCACCAACATTCATCCCAGCCACAAATTTAAAGTGACTAATCACGCTTGTCATCTCATCACTAGCAAGCTCTTGGATAAACTGACGTTCATCACCAACACGTTGATAAATTTCATAGCGCTCCTTCTTAGGAACAATGTAAATATCTTGCGCATTCTTTTCAACAGCATCCTTAATCAGCTGCTTTGCTTTTTCCTGAATCATGTTGACCTCCTCACTTTTATATTCGTAAAAAAATCTCAAAAAAAGAAAAAAACCATGGAAAACTTCCATGATTAAGGTTTAAATTTACAACTTTGAGGTCTGGGGCTTGGTTCGTCATTTCGAACATTAAAATGATAAGCAAAATGCTCTTTAGTCAATTCTTGCCCATCCTTTAAGATTAAAAGAGAATGATATTGCTGCAAATAATCACCACAATTTTCACACCAGCGTTTTTCGGTTTGATCCCAGAAAGCAGCTTGAAAATTATCATGGCACTTACAACTCGGCAGGTTCATTCTTAACGATTGCCATTCTGATTTGTAAAATGACACAGCTTCTTCAAAGTATTCAAAAGTTTGTTCTTCGATGATATCATCCTGCCAATCATCCAAAAACCACCAGGGTTCCCAGTCCCCAAACATTTTGATTACTTGATACATTTTTTCACTTCCTTATGGTCTTTATTATATAAGAATTAAAGCTATTTTAAAATATATTTGCTTATTTATAACCATTATCATCTAAAACAGCTCAACAAAAAGGCCTGAGATAAACTCAGGCCTTTTCATTTATTAAACTCAAATGTGAAATCAGATTATTCAGCGTCTGTTGTTGCAGTTGCTTCAACTTCTGCTTCTTCACTTGTTTCAAGTTCATTAACAGCTTGTGGTTCAAGGTTACGGTAACGTGCCATACCTGTACCAGCTGGAATGATTTTACCGATGATAACATTTTCTTTAAGACCAAGAAGGTGATCTTTTTTACCACGGATAGCAGCATCTGTAAGAACACGAGTTGTTTCTTGGAATGATGCAGCTGACAAGAATGAGTTAGTTTCAAGCGAAGCTTTAGTAATACCCATAAGTACTGGACGTGCAGTTGCAGGAATACCACCAGAGATAACAACATCTTTGTTAGCATCTGTGAAGTCTGCGATATCCATAAGTGTACCTGGAAGAAGATCTGTATCACCAGGATCCATGATACGAACTTTACGAAGCATTTGACGAACCATTACTTCGACGTGTTTATCACCGATTTCTACCCCTTGGCTACGGTATACTTTTTGTACTTCGGCAAGAAGGTAAGTTTCAACTGATAATGTATCACGAACTTCAAGGAGACGTTTAGGTTGGATAGAACCTTCAGTAAGTGGAGCACCACGGTGAACTTCGTCACCAACAGCTACTTTCATACGAGCTGTGAATGGTACCACGTATTCACCCATACCAGTCTTACCTTGAACGTAAACTTTCTTAGTACGTGTAGAAGCATCTTCTTCGATGTCAACAACAGTACCTTTAACTTCAGTGATAACTGCTTCCCCTTTAGGGTTACGAGCTTCAAAGATTTCTTGGATACGAGGAAGACCTTGTGTGATATCGGTATTTGACGCAACACCACCCGTGTGGAAGGTACGCATTGTAAGCTGTGTACCAGGTTCACCGATAGATTGAGCGGCAATTGTACCAACTGCTTCACCAACTTCAACCGCATCACCTGTAGCAAGGTTGACACCATAACAGTGACGACATACACCATGACGAGTGTTACATGTAAATACTGAACGGATTGTTACTTCTTCAACACCAGCTTTAACAATTTCAGCTGCCATATCTTCAGTAATCAATACGTCTGGACCAACGATAACTTCGCCAGTTTCAGGGTGTTTAACAGATTTCTTAGTGTAACGACCAACAAGACGTTCTTCAAGAGTTTCTGTAACTTCTTTACCATCAGTGATAGCACGGATGACAAGACCACGGTCAGTTCCACAATCGTCTTCACGAATGATAACATCTTGGGCAACGTCAACCAAACGACGAGTAAGGTAACCAGAGTCGGCAGTCTTAAGGGCTGTATCGGTCATACCTTTACGAGCACCGTGAGTTGAGAAGAACATTTCCAAGACAGACAAACCTTCACGGAAGTTAGACAAGATAGGCAATTCCATGATACGTCCGTTCGGAGCAGCCATCAAACCACGCATACCGGCAAGTTGTGAGAAGTTAGAGATGTTACCACGAGCTCCTGAGTCCATCATCATAACGATAGGGTTCTTAGGATCTTGTGTTTCAATCAGACGTTGTTCAAGTTCTTCTTTAGCTTCACGCCATGTTGTTGTAACAGCAACATAACGGTCATCATCAGTCATCAAACCACGACGGAAGGCTTTGTTAATTTGTTCAACTTTCGTGTGGGCTGCATCGATAATTTCTTGTTTGTTATCGATAACTGGGATATCGGCGATACCCACTGTCAAACCAGCAAGAGTTGAATGGTAGTAACCAAGGTCTTTCAAGCGGTCAAGGAAGGCTGATGTTTCTGTTGTACGGAAACGTTTAAAGATTTCCGCGATAATGTTACCAAGATTTTTCTTCTTGAATGGAACGTTGATGTCCAAGCTGTCAATAACAGTGTGGATATCTTGACCAGGTGCCAAGAAGTATTTATCTGGAGTTTTTTCAGTCAAGTTAGCATTGTTTGGTTCTTGAAGGTAAGGTAGATCATCAGGCATGATGTCGTTAAAGAGGATCTTACCAACAGTTGTAACCATGATTTTGTGTTTTTGTTCATCAGTCCATGGTTTGTTTGGCATGCTATCAACTGTGATACCAACACGTGTGTGCAAGTGAACATAACCGTTACGGTATGCCATAACTGCTTCATCACGGTCTTTGAAGATCATTCCTTCACCTTCACGACCTGGTTCTTCCATAGTTAGGTAGTAGTTACCAAGAACCATATCTTGAGATGGTGTTACGACTGGTTTACCATCTTTAGGGTTAAGGATGTGTTCTGCGGCAAGCATAAGAAGACGTGCTTCTGCTTGAGCTTCTTCAGAAAGTGGTACGTGGATGGCCATTTGGTCACCATCGAAGTCGGCATTGTAGGCTTCACAAACAAGTGGGTGAAGACGAAGTGCTTTACCATCGATAAGGACTGGTTCAAAGGCTTGGATACCCAAACGGTGAAGAGTCGGTGCGCGGTTAAGAAGTACTGGGTGTTCTTTGATAACTTCTTCAAGAATATCCCAAATACGTTCATCTCCACGTTCAACCATACGTTTAGCAGCTTTAACGTTACCAGCGTAATCACGAGCAACGATTTCACGCATTACGAATGGTTTGAACAATTCGATAGCCATTTCACGTGGCACACCACATTGATACATTTTAAGTGTTGGACCAACGGCGATAACTGAACGTCCAGAGAAGTCAACACGTTTACCAAGCAAGTTTTGACGGAAACGACCTTGTTTACCTTTAAGCATGTGACTCAAAGATTTAAGAGGACGACTACCAGGACCTGTGATTGGACGACCACGACGACCGTTATCGATAAGAGCATCGACAGCTTCTTGCAACATACGTTTTTCGTTTTGCACGATGATACCAGGGGCATTCAATTCAAGCAAACGAGCCAAACGGTTGTTACGGTTGATAACACGACGGTAAAGGTCGTTCAAGTCAGATGCAGCGAAACGTCCACCATCCAATTGAACCATTGGACGAAGATCTGGTGGAATAACTGGCAAGATGTTAAGTACCATCCATTCTGGTTTGTTACCAGATTTGTAGAAGGCATCAAGAACATCCAAACGACGAACAGCTTTGATACGTTTTTGACCAGTTGCTGTTTTCAATTCTTCTTTAAGTTCAGCGATTTCAGATTTCAAATCAACGCGTTTAAGAAGATCTTGGATAGCTTCCGCACCCATTTTAGCTACGAATGAACCTTGTCCATATTCTTGGATTTTTTCACGGTATTCGCGTTCTGTCAAAAGTGATTTTGGTTCAAGCGGAGTATCTTTTGGATCGATAACCACGTAAGCAGCGAAGTAGATAACTTCTTCAAGTGCACGTGGGCTCATGTCCAAAGTAAGTCCCATACGTGATGGAATACCTTTGAAGTACCAAATGTGTGATACTGGAGCTTTCAATTCGATGTGACCCATACGTTCACGACGAACTTTAGCACGTGTTACTTCAACACCACAGCGGTCACAAACAATTCCTTTATAACGAATACGTTTATATTTACCACAAGCACATTCCCAGTCTTTTGTAGGTCCGAAGATAACTTCATCAAAAAGACCTTCACGTTCTGGTTTGAGCGTACGATAGTTGATTGTTTCAGGTTTTTTAACTTCACCATAAGACCATGAACGGACCTTACTTGGTGAGGCTAATGTGATTTGCATACTTTTAAAACGATTTACGTCAACCACTAGTTTTACCTTTCTTTATTGTACTTTTGAAAATAGCTGAGCTACTTTCTAACTGTCATGACTTACAAATCATTGACTGTAAGACATCATTTATCGTTATAGGACTTATCCAAACAATCCGACTAAGAGAAGCAAAATTTACTTGCAACTCTTATGCCCAAATTGTTCTTTCCTATTATTATTTTTCTTCTGCAGAAACTTCAGCTTTTTCAGCTTCTTCTGTTTCTTGTTTTTGACGAGCTTTTTCAAGATCATCAACGTGCATTACGTCGTCATCTTCACCTTCATCAAGGTCACGAAGTTCAACTTCGTTGTCATCTTCGTCAAGCACGCGCATGTCAAGACCAAGTGATTGCAATTCTTTAACAAGTACTCGGAATGATTCTGGCACACCTGGTTTTGGAATTGGTTTACCTTTAGTGATGGCTTCATAAGCTTTAAGACGACCAGTCACATCATCTGACTTGTAAGTCAAGATTTCTTGAAGGACGTTTGATGCACCGTAAGCTTCCAAAGCCCAAACTTCCATTTCACCGAAACGTTGTCCACCAAATTGTGCTTTACCACCAAGAGGTTGTTGTGTAACGAGTGAGTAAGGACCAACTGAACGTGCGTGAAGTTTATCATCAACCATGTGGTGAAGTTTGATCATGTACATGACACCAACTGACACACGGTTATCAAATGGTTCACCAGTACGTCCATCGTAAAGAACTGTCTTAGCGTCGCTAGCCATACCAGCTTCGTTAACAGTATCCCAAAGATCTTCTGAAGTTGCCCCGTCGAAGACCGGTGTTGCAATGTGGATACCAAGGTTACGAGCAGCCATACCAAGGTGAAGTTCCATAACTTGTCCGATGTTCATACGAGATGGCACCCCAAGTGGGTTCAACATGATATCGACTGGAGTTCCGTCTGGAAGGTAAGGCATGTCTTCAACTGGAACAACACGAGAAACAACCCCTTTGTTACCGTGACGACCGGCCATTTTATCTCCGACTTTGATTTTACGTTTTTGTGCGATGTAAACACGAACGAGCATATTAACACCTGATTGCAATTCATCACCGTTAGCACGTGTAAAGATTTTAACGTCACGAACGACACCATCTCCACCGTGTGGTACACGAAGTGATGTATCACGAACTTCACGAGATTTATCACCGAAGATTGCGTGAAGAAGACGTTCTTCAGCAGAAAGGTCTTTTTCACCTTTAGGTGTTACTTTACCTACAAGGATGTCACCTTCTTTAACTTCAGCACCAATACGGATGATACCCATTTCGTCAAGGTCTTTAAGAGCTTCTTCACCAACGTTTGGAATTTCGCGAGTGATTTCTTCAGGGCCTAACTTAGTATCGCGTGTTTCTGATTCAAATTCTTCCAAGTGAACTGATGTGTAAACATCTTCTTTAACAAGACGTTCACTCAAGATGATGGCATCTTCATAGTTATAACCATCCCAAGTCATGTAAGCGACGATTGGGTTTTGACCAAGAGCCATTTCACCTTTTTCCATTGAAGGACCATCAGCGATGAAGTCACCTTTTTCAACGATATCGCCAACTTTAACAAGTGTGTGTTGGTTATAAGCTGTACCTGAGTTAGAACGACGGAATTTAGTGATGTGGTAAACATCAAGTGAACCATCTTCACGACGAACTTCAACTTTTTCAGCGTCAGAGAAGACAACTCGTCCATCGTGTTTAGCGATGACGGCAGCACCTGAATCGTGGGCTGCTTGATATTCCATACCAGTACCAACATATGGTGCGTGTGGATCGATCAATGGCACCGCTTGACGTTGCATGTTGGCACCCATGAGGGCACGGTTAGAGTCATCGTTTTCAAGGAAAGGAATACATGCTGTCGCAACGGCAACTACTTGTTTAGGTGAAACGTCAACGAAGTCAACGATGTTTGATGGGAACTCTTGGTTATTACCTTGGTGACGACCCATAACGATGTCTTCAGCAAATGTTCCGTCTTCGTTAAGTTTTGAGTTAGCCTGTGCTACTGTGTATTCATCTTCTTCATCGGCAGTCAACCAAACGATTTCGTTTGTAACCACACCTGTAGCACGGTCAACTTTACGATATGGTGTTTGGATGAAACCATATTTGTTAAGGTGTCCGTATGTAGACAAGTTATTGATCAAACCGATGTTAGGTCCTTCAGGAGTTTCAATCGGACACATACGACCATAGTGAGTGTAGTGCACGTCACGAACTTCATAACCAGCACGGTCACGAGTCAAACCACCAGGTCCTAAGGCTGACAAACGACGTTTGTGAGACAACTCAGAAAGTGGGTTGTGTTGGTCCATGAACTGTGACAATTGAGAAGAACCGAAGAATTCTTTAACGGCTGCAGTTACAGGACGGATGTTGATGATTTGTTGTGGTGTCAACACTTCGTTATCTTGTACTGACATACGTTCGCGAACGTTACGTTCCATACGAGCAAGACCAATACGGAATTGGTTAGCAAGCAATTCACCAACGGCACGGATACGACGATTACCAAGGTGGTCGATATCATCAACTTTACCTAGACCTTCAGCAAGGTTAAGGAAGTATGACATTTCAGCCAAGATATCAGCTGGTGTAAGCGCACGTGCTTTGTCATCAGGATTTGCATTACCAACGATTGTAACAACGCGGTCTGGATCAACCGGTGATACAACTTTGAATTTTTGAAGAACAACAGGTTCAGTGACAACAGCGTAATCGTTTGGTGTGTAAACAAATTTGTTAAGATCACCATCCAATTGATCAGCAATTGAATCGATAACGTCACGTGTCATTACTGTACCAGCTTCAACAAGGATTTCACCTGTTTCAGCATCAACCAAGTTTTCAGCAATTGTTTGGTTCAAGAGACGAGTCTTGATGTTAAGTTTTTTGTTGATTTTGTAACGACCAACAGCTGCCAAGTCATAACGACGTGGGTCAAAGAAACGAGCTACAAGCAAGCTACGTGAGCTATCAGCTGTTTTTGGTTCACCTGGACGAAGACGTTCGTAAATTTCTTTAAGTGCTTCGTCAGTACGTGAATCTGCTGGGTTTTTGTGAATATCTTTTTCGATAGTGTTACGAACAAGTTCGCTGTCACCAAAGATATCCATGATTTCATCATCACCTGAGAAACCAAGAGCACGTACAAGTGTTGTAAATGGAATTTTACGTGTACGGTCGATACGTGTGTAAGCAATGTCTTTTGAATCTGTTTCTAATTCAAGCCATGCTCCACGGTTAGGGATTACAGTTGAACCGTAACCAACTTTACCGTTTTTATCAACTTTATCGTTGAAATAAACACCAGGAGAACGAACCAACTGAGAAACGATAATACGTTCACCACCATTGATGATGAATGTACCCATTTCAGTCATAATTGGGAAATCACCGAAGAAAACTTCTTGAGTTTTGATTTCTCCTGTTTCTTTGTTAATCAAACGGAAGGTTACAAAAATAGGTGCTGAGTAAGATGCATCGTGGATACGAGCTTCTTCAAGCGTATACTTAGGCTCTTTCAATTCGTAACCAACAAATTCAAGTTCCATAGTATCCGTAAAGTTTGTAATTGGAAGTACATCTTCAAAAACTTCTCTTAATCCGTTATCCAAGAAGTCTTTAAAAGAATCCGTTTGAATTTCAATCAAGTTAGGTAAATCAAGAACTTCCTTGATTCTTGAAAAGCTACGACGTGTACGGTGTTTCCCGTACTGAACTTCATGTCCTGCCAAGTTTTTTACTCCTTCATTAAAATACAGAGGTCTATAAACTCCATCATAACCACAATTCTCTTCATACGACGAGAACAATCATTACTTTTTCATTTTGACCTTTATAGTTAGGATGCTTAAAACACCCCGCCAAGTGTGTCGTTGATGTGAATTTTTAGAAACTTTAAATATAGGTTACAAACCGCATTTTTTCTAAAATTAGGCACAAAAAGAGCAGCTAAATCTGACCATAAAAAGTGTGATTTAACTGCTGCAAACCTTAGTTGGACAATATTTCAACTAAAGCAGACGACAAATAGTTGTTAATATTATACCTTATTTTTTCAATTTTTGCAAGTATTTTTAGTTACTGCTGTTGGTTTTAATCGCCGAATTATGAAGCAATGCATCCCATGCTTTCGTGTAGTCGCTATCTGTTCCACCGATAGCAAATTTATAGGTCATATTACCAGCGCCAGTCTTAGCCCAATAACTTGTTGTTGTCTCACCGCTAACATTAAGCGAGCGACCATTTACCGTTACAGTACCAGGCTGTAAACCAGTTGCTTTTAGAACCGTTGACTTAATCACACTTGAAGACAAATTGTATTTGTCTGTTCCAAATGCATTCGCATTAGCATTATAAATGCTATTAACCAAATCAGCCATATACTGTGCGTTGTATTTGTAACCAGCCATTGAGTCTAGAGAAGTATTATCATCGTTACCTGCCCAACCACCTAAAGTTACTTTTGGTGTTGAAAGCATCAACCAAACATCCGTATAATTATCGGTTGTACCTGTTTTCCCTGACCAATCTGCTTGCGCTACTTGGCCGTTCAAAGCTTGTAAATCTTTGTAGAACTCAGTAGTTGCGCCACCTTTAACAACATCTTTCAACAACTGATTCAAAATGCTAGCCGTTGCTTCTGAGAAGACACGAACTGGATTTGCTTTGTGTTGGTAAATAACATTACCTTTATTATCAGTGATGCTATCAACCAAGTAGCCTTTCATGTAAACACCACCGTTTGAAATCATTTGATAAGCATTTACTTGTTGAAGAACAGTTGTTTCAATACCACCACCTAAAGGCAGACTTTCAATCGCGTAGTTGTCAACGCTATAATTCATTTTCTTCATGTAAGACTCAATATCAACATTATGATTGAGCAACATTTGATAAGTCCAATAAGCTGGAATATTCCATGATGTATTAAGTGCTTCTTGAAGGTTAATCATGCCAGTTCCGACGTCGTTACCGTGCATGATTGGTTGACCACTTGAGAAATTCGTTGGGTAATTAGAAAGAATACTTGCGCTACCAAGAAGCCCCTGATCAATGGCAATACCGTAAGCGATAATCGGTTTGATACTTGAACCAGGTGAACGTGCGGTATCAAAAGCGTGGTTATTTTGGTTGGTTGAATAATCCCTGCCACCAATAAATCCTAAAATCGCACCAGTAGAATTATCCATCAAGACATTCCCGACATCAACTTGTTGAGAACTTCCTTGATCCAGTGTGCTACCATACTGTGCTACTGCGTTTTGCATAGCATTGTAGACATTCTTATCAATTGTTGTCTTAACCGTGTAGCCACCTTGTTGCAAAGTTTCAGAAGCTAATTTACGGTAAGATTCTTTCGTCGTATCGTTTTTCAATTCTTGTTCAGAAACACCATTTTTCTCAATCAAGTAATCATACATGATATCTTGTGCTTCTTCTAGGACAGAATAGTAAAGGAAATCGTGAGAACTTGTCGTTGCAGATGCTGGTTGAATAAAGTCTTGACTAACATCGTATGACTTATACTCATTGTACTCATCTTTTGTCAAATAGCCTGCGCGGTACATGTTGTAAAGAACATCTTGTTGACGAGAAAGACCATAAGCCATATTTTCCGCATCTTTTAGCTGACCAGCAGCTGTGTAAGGCGAATAAACAATTGGACTTTGTGGTAAACCAGCCAAAAATGCAGCCTGTGGAATCGTCAAATCACTTGCAGACACCCCAAAAATACCCTGAGCCGCCTCTTCAATCCCAGCAATATTTTCACCCTTATTGTTACGTCCAAAAGGTGACACATTCAAGTAATCGGTCAAAATCTCATCTTTATTCAAATAACGTTCCAAAGCCAATGCGTAAATAATCTCACGTGATTTACGTTTAAATGTTGGATCGTCACCTAAGACCTGTTGCTTGATTAATTGTTGCGTCAACGTTGACCCACCACTAGTTTCGCCTAAACCAAGAACAGAACCTAAAGTCGCACGGAAAACCGCCTTAGGAACCACACCATCGTGCCCCTCAAAATTTTCATCCTCAGTTGCTACAATGGCATGTTTCATATTTTCTGAAATAGCTTCGCTAGCAACTGGTGTACGTAGCAAGTCCGTATCAATGGCAGCAATCGAACTGCCATCAGAATAAGACATCTGTGACACGCGCGTCAAGGAAGTCACCTGACTGACCAAGCTCTCCTTATCAGGAATTTTAACCGCATCTATCTGACTAGCAAGATAACCAAAAGCTAAACCGACTCCCAACATGCCAAATAAGATGACAATGATATAAAAAAAGTCGGTTAACAACTTAACTGTCCTCAAAAAGACTGATCCAAAATCAAGTAAGCCAAGCTTCTGATGATCTGCTTTTTTCTTATTTTTATTTCTCTTACTCATTCTAATACCTCGATAATATTATACCAAACTTTGATAAAGCTTGCATAGAGGCACCGCTTTTTGATATAATAGCCTGTAAACTACAATATCATTGAGGGAAAATCTAGCCTAGCTAGAAGACACAAATATTACCCTCAAAATTTTAAGTAAGGAGAAAGCTCGTGAACATATTCGAAGAACTCAAAGAACGTGGCTTAGTTTTTCAAACAACTGATGAAGAAGCCCTTGTCAAAGCATTAACAGAAGGGCAAGTATCCTATTATACTGGTTATGATCCTACAGCTGATAGTCTTCACCTTGGTCACTTGGTTGCCATTCTAACATCACGTCGCCTTCAAATGGCAGGACATAAACCATACGCTCTTGTTGGGGGAGCTACAGGACTTATCGGTGACCCATCATTTAAAGATGCTGAACGCAGTCTTCAAACAAAAGAAACTGTTGATGGATGGGTTGTTAAAATTCAAAATCAATTGTCACGTTTCCTTGATTTCGAAAATGGCGACAACAAAGCCGTTATGGTTAACAACTATGACTGGTTTGGTAACATTAGCTTCATCGACTTCCTACGTGATGTCGGTAAATACTTTACTGTCAATGCAATGATGAGTAAAGAATCAGTTAAAAAACGTATTGAAACAGGTATCTCATACACTGAGTTTGCCTACCAAATCATGCAAGGTTACGACTTCTACGAATTAAACGACAAATACAACGTTACTTTGCAAATTGGTGGTTCTGACCAATGGGGTAATATGACTGCTGGTACAGAACTTCTTCGTCGTAAAGCTGATAAAACTGGTCACGTTATGACAGTGCCACTTATCACTGACGCTACAGGTAAAAAATTCGGTAAATCTGAAGGAAATGCCGTATGGCTTGACGCTGACAAAACATCTCCATACGAAATGTACCAATTCTGGCTCAACGTTATGGACGACGATGCTGTTCGCTTCTTGAAGATTTTCACATTCCTTTCACTTGACGAAATCGCTGAAATCGAAAAAGAATTTAACGCTGCTCGTCACGAACGTCTAGCACAAAAAATCTTGGCTCGTGAAGTTGTTACACTTGTTCACGGTGAAGAAGCTTACAAAGAAGCTCTTAAAATCACTGAACAACTTTTCGCTGGAAACATCAAGAGCCTTTCAGCAAAAGAATTAAAACAAGGTCTAAACAACGTTCCTAACTATGCTGTTCAAGAAGATGATAACCGCAATATCGTTGAAATGCTTGTTGCAGCTAAAATCTCACCATCAAAACGTCAAGCACGTGAAGACGTTCAAAACGGTGCTATTTACATCAACGGTGAACGTATCCAAGACCTAGATTACACACTTTCTGACGACGATAAAATCGATAACGAACTTACTGTTATCCGCCGCGGTAAGAAAAAATACTTCGTATTGACTTACTAATTTAAAATCATTAACAGATGCTCTAAGCATCTGTTTTTTTATGCCATCAAAAAAGAGAGGAACTTCCTCTCTTTTTTAACTATTACGACGACTTACCACATTAAATAAATTTACCAAAAGGAAAATGGCTACAAAAATAATTGTAATCGTCGCACTTGCTGGTGTTTCCCAGTAATATGAGGTGATAATACCAGTCACCATACCAATAAAACCAACTAAAACACCAATAAAAATCACTGATCTAAAGTTTTTCCCAAGTCTCATGGCAATACTTGCTGGTAAAACCATAATCGTTGACACCAGCAGAGCTCCTGCTGCAGGAATCGTCAAAGCAATCGCAATCCCAGTCACAATATTGAACAACAATGACATCAAACGAACTGGCAAGCCATCAACAAAAGCTGTCTCCTCGTCAAATGTCAGAACATACATCGGTCTGATGAACAACAGAGTCAAAATCAAAACAATAACTGCAATCACAAACAAAGCAATGACTTGACCCATATTAATCGTCACAATCGAACCGAATAAATACTGTTCCAAATTCACACTACCAGCATTCTCTGACTTACTTGTTACAATCAAGGCAACCGCTAAACCAAGCGACATCAGAATCGCCGTAGAAATTTCAATATAGTGCTTATAAACCGTCTGCAAATATTCTAAAACAACAGCTGCAATCGTCACCACAATGACCGTTGACCAAGTTGTTGATTTTCCAAGTAAAATACCAAGAGCAACACCAGCCAAAGAAACGTGGCTAAGTGTATCACTCATCAAACTTTGATGACGTAGGATTAGGAAAATCCCCAAAATCGGAGCGAAAATACTAATCGCAACTACCGCCATAATAGCGCGTTGCATAAAATCATATGAAAAAATCTCAGTCAGCATCCTTAGCTCCTTTCTTTGTTAAAGCATGAAGATCGAAGCAATGCCAAGGTGTCTTTTGACTACGAACCAGGTGAATATTACGGTCAGCATAACGTTTCACCTCATCTGGATCATGCGTAATCATCAAAACAGATTTTCCGTGTGTATGTGCACTGTGGTGCATCAATTCGTAAAATTTTTCAGTTGTTCCAGCATCCATACCAGTTGTTGGTTCATCTAAAATAAAAATATCAGGATCTGAAGCAAAAATACGCGCAATCACAATACGTTGTTTTTGACCTCCAGATAAGCTCCCAATGCGCTTATTACGATTTTCCCACATACCAACTGATTCTAGACTAACCTTAACGTGTTCTTCGTCATGCTTAGTCAAACGGCGAAACCAACCATTTCGAGGATATCGACCAGAACGGACGAATTCATGAACCGTTGATGGAAAACCAGCATTAAAACTAGCAATCTGCTGTGGCAAATAGGCAATACGAAGTTTCTTGCCATCTTTATTTGTTTTAGAGATTGTCACTTGACCACTCTTTGGTGTCAAAATACCAAGCGTCGCCTTAACCAAAGTTGATTTTGCTGCACCATTTTCACCAGTTAAAGTAACAAACTCACCACTATCTAAATGGTAATTAATCCCTTCCAAGACAGGTTCACTGTCATATTGGAAAGATAAATCTTCTACTGTAATATATCTCATTTACACCCTTCTAGCTCATCTGAAAAAGCAGTCAAGAACCTTGAGATGATAGACTGTTCTTCATCTGAAAAATCATCAATCAATTTTTTATAAACTGACAATGTCGCATGATGGTGATGAGTGTGCTCATCAGCGACAGGTTTAGCAAGCTCAGTCAACTCAAAATAAGTTACACGAGCGTCATCTTTATTTTTCACAGGCGCAAGCATTCCCTCTTTGACCAAACACTTGATAGCCTTAGTAACCGCTGCTTGGCTAATATTCAAACGTTTTGCCAAGGCTGAATTAGTCAATCGCTCTTGCGATAAGAGCATCAAAATATGCTCTTGCGTATTAGTTAATTCAACACCGCTTTGACAAGCACCAAATAATAACTCGTGCTGATTTTCGGCTTTTAATAAAATTTCATTTACTAGACAGTCAATTTGTTTTTCTAGCTGCATTATCAACACTCCTCTCACTTCATTAACCAGTTAATTATATCAAAAAGAAAAAGAAGAATCAATTACCTGATTCCCTTTCATCACAATATTCGAACTTTGTAAACTTCCTTACAGAAGCCTCGCATACTATTAACCAAACGGTCTGCCTTTTTCTCTGAACGACACAAACCAAAAACCGTTGGACCACTTCCTGTCATCAAAGCAGCATCAGCCCCACACTTCATCATCCGATCCTTGATCTTTTGGATAAATGGCTTGCGCTTAATGGTAATATCCTCTAAAGAATTTCCCATATGAGCAATAATCTGTTCGTAATCATTAGCTAAAACAGCTTCCTTTAAAGAATCAATATCAACACGAGAAATCGTCTCACAATCAATCTCAGGAAAAACCGTGCGCGTTGAAACCCCAAAATCAGGTTTAACCAAAACAACCCAAGCAGATAAAGAAGTATTTAAACACTCCACAATCTCACCCTTACCAGAAATGCAGGCACAACCAGCTCCCAAACAATATGGCACATCACTCCCCACTTGAAAGCCAATCTCAATCATTTCTTCTTTAGATAATTCAAGTTGCCATAACTTATTTAAAGCCCTGATAGTGGCAGCAGCATCAGTTGACCCGCCACCCAAACCAGCACAGATAGGGATTGTTTTCTCCAGTTCAATCTTAACACCAGAGTTGATGCCATATCTATCCTTAATGAGCTGAGCTGCCTTAAAAACATCATTTTTAGCATTTAAAGGCATCTTGTGATTATTAGACTCAACAATAATATCTGAGCAAGAAATCTCAGATACCGTGATATAGTCATTCAAATCAACACTAACCATAACCATTGATAAATCATGATAACCATCAGGCCTTTTCCCAACAATATCCAAGCCTAAATTAATCTTAGCAGGTGCCTTTTCAATAATAACCATTAAACATTCCTTTTAAAATATTACATCTATTATAACAAATATTCTGAAAAGAACACACCATAATAGTCTCCTTCTATGAAAAACATCATATTTTCAGGAAAATAATTTTTAAAATACTATTTCTACAAATGAATGCAGAAAAAAAGCAACTCAATGAGTTGCTCTCCGTCTACCGCTTTTAAACTCCGCCAGTAGGACTCGAACCTACGACATCATGATTAACAGTCATGCGCTACTACCAACTGAGCTATGGCGGATAAATGCTAAGCGACTACCATATCTAACAGGGGGCAACCCCCAACTACATCAGGCGTGCTAGGGCTTAACTTCTGTGTTCGGCATGGGAACAGGTGTATCTCCTAGGCTATCGTCACTTAACTATGATTGATTATCCAATCAAAATTGAATACCTATATATTCTAACAAGAAACCTACGCGCTGTCAATATTGACTCGTTTCTTTTTTGGATAAGTCCTCGAGCTATTAGTATTA
>NZ_FNKE01000003.1 GCF_900101445.1 Streptococcus equinus | reverse complement strand
TTAAAGACACTATCCGCCATCAGGAATCCTTTAAACGGAAATTTAATCGCATGCCTTATGAGGAAATCGGTGATATTAGTCACTGTGTGCCCCAGGTATCTTTCTTTGAAGTGGCGGATTACGTGGCTTATCAGGATAGCTTAGCTCGTTTACGAAGAACATTGGGAAGAGAAGAGCGACAGAAGTTGGAAAAAGTGATTCGTGGGGAACGTTTTGAAGGGAAGAAAGCCTTCTTAAAAAGCATCAAACCCTATTTCTCAGATTTTAGACCATAAGAAAAGACCAGAGGATTCTGGTCTTTTGTCTATTCTTCTGCTCGGAAGAAGGATTTGTAAAGGGCACGAACGGCCTCTTTTTCGTGTTCTGTTTGAGTAACGAACATAACAGATACTTCGCTTGATCCTTGAGAAATCATTTCCAAGTTAATGTGTTTATCTGAGAGTGCTTTGGTTGCTGTTGCAGTGACACCAATGTGGTTTTTCATATCTTCACCAACAATCATGATGATTGACAGGTTGTGCTCGATATCGACTTCATCAACGCCAAGTTCACGAGTTAGATATGAAGTGATTTCTTGTTCTTTGATTGGTGTAAGTTCACGTTCACGAACGATGACTGACATGTCATCGATACCTGTTGGAATGTGTTCCCAACGGATATTTAGGTCTTCAAGAATTTGAAGGACTTTGCGACCAAAACCGACTTCTCGGTTCATAAGGTATTTAGACAAGTTGATACTTGCAAATTCGTCATCTGCTGCGATACCAATAACGGGAACAGTTGGTCCACTGTGTTTTAGTGTGATTCGAGTTCCTGGGTGCTCAGGGTTGTTTGTATTTTTGATGACGAGAGGAATTTTACCACGGTAAGCAGGAATAAGTGCTTCGTCGTGGAGCACTGAAAATCCAGCATAAGCAAGTTCACGCATTTCACGGTATGTTAATTCTTGGATTGTGTGAGGTTTGTGAACCACTCCTGGGTGGGCTGCAAAGATACCATCGACATCAGTAAAGTTTTCGTACAAGTCTGCTTTAACACCTGCAGCAACGATAGAACCTGAAATATCTGAACCACCACGTGAGAATGTACAGATTTGACCATCAACTGTTACACCAAAGAAACCAGGGATAACAAGGATTTCTTCTGAATCACGTAATTCTTCGAGTTTATCGTAGCTTGATGGAAGAATACGAGCATTTCCTGGTTCACTTGAAACAATGATACCTGCTTCTTTAGGGTGAACATAGCGTGCATTGAGGCCGTTTTTACGGAAAAATTCTGCTACGAGTTTAGCGTTATTATCCTCACCAGCTGCTAGGAATGTGTCATATAGAAATTCGTTACATTCAATAGGAAGTGTCGCTAGAGTTGTAATCGCACCTGCAATTTTGCTCATGATTGATGAGCTAAGACCAAGTTCATCTGCGATAGCTTGGTAACGGTTGATAATCCATTCTTGTGCAGCAGTGACATCATCACCTGAGGTGTAGTTCTTGTAGTACTTAATAAGAGCATCGGTTACCTTAGTATCTTCTGCGTTACGTTTTCCGGGTGCTGATACTACAACAAAACGTCGTTCGCTATCAGATTTCACAATATTCAAAACTTTTTTCAGTTGTTCAGCCGAAGCCAGTGAACTACCACCAAATTTGATTACTTTCATGACCTTCTCCACTTTTCTAAAATTTGTATACAATTATAGCAAAATTCTGAAAATTTGTCAGTAGTTTTTCAAATAAAAAGATAGTATAATAGAGGAATGGAAAAATTTAAAGCAATTATTTTTGATATGGATGGTGTCTTATTCGATACTGAAACCTTTTATTATCGTCGTCGTGAGAAGTTTTTGGCTGACAAAGGGATTAGTATAAAGCATTTACCACCTAGTTTCTTTATCGGCGGCAATATGAAACAAATTTGGCCTGATATTTTGCGTGATGATTTGGACAAATGGGATACTGATCAGCTGCAAAAAGAGTATTCTATTTACAAAAAAACGCATCCGCTTCCTTATAAAGACTTGATTTTTGAAGATACTTTTGAAGTGGTCAAAGGGCTTTTTGAGAAGGGGTACCGTTTAGGGCTTGCCTCTAGCTCAACTAAACATGATATTTTGAAAGCTCTTGAGGAAACACACTTAAGAGAGTATTTTTCAGTGATTTTGTCTGGTGAAGAATTTGAAAAAGGAAAACCACATCCTGCGATTTATCAAGAGGCAAGAAAACAACTTGGTTTTAACAATGACGAAACGCTAGTTATTGAAGACAGCGAAAAAGGAATTCAGGCTGGTGTTTCTGCCGATTTAGAGGTTTGGGCGATTGAAGATCAGTTATTTGATATGAACCAGAGTAAGGCAAGTCGTCTGGTAGATAATCTGACTCAAGTTATCGAAGACTTATCCAAATAATGATGTCAAAGTAGGATTAATCCTACTTTTTTTATATAATAGTTTGATGTTTAAAATATTAAAAAATCAAAGTAAATTGCTTAAAATGCCATTTTTTCTTGATTTATAAAGGAATAGTGTGCTAAAATAGCTGGTGCTAAATAGTTTAATAATCAAACTATTTTTATCACATCTGATGGAGGTAGGTAGATGTCTTTCGATAATGTGATTTATGAAAAGGGAGAAGTTGCAACTTTGACCCTGAATCGCCCAGATATTTCGAATGGTTTTAATATTCCAACTTGTCAAGAAATCCTTGAGGTTTTAGAACTTGCAAAAGCAGATGATGCTGTGAAAATTTTGGTCATCAAGGCAGTTGGTAAAGTCTTTTCAATTGGTGGTGACTTAGCAGAAATGCAACGTGCTGTTGAATCTGACAATGTTGAATCACTGGTTGAAATTGCAAGCTTGGTTAATAAAATTTCTTTTGCCATGAAAAAATTACCAAAGCCAGTTATTATGAGCGTAGATGGTGCAGTTGCTGGTGCGGCAGCTAATATGGCTGTTGCGGCGGATTTTGTGGTCGCAAGTGAAAAAGCCAAATTTATTCAAGCTTTTGTCGGAGTTGGGCTTGCTCCTGATGCTGGTGGTCTTTTCTTGATGAGTCGTGCTATTGGAACAACGCGTGCTGTTCAGCTAGCTATGACTGGTGAAGGAGTAAATGCTGAAAAAGCCTTCGACTATGGAATCGTTTATCGTTTGTGTGAGTCTGAAAAACTTGAACGTACTACAAATCAGTTAACGAAACGCCTGCTTCGCGGATCAATTAATTCATACCGTGCCATTAAAGAAATGTCTTGGAAAGCCCAATATGAAGGCTGGGAAGACTATACAAAACTTGAATTGCAACTTCAAGAAGAATTAGCATTTAAGGAAGATTTCAAAGAAGGTGTTCGTGCTTTTGCTGAAAAACGCCGTCCGAAATTTTCAGGAAAATAATGTAAATAATAGTTTGATTTTCAAATTATTTTTCCAGTTTGACCCGAAATACCTTGCAAAATATTTTGATGTTTGATATACTTTGATTGTCAAAGTTTATTTAGGAGGTGAAATCTTGGATTATAATAGAATTAATGAATATTTGGTTGATATTTTTAATCGTGTTCAGGTTATCGAAGAGACTAGTTTGCGAACAAGTCAATTCAACGATGTTTCATTAAAGGAAATGCATACCATTGAAATTATTGGTAAGAATTCTAATGTGACTCCAAGTGATATTGCACGTGAGTTGATGTTGACCCTCGGTACAATAACCACTAGTTTAAATAAGCTTGAGGCAAAAGGTTATATTGAAAGACGACGTTCAAAACTGGACCGTCGTGTGGTTCATTTAACTTTGACAAAAAAAGGAAGATTATTAGATAGGCTTCATCATAAATTCCATAAAAATATGGTTTCTCATATCGCTGAAGATATGAATGAAGAAGAACTAGAAGCTCTTTTGAGAGGGCTTAAAAATCTTCACAAGTTTCTTGAGGAGTTAATGTAATAATGGTATTTGCAAGAATTGCTCAGGCAGCAGCCTATGCCCCTGAACAAGTGATTACAAACGATGATTTGTCTGAAATCATGGACACCAGTGATGAATGGATTTCATCACGTACGGGAATTAGAAGACGACATATCACTCGAGATGAAACAACTAGTGATTTAGGGACGCAAGTTGCCAAGCAACTACTTTCAAAAGCTGGTTTGTCAGCTGAGGATATTGATTTCATCATTGTTGCAACAATTACCCCTGATAGTCTGATGCCGTCAACAGCAGCTCGTGTTCAAGGAAATATCGGTGCTGTTAATGCCTTTGCCATGGATGTGACAGCAGCATGTAGTGGCTTTGTGTTTGCTCTTTCGACTGCGGATAAATTTATTCAATCAGGTCTTTACAAACGTGGTATTGTCATTGGTGCTGAAACATTGTCAAAAACACTAGACTGGTCAGACAGAAGTACTTCTGTTTTATTTGGTGATGGAGCTGGTGGCGTTTTGCTTGAAGCAACAGAAACAAAACATTTCCTAGCAGAATCTTTAAATACTGATGGAAGTCGTGGTCTTAGCTTGACATCAGCCAAAGTTGGCTTGTCTTCACCATTTTCTGAAAAAGAAGAGGATGATAAATTCTTGAAAATGGATGGTAGAGCTATCTTTGATTTTGCAATCAGAGATGTGGCTAAGAGTATCAAGGCACTTATTGAAACTTCTGAGGTTTCAGCTGAAGACCTTGACTACTTGCTTTTGCATCAAGCTAATATTCGTATCTTGGATAAAATGGCTCGAAAAATGTCTATTGACCGAGATAAATTTTTGGCAAATATGATGGAATATGGTAATACCAGTGCGGCAAGTATTCCAATTCTCTTATCAGAGTCAGTGGATAAGGGACTTATCAAATTAGACGGTTCTCAGACAATTCTTCTATCTGGATTCGGTGGAGGTTTGACATGGGGAAGTCTAATTGTTAAAATCTAGTTACAAACTTGTGCATTATAGCATGAGATATTATATATATTTATTAAGGAGAAATTAATCATGGCAGTATTTGAAAAAGTACAAGAAATTATCGTTGAAGAACTTGGTAAAGAAGCAGAAGAAGTTAAATTGGAAACTACTTTCGATGAACTTGATGCTGACTCACTTGATGTTTTCCAAGTAATTTCTGAAATCGAAGATGCATTTGATATCCAAATCGAAACTGAAGAAGGTCTTAACACTGTAGGTGACTTGGTTGCTTACGTTGAAGAAAAAACAAAATAATGACATGGCTGGAGTTGGGATTAAAAACTAACTCCACTATATATTTAGTAGAAAGGGCTGTGGGATAGGTTGCTAGTAAGCGAAAACTTATCTTACTCCCTCTCTTCTTATTATGATAGTTTGACTATCAAATTATTATTTGGTAAAGACTAAGAAGGTTTAACATGAAAACACGTATTACAGAATTATTAAATATCAAATATCCAATTTTTCAAGGAGGTATGGCTTGGGTTGCCGATGGTGACTTGGCTGGTGCCGTTTCAAACGCTGGTGGTTTAGGTATTATCGGTGGTGGTAATGCCCCTAAAGAAGTTGTTAAAGCAAATATTGATAAGGTTAAACAAATTACTGATAAACCTTTTGGTGTTAATATTATGCTTTTGTCACCATTTGTTGATGACATCGTTGATCTTGTGATTGAAGAAGGGGTCAAAGTTGTCACAACTGGTGCTGGTAACCCAGGTAAATACATGGAACGTTTCCACGAAGCAGGTATCACTGTTATTCCAGTTGTTCCTAGTGTTGCGCTTGCAAAACGTATGGAAAAACTTGGTGCGGATGCCGTTATCGCTGAAGGTATGGAAGCTGGTGGTCACATCGGTAAATTGACAACAATGACTCTTGTGCGTCAAGTTGTTGATGCGGTTAATATTCCAGTTATTGGTGCTGGTGGTGTCGCTGATGGACGCGGTGTAGCAGCTGTCTTTATGCTTGGTGCTGAAGCCGTTCAAGTGGGAACTCGCTTTGCTGTTGCCAAAGAATCTAATGCTCACCAAAACTTCAAAGACAAAATCTTAAAAGCAAAAGATATTGATACGGTTATTTCTGCATCCGTTGTTGGACATCCAGTTCGTGCCGTTAAAAATAAATTGACAACATCATATGCCCACGCAGAGAAAGATTTCTTGGCTGGTCGCAAGACAAAAGAAGATATCGAAGTATTGGGAGCAGGTGCTTTGCGTAATGCTGTTGTTGATGGTGATGTTGTGACTGGTTCAGTCATGGCAGGACAAATCGCAGGTTTGATTCGTAAAGAAGAAACTTGTGAAGAAATCTTAAAAGATCTCTACTATGGAGCTCAAGAAGTTATCTTAGAAGAAGCTAAACGTTGGGCTGATATTGAGAAAGATTAAAATTTCTATTTAAATAAAAATCAAATTCCGTTTGGGAGGATTTAATGACGAAAACTGCCTTTTTATTTGCTGGTCAAGGGGCTCAAAAACTTGGAATGGCAAGTGATTTATATGAAAAATATCCTATTGTAAGGGAGACTTTTGATCAAGCTAGTTCTATTCTTGGCTATAATCTTCGTGATTTAATTGATAAGGAAGAAGATAAATTAAATCAAACACGCTATACACAGCCAGCTATTTTGACAACTTCTGTTGCGATTTATCGTTTATTGCAAGAGAAGGGCTTTAAAGCAGACATGGTTGCTGGGCTTTCACTTGGTGAGTATTCAGCCTTGGTAGCTTCAGGAGCTTTAAACTTTGAAGATGCTGTTGCTTTGGTGGCAAAACGTGGAGAATTTATGGAAACTGCAGCTCCAGCTGGAACTGGGAAAATGGTTGCTGTCATGAATACAGAAGCGTCTCTTATTGAAGAGATTTGTCAAAAAGCTTCTATTAAAGGTGTTGTGACACCAGCTAACTATAACACACCAGCACAGATTGTGATTGGTGGTGAAACTGAAGCTGTGAATTATGCTGTGGAATTGCTTAAGCAAGCTGGTGTGAAACGCTTGATTCCTTTAAAAGTTTCAGGACCTTTCCACACTGCTTTGTTGGCACCTGCTAGCAAACGTTTATCAGAAGTACTTGATAAAGTGACTTTTTCTGATTTTGAAATTCCTTTGATTGGAAATACAGAAGCTAAAGTTATGCAGTACGGCGATATCAAAGCTTTGCTTGCTAGACAAGTGAAAGAACCAGTTCGCTTTTACGATTCTATCGAGACAATGCGTAAGCTTGGCATGACAGAAGTTATTGAAATTGGTCCAGGTAAAGTTTTGAGTGGCTTCCTTCGTAAAATTGACAGAAGTATTCCAACGGCAAGTGTTGAAGACGAAGCAAGCTTAAGTGTTTTGCTAGAAAAATAGGAGATAGTCATGGATATCAAAAATAAGAATGTTTTTGTAACTGGGTCAACCCGCGGAATTGGTTTAGCTATTGCCCACCGTTTTGCAAGCCTTGGGGCTAACGTTGTGCTTAACGGTCGTTCAGAAATTTCAGCAGAATTGATTGATAGTTTTAAAGATTATCAAGTGAAAGTTGTTGCCATTTCTGGTGATGTGTCACAATTTGATGATGCTAAACGCATGGTTGATGAAGCTATCGCGGAACTTGGTTCTGTTGATATTTTGGTTAACAATGCTGGTATCACAAATGATAAATTGATGTTGAAAATGACTGAGGCTGACTTTGAATCAGTGCTTAAAGTTAATTTGACAGGTGCTTTCAACATGACGCAATCAGTCTTGAAACCGATGACGAGAGCGCGTCAGGGTGCTATCATTAATTTGTCTAGCGTTGTTGGTTTGACAGGAAATGTAGGTCAAGCAAACTATGCAGCTTCAAAAGCTGGTTTGATTGGTTTTACAAAATCAGTTGCGCGTGAAGTTGCAGCACGCGGAGTTCGCGTCAATGCCATTGCTCCTGGATTTATCGAGTCAGATATGACAGATGCGATTCCTGAAAAAATGCAAGAAGCTATTTTGGCAGGAATTCCGATGAAACGTATCGGTAAAGCTGAGGAAGTGGCAACAGTAGCAAGCTTCTTAGCTGAGCAAGAATACTTGACTGGACAAGTCATTGCAATTGATGGTGGTATGGCAATGTAAACTATTGTTTGCTTTGCTGTAATAGTTTAAAATTAGAAGTATAATTTCTCTTAAAAGGAGACAAAAATGACATTAAATAGAGTTGTAGTAACAGGTTACGGTTTAACATCCCCTATCGGAAATACACCAGAAGAATTCTGGAACAATCTTCATGATGGTAAAATTGGTATCGGACCAATTACTAAATTTGATAATTCTGAAATCCCAGTTCATAATGCTGGGGAAATCCATGATTTTCCTTTTGATAAATATTTTGTTCGGAAAGATAAAAACCGCATGGATCAATACTCACTTTATGCGATTTATGCGACTTTAGAAGCTCTTGAAAATGCAAAACTTGATATGGATACAGTTGATCGTGATCGTACTGGTGTTATCGTATCATCTGGTATCGGTGGTTTGCAAGAAATGCAAGAGCAAATCATTCGTATGCACGAAAAAGGTATCAAACGTATTCAACCAATGTTCATCCCTAAAGCTTTGTCAAACATGGCTGCTGGTAACATTGCTCTTCGTATTGGTGCGCGTGGTGTATGTAAATCAATCACAACTGCTTGTGCCTCATCTAACGATGCTATTGGTGAAGCATTCCGTGAAATCAAATTCGGTTACCATGATGTGATTCTTGCTGGTGGTGCTGAATCTACTATTAATGAAATTGGTATCGGTGGTTTCAATGCTTTGACTGCCCTTTCTACAACGGAAGACCCAGCTCGCTCTGCTATTCCATTTGATAAAGATCGTAATGGTTTTGTTATGGGTGAAGGTGCTGGTGTGCTTGTTCTTGAAAGTCTTGAACATGCTCAAAAACGCGGTGCAACAATTCTTGCTGAAGTTGTTGGTTATGGTAGCAACTGTGATGCTTACCACCAAACAACACCAACTCCTGATGGATCTGGTGCGGCAAAAGCTATTGAATTGGCTATCAAAGAAGCTGGCATTTCACCAGAAGATGTTGACTATGTTAACGCACACGGTACATCAACTCAAGCTAATGAAAAAGGTGAAAGCAAAGCTATCGTAACTGTCCTTGGTAAAGATGTTCCAGTATCTTCAACAAAATCATTCACAGGACACCTTCTTGGTGCTGCTGGTGCTGTTGAAGCTGTCGCAACTATCGAAGCTATTCGTCACAACTACATTCCAATGACTGCTGGTACTCGTGAATTATCAGAAGACATCGAAGCAAATGTAGTTTATGGACAAGGTCAAGAAGCAGAATTAGAATATGCCATTTCAAATACATTCGGATTTGGCGGACACAATGCTGTTCTAGCATTTAAACGTTGGGAGGCTTAAGCGTGAATATTTCTGAAGTAAAAGACTTGATGGCTCAATTTGACCAGTCAAGCCTACGTGAATTCTCATTTAAAACAGGTGAGTCTGAATTAACATTTAGTAAAAATGAATACACTGCGCCTGTAGCACCAGTTGCTGCAGCAGCACCTGTTTCAGCTCCTGTTGAAGTGGCTGCGGCACAAGCACCACAAGCAGCAGCACCTGCTGAGGCTGAAGTAGCAGCTGATACTGATATTTTTGCTGAAGGTGAAGAAGTACCAAGCCCACTTGTTGGGGTAGCTTACCTTGCACCAGCTCCAGATAAACCAGCCTTTGTATCAGTTGGTGATGCTGTTAAAAAAGGTCAAACTTTGTTAATCATTGAAGCTATGAAGGTCATGAATGAAATTCCAGCTCCAAAAGATGGTATCGTGACAGAAGTGATGGTAAATAACGAAGACGTTGTTGAATTTGGACAAGGATTGGTACGTATTAAATGATTGATATTAAACAAATTCGTGAAGCTCTACCACACCGTTACCCAATGCTTTTGGTTGACCGTGTGCTTGAAGTGAGTGATGATGAAATTGTTGCTGTAAAAAATGTGACAATCAATGAACCATTTTTCAATGGTCACTTTCCAGAATACCCTGTTATGCCAGGGGTTCTCATCATGGAAGCTCTTGCTCAAACAGCAGGTGTTCTAGAACTTTCAAAAGAAGAAAATAAAGGGAAATTGGTCTTTTACGCTGGAATGGATAAAGTTCGTTTCAAAAAACAAGTTGTTCCAGGTGACCAATTGATTATGACAGCGAAATTTGTCAAACGCCGCGGCACTATTGCTGTGGTTGAGGCAAAAGCAGAAGTTGATGGGAAATTAGCAGCTTCTGGCACATTGACGTTTGCTATTGGTAGTTAAGAAATAGTAGTTTAACGTAAACTGTGACAAAAAAAGAATTTTGACTGGAATGCTAAGGCATTCCAAATAGGAGGAAAAAGCAGACGTATGTTTAAAAAGATATTAATTGCCAATCGTGGAGAAATTGCGGTGCGAATTATTCGTGCGGCACGTGAATTGGGAATCAATACGGTAGCTGTCTATTCTGAAGCTGATAAAAATTCTTTGCATACGATTTTGGCTGATGAAGCAATTTGTATCGGTCCAGCTCGTTCGACAGACTCTTATCTTAATATGAATGCCGTCTTGTCAGCTGCTATTGTAACAGGTGCTGAAGCCATTCACCCTGGATTTGGTTTTTTGAGTGAAAACTCAAAATTTGCAACTATGTGTGAAGAAATGCACATCAAATTTATCGGACCAAGTGCTGAAATCATGGATAAAATGGGGGACAAAATCAATGCCCGTGCTGAAATGATCGCAGCTAATGTCCCTGTTATTCCTGGATCAGACGGTGAAGTCTTTACGGCAGATCAAGCGCTTGAAGTTGCTGAAAAACTTGGCTATCCAGTGATGCTAAAAGCTTCAGCTGGTGGAGGCGGTAAAGGAATCCGTAAAGTTGAATCAGCTCAAGACCTTGTTCCAGCTTTTGAGTCAGCTTCACAGGAGGCTTTGGCAGCTTTTGGTAATGGTGCCATGTACATTGAAAAAGTGGTTTACCCAGCTCGCCATATCGAGGTTCAAATTTTAGGGGACTCTCACGGTAATGTGGTTCACCTTGGTGAACGTGACTGTTCGCTTCAACGTAATAACCAAAAAGTGCTTGAAGAAAGTCCATCCATTGCTATCGGTAAAACCCTTCGTGGTAAGATTGGTGATGCAGCCGTACGTGCAGCGAAAGCCGTTGGTTATGAGAATGCTGGTACGATTGAATTCTTGCTTGATGAAAAGACATCACAATTCTACTTCATGGAAATGAATACACGTGTTCAAGTTGAGCACCCTGTAACAGAATTCGTCACTGGTGTTGATATTGTCAAAGAACAAATTCGTATTGCAGCAGGGCAAGAATTGTCTGTGACACAAGACGATATTAAAATCACTGGTCATGCTATCGAATGTCGTATCAATGCTGAAAATCCGAAATTTAACTTTGCACCAAGTCCTGGTAAAATCACTGACTTGTATTTGCCAAGCGGTGGTGTGGGCTTACGTGTGGATTCTGCGGTTTATCATGGCTACACTATTCCACCATATTATGACAGTATGATTGCAAAAATCATCGTTCATGGTGAAAATCGTTTTGATGCTTTGATGAAAATGCAACGTGCCCTTTATGAATTGGAAATTGAAGGTGTGACAACAAACGTTGAATTCCAAATGGATTTGATTTGTGATGAGCATGTGATTGCAGGGGATTATGATACTTCATTCTTGATGGAGACATTCTTACCAAACTACAATAAGGAAAATGATTAGGAGATTTCATGGCTTTATTTAGTAAAAAAGATAAGTACATCCGAATTACTCCCAATAACTCTATTAAACAAGCGGAACCTCGCGAAGTTCCTGAGGTTCCTGATGAATTATTTGCTAAGTGTCCAGCTTGTAAGCACATGATTTATCAAAAAGACTTAGGGGTTGCAAAGATTTGTCCAGCTTGTTCTTATAACTTCCGTATTTCTGCTAAAGAACGTTTGGCGATTACAGTAGATGAAGGGAGCTTTGAAGAACACTTTACTGGGCTTGAAACAAGTGACCCACTTAAGTTTCCTGGTTATCAGGAAAAATTAGCTAAAATGCGTGAAAAGACTGGTCTTGAAGAGGCTGTCGTGACTGGTAAAGCTATGATTAAAGGGGAAAAAGTAGCGCTTGCTATCATGGATTCTAACTTTATCATGGCTTCAATGGGAACAGTCGTCGGCGAAAAAATCACGCGTTTATTTGAAATGGCGACTACTGAAAAACTACCTGTTGTCATCTTTACAGCGTCAGGTGGTGCTCGTATGCAAGAAGGTATCATGAGTTTGATGCAAATGGCAAAAATTTCAGCTGCTGTTAAACGTCACTCTGAAGCTGGTTTATTCTATTTGACAATCTTGACTGACCCTACAACAGGAGGGGTGACAGCAAGTTTTGCCATGGAAGGTGACATTATTCTAGCAGAACCGCAAGCCTTGGTTGGTTTTGCCGGTCGTCGTGTTATTGAGACAACAGTGCGCGAAAACTTACCTGAAGATTTCCAAAGAGCAGAGTTTCTTTTGGAACATGGTTTTGTGGATGCCATTGTTAAACGTACAGAAATGCCAGACACAATTGCTAAATTAGTTGCGTTTCATGGAGGTGCCAAATGAGTAGCGACGTATCAAGAATTTTGAAAGAAGCGCGTGATCAAGGGCGTTTGACAACCTTGGAATATGCTAATTTGATTTTTGATGACTTTATGGAACTTCATGGAGATCGTCATTTTGCTGATGACGGAGCAATCGTTGGGGGAATTGCTCGACTTGCAGGTCGTCCTGTGACAGTTATTGGTATTCAAAAAGGGAAAAATTTACAGGAGAATCTAAAACGCAATTTCGGTCAACCGAATCCAGAAGGTTACCGCAAGGCGCTTCGCTTGATGAAACAAGCTGAAAAATTCGGTCGTCCTGTCGTTACTTTCATCAATACTGCTGGAGCTTATCCAGGTGTTGGTGCGGAAGAACGCGGACAAGGTGAAGCAATTGCGCGTAACTTGCTTGAGATGAGCGATCTTAAGGTGCCGATTATTGCTATTATCATTGGAGAAGGCGGCTCTGGTGGTGCTTTAGCACTCGCTGTAGCTGATAAGGTTTGGATGCTTGAACACAGCATGTATGCGATTTTGAGCCCAGAAGGCTTTGCCTCAATCCTTTGGAAAGATGGTTCACGTGCAACTGAAGCAGCAGAACTGATGAAAATAACAGCTGGAGAACTTTACAATATGGGAGTTATCGATAAAGTGATTCCAGAACATGGTTATTTCTCAAGTGAAATCGTTGAGATGATTAAGACAAATCTTATTTCTGAACTAGAGGAGCTTAGCCAACTTCCTTTGGACCAATTAATTGAAAATCGTTATCAACGCTTTAGAAAATTTTAAAAATCCCACATTGTACTAGCCTCAAGTCATAGAAATCATTTTCTTGATTTTGAGGATGGTTCAAAGGGGATTTTTTCTTATACAAAAAAACACCTGCTAATCAAGTGATTAGTAGGTGTTTTAGGTTTATTATTTAGGTGAGATAACTTCAGCTCCACCCATGTATGGACGAAGTACTTCTGGAATTGTTACAGAACCATCTTCGTTTTGGTAGTTTTCAAGAATAGCAGCAACTGTACGTCCAACTGCAAGACCTGAACCGTTAAGTGTGTGAAGAAGTTTAACTTTACCATCAGCTTCGTCACGGTAACGGATTTGCGCACGACGTGCTTGGAAGTCTTCAGTATTTGAACAGCTTGAGATTTCACGGTAAGTGTTTTGAGCTGGAATCCAAACTTCTAGGTCGTAAGTTTTAGCAGCTGAGAATCCCATGTCTCCAGTACATAGTGTGATAACGCGGTATGGCAAACCAAGTTTTTGAAGAATGTTTTCAGCGTTAGCAACCATTTTTTCCAATTCATCGTATGAAGTTTCTGGTTTAGAGAATTTAACCATTTCAACTTTGTGGAATTGGTGAAGACGAATCAAACCACGTGTGTCACGACCAGCTGAACCAGCTTCTGAACGGAATGATGGGCTCATAGCTGTGAAGTAAACTGGAAGTTCTTTACCGTCAAGGATTTCACCACGGTAGTAGTTTGTAAGTGGGACTTCAGCAGTTGGGATAAGAACGTAGTCAGAATCAGCCAATTCAAATGTATCTTCTTTGAATTTTGGATATTGACCAGTACCAAACATAGAGTCGTGGTTTACCATGTATGGAGGAATAACTTCTGTGTAGCCTTCTTTTGCGTGTTCATCCAACATGAAGTTGTAGATAGCGCGTTCTAGGCGAGCTCCAAGACCCTTGTAGAATAGGAAACGAGAACCAGTAACTTTTGCACCACGTTCCCAATCAAGGATGTCAAGGTCTTCACCAAGATCCCAGTGAGCTTTGATATCAAAGTCAAATTCACGAGGTGTTCCCCAACGACGAACTTCAACGTTTTCGTCTTCGTCAGCACCAACAGGAACATCAGCAGCTGGGATGTTTGGAAGTGTTGCTGTGAATTCAGATAATTTTTCATCGATTTCAGCTAGTTCAGCGTCAGTAGCTTTGATGTCTGCTGACAATTTTTGCATTGCAGCGATTTGTTCAGAAGCGTCTTCTTTGTTGCGTTTTGCTTGAGCGATAGCTGCAGAAGCAGTGTTACGTTCAGCTTTAGCTGATTCAGATTTAACAAGCAATTCACGACGTTTGTCGTCAAGTTCTTTAAGTTCAGCAAGTTTTTCAGCAGCAACGCCACGTGTAGCTAATTTTTTAGCGACTTCGTCGAAATCGTTACGAATACGTTTGATGTCTAACATAAGTTTCCTCCAGTTTTTTTAGCGCTCATAGGGTTAGCTGTGCCCAGATGAACAAAAAGCACAGCATGTTAACTGCTGGAGCGCAATCGCGCGGTTCCATCCAGCTTCACATCCTGTGCACTTAATTTCTATTTTTAATTGATATAACGGTAGAATTTCAGACCTGTCGCTCTATCTGCTCACAGCAACCGCAGACTTTCTGAAAGAGCTCCACTCTTACTTATCCGTACTACTTATTATACTAGATTTATTTCTTTTTGACAAATCCTGTTAGTTTTTTCATAAGGACTTGAACAAGTGTAAGCATACGAACAACTTTGTCGTTTCCGATATGCTGGCGAGCCACTTTTAAGATTTTTCCTGAGTCTTTTGAAGCAAAAAGGAATTTTCCTTTGTCTGTGAAGACTTCAAAGTGACGGCTGACTTTGTTACGAGAAACGTTAGCGCCGATTTTTTCGATGTTTTCCCAAGGAATTTGGATATAATCTTCGACGTTAGCGTCGCTATAAAATTCAAGACCTTTGTTACCGAGAAGGAATTTGCCAACTTTTCCTCCCATGCCAAGGTAAGAAACACCAGTAGTCGTTAATTCCACGGTAGAGTTAAGTGATTGTGCCATGTAATCTCCTCTGAATTAGCTTTTAGTCTATTATAACATAATAAAAAAAGAAGGACCGAAATCCTTCCTTTCTTTCATTACATGATTCCGAAGAAACGAGCGATGATACCAACGATGAACAATCCGATGATGATTGTGATTGGAGAAACTTTTTTCTTAAGCAACCACATGCAAAGGAATGTAAGAGCAAGTCCCATCAAACCAGGAATCAATGAGTTCAATTGACCTTGAAGTGTGTTAGCTTTTTCTGGTGAAAGGCTAAGTCCATCAGCCACTTTACCAAGAATACCTTGGAGTTCAGTACCAGTTACGTTTCCTTTAGGGAATTCGATATAAGCACCTTCTGAAAGTTTAGTTGAAGGAAGATCAACAGTGAAGTTAATTGATACCCAACGTTCAACCAAGACAGCCAAGATGAACATACCAAGGATTGAAGCACCTTTAGTGATTTTTTGGATGATACCACCTGAAAGGTCTTTTGTGATTTCAGAACCAGCTTTGTAACCAAGTTCTTGAGTGTACCACAAGAATGCCATACGGATGATGTTCCATCCGAAGAAGAATAGAAGTGGACCAACGATGTTACCTGCCATAGCAAGTGAAGCACCAAGGGCACCAAGGATAGGACGAACTGTAAACCAGAAGACTGGGTCACCAACACCAGCAAGAGGTCCCATCATACCGATTTTAACCCCTTGGATAGCTGTATCATCAATTTCAGCACCATTTGCACGTTCTTCTTCAAGGGCAAGAGTTACACCGATGATTGGAGCAGCAACGTATGGGTGAGTATTGAAGAATTCCAAGTGACGTTCAAGAGCAGCAGCTCGGTCTTCTTTAGATGTATAAAGTTTTTTGATGGCAGGGATCAAAGCGTATGCCCAACCCAAGTTTTGCATACGTTCGTAGTTCCAAGAACCTTGTAGGAAAGTAGAACGCCACCAAACTTTTTGACGATCAGATTTTGATAATTGAAGTTTTTCAGCCATGTTTGTACCCCTTTCTAGTAGTCTTCCAAGATGTCGCCGATTGGGTCACCAGAACCTGAAACAGTTCCGCCACCATTTCCACCTTTTTCTGAAAGGTTAAGGTAGATGAATGCAAGAGCAACACCAATTGTACCAAGGGCGATAAGAGTAAGGTCAGAGATAGCGGCAACGGCAAAACCGATAGCGAAGAAAGGCCATACTTCGCTTGTAGCCATCATGTTGATAACCATAGCGTAACCTACGGCAACAACCATACCACCACCGACAGCCATACCACCTGACAACCAGTCTGGCATAGCGTTAAGGATAGATTGTACTGCTGAAGTTGGTACTGCAAGAAGAAGAGCAGCAGGAACAGCAATACGAAGACCTTGAAGGAATAGAGCTACCAAGTGAGTACGTTCAACTGCAGCGATGTTACCGTCTTTAGCGGCAGCGTCAGCACCGTGAACAAGGGCAACAGAAGCAGTACGAACAAGCATAGTAAGGAAAAGACCTGCAACGGCAAGAGGGATAGCTGTTGCTGTTGCAACTGCGATACCTTTAGAAGTGAAGTCTCCACCTTTAACCATGATGATAGCAGCAGCTACAGAAGCAAGGGCAGCATCAGGCGCAACAGCGGCACCAATGTTAGCCCAACCAAGAGCGATCATTTGTAGAGAACCGCCAAGGATGATACCTGCTTCAAGGTTACCAGTAACAAGACCGATAAGTGTGCAGGCAACTAGTGGTTGGTGGAATTGGAATTCGTCAAGGATACCTTCAAGACCAGCGAAGAAGGCAACTACAACGACTAAAATCATAGAAATAACTGACATTATTCTAGTTCCTTTCGTTTATAAAAGTTTTCAATGTGCAATTGTAAGCCAGAAACCAAGGCTTACATGTTTTGGATAAAAACAGGAAAGTTTGAATCTTGCAAGACGTATGAAAGCCCTTCATAGAAACGCTTTCTTTTTTGCCCTGCTGGAAGCTCAATTCAAAAATTATTGAACGTTTGCTTTTTTGATTAGATCAAACAAGTCTTTTTTAGAATCATTAGGGACTTTACGAACATCGAATGTTACGCCAAGGTCACGTAATTTTTCAAATGTAGCAACGTCATCTTTGTCCATTGACAATACGTTGTTAACCATTGTTTTACCTGTTGAGTGAGCCATTGAACCAACGTTAAGTTCTTTAATTGGCACACCGCCTTCGATAGCTTCAAGAGCTTCTTGAGGTGTTTCAAACAAGATAAGTGCGTGTGTGTTACCAAAACGAGGGTCTTTAGAAGCTTCAATCAATTTCTTGATTGGAACTACGTTTGCTTTAACACCGTTTGGTGCTGCTTGTTTGATCAAGCCTTTACGCAATTCATCTTTAGATACAGTGTCTGATGCAACGATGATACGATCAGCTTTGGAAGCTGGTGTCCAGTTTGTTGCAACTTGTCCGTGAAGAAGACGTGTGTCAATACGAGCGAGGTTGATTTTAAGTTTACCATCACCGATGACAGTTCCTTCAGGGATAGCACCTTGAGGAGCAGCTTGTGCGGCAGGCGCTGCAGCAGCTGTTTCAGCTGGGTTGAGTTCTTCAGGAAGTGCTTTAACACCGTCTTTAGACTCTTTAATGATATTTGCGGCAACTTGTTCAACACCTGCATTTGCGTCCATCATACGCTCAGTGTAGGCTTGGATAAGCATTGGCAAATTAAGACCTGTAATGATAGCCATCTTGCGGTCTGGATTTTCACCCATTACGCGACTAGCTTGGTTAAATGGAGAACCACTCCAAAGGTCAGCTAGTACGAGGATTTCATCATCAGCATCAAATTGTGCGATAGCATCGTTGAAGTGTGCATATAAATCATCAGGTCCTTCGCTTGGCATGAAAGTTACAACTTGAACTTTCTCTTGGTCACCAAAGATCATAGAACCTGATTGATGAATACCTTCAGCAAATTTACCATGGCTGGCAATAATAATACCGATACCCATTCTTGTTCTTCCTCCTTATGATTATTTTTCGTTGAAACAAAAAAGAATAATCTCCTTCCGAGCAAGCTCGGCAATTCTTTTCCGTTCCAAGGAAATTTTAAGAACGATATTATTGTAAAACGTTTTCACAAAAAATGCAATAGCTTTTTGAGAAAAAATAACAGAAATCATGAAAAATTTTCAGAAACCCGCAAAATAAAGCGATTAAATTGTATAATTCGCAAAATAATGTTCGGGAAAAATGCTATGTTTTTTGAAAGAATCATGAAAAGGTTTTGAAAACGATGAAAAAAAGAAAAAACTTCCTAAAAAGAAGTTTTTCAGAAATTTATAGAAAAATTTTCGCTAATTCTTTCGCAACACCGTCTTCTTCATTGGTGAAGTCTGTTTGTTTATCAGCAAATGGTAGGAGAACATCGCTAGCGTTTTTCATGGCGTAGCCTGTCCCAGCGAAGGTCAACATTTCAGTGTCGTTGTGTTCATCACCAAAGGCAATCAAGTCTTCTCGGTTCATGTTTAGAGTTTTTAGTAAGTACTTGAGAGCATAGGCTTTGTTGACGCCTTTAGGTGAGAATTCCAAGATATTAAGTGGTCCGCCCCATGAATCAATTTCGATTTCGTGGTTGAAGTATTTGCGCATTTCATCGGCAAGAGCGTATTTGTCCTCGTGATGAGTTTGCATCAAAAGACCATTTGGATTTTCGGTAATTTTTGTTACATCAAGTGTCATTTTATCGGTGATTTTATCAACACCAAAAAGTTGTGGATTGATGATGTCGTGATTATCGGCACTGATGAAGAATTTTTTACGGTATTCACTAGCGATAAAGTCTGCTTGGATACTTTTTTGGATGTCTAGGACATCAAGCAGGTATTGTTTATCGATAGTGACGCTGTGTTCAAAGTCCCATTTTTTTTCGGGAAGGTGTGTCAAGGAACCGTTAAAGGTAATCATAGGTGTTTCAAGTTGTAAGCGGCGGTAGTGCTCAAGAGCCATGCGGTATGGACGACCTGTCGCAATAACGACCTTGTGACCTTTTTCTTGTATTTTTTTAATCGTATCAACAGTATAATCTGAGATGGTATTGTCACTGCGTAGCAGCGTGCCATCCAAATCAAGAGCAATCATTTTTTTCTTTGTCATAGGTGTTATTATAACAAAAAAGAGTGGCAAAGAAAAAGAAAAGTAGGTATGATATAATGGTTTTAATAAAAAATGAGGTTGCGATAATGTATAAAATTTTTTGGAGTCATGTGTTTGCATTAGGGATCATTTTAAGCATTACTTTCTTTCATGCAGACAGTAATGGGCTGATGAATGATGTGCTATTTTCATTGTTAACAGTGGAAATGGGATTTTTCGTTTTTTATTTTAAGCACATTGTTCTACGAGTGGCAGCATTTGTCTTATGGTGTTTTTTCTACCCGAATAATTTAAATGTTTTGTTTAGTGTGGCAGATAGATCATGGGCGACATCCGTTTTATGGTCTGCTGATGGGATGACATCATTTATGATTTATTTGGCAGTGCTAGTATTTTCATTGGTTGCAGGGACACTAAGCTTACGAATGATTTTAAAACCTTTGAAATTAAATCAGTATATTCAAGTATTCTTTGTGATGGGAGTAGCATTCTTTGCAAGTTTACTTTTTCAGGTACTCCGAACATTAGGAATTACGTGGAAGGTAATTATTAACCAACACTTGAATATCTTTGAGGAAGCAGCGAAAGCTTTATCGACGATTAACATGCCTTTTATTCTTGGGTTGATGGTCGTTCAGGTCATGATGTTTGTTGTTCTTGATAATGATTAATAGAAAAATGGAGGCGAGGTATTCTCGTCTCCATTACTTGTTTTAAAGGGTAATTTTAGGGCTTTTTTGCTATAATAGGCCTTAAGAAAGGGGGAGAAAATATGGTTAAAAAGAATGTTTTGATCCACATCTTTTTTGGAATCATTTCGTTTGGCATTTATTACTATCATTTGCAAGGTCCAGATCTGGTATGGAACATGTTTCTGGCGCTGCTAGCTCTTGATTTTTCACTTCTTTCCTATTATACAAAACACAAAGTGATGAGATGGGTAAGTGGTCTCTTATGGTTGTTTTTCTATCCGAACACTTTTTACATGTTAACTGATATTGTTCATATGAATTTTACCGATTCGGTCTTGTGGAATAAAACTAGCTTGATTCTGTACATGTTGTATGTGTCTAGTATTTTATTTGGAGTTCTATGTGGCATTGAAAGTGTGAAGAACATTGTGGTGACTTTTAAGTTGAAAAATTATTATATCCGAATGTTTTTTATCTTAATTCTATCTTTTGTTTCGAGTTTTGCGATTCATATTGGACGTTATGCAAGGCTAAATTCTTGGGATATTTTCACTAGACCTGGCCTAGTGATTGATGAAATCTTGAATGTGATTAGCTGGAATGCTATTCATTTCGTGCTTGGCTTTACTTTTTTACAGGTTTTATGTCTTATTTTTTTAGATCGTGAAAATTTTAAATAAAGTTATTGAAAACTGAACAATCTTTTGATAGAATATATAAGTCGTTCGGAAATAGAAGAAAAAGCGACTATCATTAACCTTATTAAAAGGAGAAACCATTTAAAAATGGAAAAGTTTTTTAAACTTAAAGAACATGGTACAAATGTTCGTAGAGAAGTAACTGCTGGTTTAACAACATTCTTTGCAATGTCATATGTATTGTTCGTTAACCCATCAATCCTTTCACAAGCTGGAATGCCTACACAAGGTGTGTTCCTTGCTACAATTATCGGTGCTGTTGTAGGTACATTGATGATGGCCTTCTACGCTAATCTTCCATATGCGCAAGCACCAGGTATGGGACTTAACGCCTTCTTCACATATACAGTTGTTTTTGCCCTCGGATATACTTGGCAAGAAGCACTTGCTATGGTTTTCATCTGTGGTCTCATTTCACTATTTATCACAGTAACTAAAATTCGTCGATTGATTATTGAATCAATTCCAGCAGCGTTGAAATCAGCTATTTCAGCTGGTATCGGTATTTTCCTTGCTTATGTTGGAATTAAAAATGCTGGTTTCTTGAAATTCTCTATTGATGCTGGTACATACACAGTAGCTGGTACTGGAGCTGATAAAGGTCTTGCATCTATTACAGCTAACTCATCAGCTACGCCAGGTTTGGTCGCTTTTGATAACCCAGGCGTTATCCTTGCTTTGATTGGACTTGCAATTTCAATCTTGCTTATTGTTAAAGGGGTTCGCGGAGGCGTTATTCTTTCAATCGCAGCAACAACTATTATTGGTATTTTAATCGGTGTTGTTGACCTTGGTTCAGTCGACTGGGAAGCAACTAATCTATCTGCATCAATCAATGATTTGAAAAAAATCTTTGGTGTTGCTCTAGGTAGTCAAGGTCTTGGTTCATTGTTCTCAGATGCTTCACGTATTCCAGGTGTCTTGATGGCAATCCTTGCTTTCTCATTGACAGATATCTTTGATACAATTGGTACACTTGTTGGTACTGGTGCAAAAGTTGGTATTATCACAACAACTGGTGGTAATAAAGAATCTAAAAAACTTGACCGTGCGCTTTACTCTGACCTAGTTGGTACAACATTGGGTGCTATCGCAGGTACTTCAAACGTTACAACTTACGTTGAATCAGCAGCTGGTATCGGAGCTGGTGGTCGTACAGGTTTGACTGCTCTTACAGTTGCTGTACTATTTGCTATTTCAAGTTTCTTTAGTCCACTTGTTTCAATCGTCCCTACACAAGCAACTGCTCCAATTCTTATCATTGTTGGTATCATGATGCTTTCAAATCTTAAACATGTTAAATGGGATGATCTTGGAGAAGCAGTGCCAGCATTCTTCACATCAATCTTTATGGGATTCAGTTACAGCATTACTTATGGTATTGCTGCTGGATTCATCACTTACACACTTGTTAAAATTGTAAGAGGTCAAGCAAAAGAAGTTCACGCTGTTATGTGGGTTTTAGATGCATTGTTTATTCTTAACTTTGTTAGCTTGGCAATTCTATAAAATAAAAGTTTTCAATAAAGCTGAAGGTATCGTTCTCTCGCCTTCAGCTTTTTTTGTGTAGCGAAATATTTTACAACTTTTTTACATATTAAAAATCAGTTTGGTATTTCTTTTGGTTATATTATCCTTTGCCTTGATTAAAAAATATGAAATGAAGAGGATATATTATTGTTTAAACTAAAAATAGGGTATTTAATTCCAATTATTTTAATCGGTAATGCTTTTTATATTAACTTTATTGATTTTTATGGTCCAGATTTGGTGTGGAATATGATTTTATCAGCAGTGGCTTATTATTTTATACTAGTAGCAAATGCGATAAGACATCAGACGAGCGTATTTGCGCGGATCTTAGTTGTCTGTTGGTTTTTCTTTTATCCAAATACTTTTTACATGCTAACAGATATTGTTCATATGGAATTTGTTGGTAATATTTTGGCAGATTCATCTTGCTTGGCTCTTTATTTTGCCTTTATTTCAAGCATTTTATTTGGTGTATTTTGTGGCATTGAAAGTATTAAAGAGTTTTTGAAGTTTTACCCTCTGTATTGGGGAAAAGGCCGCATTTTCTTTTTTGTTGGGCTTTCGTTACTATCGAGTTTTGCAATTCACATTGGACGTTATGCGCGTCTTAATTCGTGGGATATCATTAGTAATCCTTTATTAGTTGTAAAAGAGTTGATTGATGTTTTACCTCAGAATGGATTGCAATTTGTTTTAGGATACACTATTTTACAATTCTGGATTTTAGTTTTTTCGACAGCAGAAAGTGAGTGAATTATGTGTAAAATAGAAGTGCTTTTGGTAAAATGAACACGAGGAGGAGACTATGGCACATATCTTAATTGTTGATGATGAACAGTCAATTCGCGATGTCATCAAGATGACTTTACAATTAGAAAATTATACTTTTCAAGAAGCGGTTGATGGTCAAGAAGCATTAGATTTCATTGAAAAGGAACATTTTGATTTAATTTTGCTTGATATCATGCTTCCTGTGAAGGATGGTTATCAAGTGTTGCAAGAGATGAAGTGTAAACATATTGATATTCCAATTCTTTTTTTAACAGCAAAAGTATCTGTTCAAGATCGTGTCATGGGACTCAAGCTAGGGGCGGAAGATTATGTTGTTAAGCCTTTTGAGCCAATTGAACTTTTAGCTCGGATTGAAGTTATTTTGAGGAGAAGACCAAAGGTTGAAATAGGTACTTCTCTAATTTACAAAGATATTGAGGTTCAACAACAAGAGCGCTTGGTTAAAAAGAATGGACACCTAGTTGATTTAACAGCTAAAGAATTTGATTTGTTGGTTTATTTTTTACAACATCAAAATATCGCACTAAGTCGTGATTTATTGTTAGAGGATGTTTGGAATTTTGATTATATGGGTGGCACTCGAACGGTAGATGTTCATGTTAGACAATTACGCGATAAGTTAGATTTGAGTCAAGAATTACAAACAGTCTATAAAGTAGGATATAAGTTGGTGAAATTATGAAATTGAATCGCTATCTTTTTGTAAAAATTACTTGTCTCTTTGCTGTTTTGCTAAATGTCTTTTCATTGTTGCTGATTCAAATTTTGTTTATTAATAGTTTTAATCAAAATAAAACTGTCGCTTTTCAAACATTTGCTAATATCTATGCTTATGTCAATGATGAAAATAAACAATCATCTTACATGACTGCAGAAGAAATCATTCGTGAGAGAGCATATAGTTATTTGAATCTTACTACAAATGGTTATCAACAAGAGTTAGAATTTTTAAATCAAAAAGGGAAGAGTATTTATCAGAGCAATGATAATTACAAAGTGCCCAAGGATTTGCTAAAGGCAAAAGGAAATGATATTTCTTATCTTCTTACCAAGGAAGATGGAAATCATTTTTTGATTTTATCAAGAAAATTAGAATTAAAAAATCAAACATATCATTTAGTTTACTATCTTAATGTTGAAAGTAGTTATCAACAACGCTATTTATTCTTTTTTTACTTACTCATTTTTAATATCTTTTCATTGTTGGTGGCAGGATTTATTATTGGAAAATTAAGTATCCAAATTAGCCGCCCTTTAAGTGATTTATTGAAAAAAATTCAGAATTTAGCCAAACAAGATTACACTGGAGAAATTGAAACCATCTCAGAAATAGAAGAAATTCAAACGTTGAGTGATCAAGTAAATGATATGTCACATAAGATCAATTACCATGTAAATGCTTTAGAATTAAAAAATCAGCAGCAGGAACGTTTTATAAGTGCGTTAACGCATGAAATTAGAACTCCTTTAACTGCAATTATTGGTTATTCTAGTTTGTATAAGGGACAAGAAAAGGTAAACGACGTTGATAAACTTCCTTACGTCTTTACTCAGATTTATCAAAATGGTAAACGCATTGAGCAGTTATCAGAGAATCTATTCCGCTTAATTTCTCTTGATAAAAGTGAAGTTAAGCTAGAGATGATAGAACTTTTAAGTTTTATGGAAGATATTCAAGCTAGTCTAAAACAAGTCATAGAAAGGGAAGACATACAATTTACTGTTGAGGGTGAAAAATGTTATCTAGAAACAGATGCTTTTCTCTTACGGACACTTTTATTGAATATTATTGATAATGGTATTAAAGCAAGTCGTGAGAAACAGGAACGTTTACTTAATGTTAAGCTATCGCCAAATGAAATTATCATCAGTGATAACGGAAATGGTATTTCTGAAGAGGATTTAGAAAAGATTTTTGAACCTTTTTATACTGTCGACAAGTCTCGTTCTACCTTGAAAAATGGTTTTGGTTTAGGAATGAGTCTTGTTCATGATATTGCTGAACTTTTAGATTTTGATATTACTATCAATAGTGAGTTAAATAAGGGAACGAGAGTTAAAATTCGTCAAAAGGAGTTTGAGCATGCTTAAGAAAATAGTTGGAGCAATAGTTTTTTTGCTATTTTTATTTGGTATGATGATGTTTCAACCAATGGCACTAAATAAGGTTTATCATGAGGAATTAAATTATGATATACTGATTGCTTCTAATAACAACATTAAGACAGAAATTATTAAGAAAAAAATGCTTCAAGTTCTTGAGAAAATTTATGATAAAAAATTCTCGCAGAAATCCTATACAGTTGATATTTCAAATATTGAGAATCATTCGAATTACTGGATGCTAACGGTCAGCAAGGAAAAAGAAAAATATCAACTATCAATGGACATGGAAACACAAAAAATTATTACTCTTAATGCAGAAATTACAGGTGGAGAATCTGAAAAAACTGGTGAGGAACTCGATAAAATTGCAACCGATTTTTGGCAATTGTCAGAGGTGAAATTTACAAGTGCATCTATAGAGGAAACGGTGAAAGAAGATGAGGCAGATACCTTATATTTAGTATTGAATGATAATAGAGAGACTGTCGCTGAAATGGGACTGGATAAAGCAACAGGAAAAATTATTTATTATCAAAAGGATAAGTAGCTATATGGCTACTTATTTTTTATTTACAAATATTTTACAACTTTTGAAAAAGAAGATAATAACAAGATTTTATAATAGCTATATCAGGTTGAACAACTGATAAAAACTGATGAAAGAGGAAAAAAATGCCTTCAAATAAACGGTTATTAGCTTTAGATGCTATTCGAGGACTTGCTGTTATTGGTATGTATATTCAGCATTTTGCTTCAAATAGTACAAATGCCTTTGTATCTGGCAATACAATGATTCTATTTGTTTTGTGCTCGGGAATTTCCTATAGCCTTATGTTTAAGAAATATGGTCACTTAGGAAGTCAAAAAGTTTTTCGAGTAAAAATATTGGTAAGATCAGTTTTCATTGATTTAATAGGCTATGGTATTATTTTGCTTAATGCACCTTTTGGAGTTGTTTTACCAGCTTATGCAATACTTTATTTAATTTCAATTCCATTTCTGGATATGGATGATGAAATGCTAACTTTGTGGATTTCATTAAGTTATATTATTTGTCCGATTATCATGGTTATTGGACTTAGTTATTTATCAGGTTCTGTCCTTTTAGCAGATATTGCTGGAGGTCCACTATCTGCAGTGGCTTGGCTCCCTGTCTTTAGTTTGGGTATTTTAATAGGTCGTATGGAGTTAAATAATCCCAAAATCCAAAAAAATCTTTTAATTTTTGGAACAACAATTTTAATTCCAGCAAAATCATTTGCATTATATGTACTTCCAAAATTATTCAGAATTACAGAAAAAATAACGATGACAAATTATGATAAAACAGCCAGTGATTTTGCAGTTTGGCCAAATAATGTTGGTCAAATCAATTGGACTATGTTATTTGTTGATGCCCCTCAAGGTGGATCAAGTTTCGAATTATTAATCGGAACTGGGGGCTGTCTTATTTTTATTGCTACCCTGCTTTATTTAGAAAGCAAACTTCCAAAATTAATATCATTATTTAGTAAAGTTGGTCAAGTTTCACTTACCATGTATGTTTTGCAATTTATTTTTGCTTGGGGAGTAGGAATCAGTGGTAGTAATGTTGTTGATTGGGAAATTGGAAATTTCTTCCTAGGGGATATTGGAATTTTTATTTTGGTAGTAGCTATTGGCTGGGGGATTCAAAAGACGAATTTAGCTATATTTGAAAAGAATGTTCGAAAATTTGAAAAGAAATTTATTTAAGAATTTTTAAGGCTAGAGCGCAATGTGGTGCTAGCTTAATGACATTTTTAATAAAAATTTAAAATTGTAAAAACTGGCGAGACTTGGAAGGTAAGCAGATTTTTGATATAATGGACTCATGTTTTATAGTCATAATGAAGATGAGTTGATGGCTTACGGTTATCGACTCGGTCGAAAGTTACAAGCAGGAGATGTTCTGGTCTTGACTGGAAATCTTGGTGCTGGTAAAACGACATTAACAAAAGGAATCGCAAAGGGCCTTGATATCGATCAGATGATTAAGAGTCCTACCTATACGATTGTTCGGGAATACGAGGGGCGTTTACCGCTCTATCATTTAGATGTTTACCGTATTGGAAATGACCCAGATTCTATTGATTTGGATGATTTCTTGTATGGTGATGGTGTTGCTGTCATCGAATGGGGTGAACTTTTAGAAGAAGATTTACTTGGCGATTATTTAGAAATCATTATCACTCCTTCAGGAGATGGTCGTGACATTGAGTTACAATCTAATGGCCCACGAAGTAAGGAGCTTTCGGAGGCTATAGAACGTGGCTGAACAAGAGGTAATCGTTGAAGAAGCCCAACTCTCTGATGCCAAAGCCTTGGTTGACTTGCTTAGTCAGGTTAGTCAAGAGACAGATTTTGTGGTTGCAGAAACGATTTTGTCACAAGAAGATATGAAGATTTTCTTGGAGCGACATCTTGAGTCTGTTAATGAAATTTGCTTGGTCGTAAGAGTTGGTAAAGAGTTGGCTGGTGTTTTAAATGTATCCAGCACTAGCTCACCACAAACTAATCATATCGGCGATATTTTCATTGCTGTGCAAGAAAAATACTGGGGATATGGTCTCGGTTCGCTTCTTATGGAAGTTGCTCTTGATTGGGCTTGCCACACGCCAGTGATTCGTCGTTTGGAGTTGACGGTTCAGGCTAGAAATAGCAGAGCTGTTCACCTTTATGAAAAGTTCGGTTTTAAGATTGAAGCTACTAAAGAACGTGGCGCAAAAACTAAAGATGGAGAATTTCTTGACGTCTACTTGATGAGTAGGTTGATAGACTAAAAGTAAACAAATGAAACTCGGAAAAAAAATTCTGCTTATGATAGCAGCAATCGTTGTGACAACAGTTGTTGCATTAGGTGTTTATATTACAAGTGCTTACAATTTCTCGACAAGTGAGCTCTCAAAAACGTTTAAGGATTACAAGACGTCTGGTTCAAGTAGCAATGCTATTAAACAGACAAAACCTTTCTCAATTCTCTTGATGGGGGTTGATACAGGGGATTCTGAACGTCATTCAACTTGGGAAGGTAACAGTGACTCAATGATTTTGGTAACTGTTAACCCTAAGACGAAGACAACAACAATGACAAGTCTTGAACGTGATATTCTTATTGAATTAACAGGACCTGAAGACAATAATATGAATGGTGCTCAAGCTAAATTGAATGCTGCTTATGCTTCAGGTGGAGCCCAAATGGCTATCATGACCATCCAAGATTTGCTTGATATTAAGATTGATTACTACATGCAAATCAACATGCAAGGTTTGGTTGACTTAGTTAATGCCGTAGGTGGTATCACAGTCACAAATGATTTTGATTTCCCAATCTCAATTGAAGAGACAGAGCCCGAATACACGTCATCAATTGAACCTGGAACTCACAAGATTAATGGTGACCAAGCTTTGGTATACGCACGTATGCGTCACCAAGATCCAAAAGGAGACTACGGTCGTCAACAACGTCAACGTGAAGTTATCCAAAAAGTGCTTAAGAAAATTTTAGCTCTTGATAGTGTGTCATCTTACAAGAAAATTCTATCTGCTGTAAGTAAGAACATGCAAACAAACGTTGAAATTTCATCACGTACCATTCCAAGTCTTCTTGGTTATGCGGATTCTCTAAAAAATATTGAAACGTATCAGTTAGAGGGTGAAGGACAAACGATTAATGAAATTTCTTACCAAATCGTAAGTTCTGATCATTTGCTTGAAGTGCAAAATCGTATTAAGAAACAACTTGGTTTAGAAGAAAGCACAGAATTAAAAACAACAGCAGTTCTTTCTGAGAATCTTTACGGTACTTCATCTTATTATAGTAGTGATTACAGTAGCGATTATAGCAGTTATGATAGTGGCTATAGCACAGGTTATGACACCGGTTATAGTGATTATAGCAACAGTGGCTACAGTGATTACTCAACCGATACTTATTCACAAGATGCAAGTGCTTATGCATATTAACATAAAAAAGTCGACTATTTGGTCGGCTTTTCATTTTAGATTTGAGAGGCATACAAAAAGTACTGGAATTTTCCAGTACTTTTTGTTATTGTTCTAATTCTTGGTATTTTGAAAGTGTCATTTTGATTTGTTCAAGTCGGCTATTGCTTTCTTGTTCAAATAAGCGACGTTTGTAGTCCAATTCTTGGCTAATGCTTTCAAGTTTTGGTAATTGTTGGTTGATATTATCAATCGCTTGGTTGATTTTAGTAATATCTGCAGCAATTTTGTCACTGATATCGTTAGCATCAGCGATATCGTCTTTAATCTCTTCGCGTTTTTGGTAAGCTTGGTAAGCTGTAAATCCAGCGCATCCAGCTAGGACTAAGGCGATAAAAGAGCTTAATTTCATGCTTCTACCTCTTTAACAATTTGCTCTGCTAATTTTCCAAGAGCTTCAAAATCTGGTTCGTGTTCTGTGAAGTTAAGTGAGAATTCGTCGTCGTTAGCATAACGTGGAATGAGATGAACGTGAGCGTGGAAAACTGTTTGTCCAGCAACTTCTTCGTTATTGTTGACGATGTTCATGCCAACAGCTCCAGTCGCTTTTTGAACAGCACGCGCAACTTTTGGCAAGCGCGCAAAGAGTTCTTGTGATGTTTCTTCAGACATAGCAAGGACGTTACGAACGTGTTCTTTTGGAATGAGGAGAGTGTGTCCTTTAGTTGTTTGTGAAATGTCTAAGAAAGCTAAGACTTTATCGTCTTCATAAACTTTTGATGACGGAATGTCACCTGCGATAATTTTACAAAAGATGCAATTTTCCATTTGAATCACCTATAATCCTTTGATTTTGTTATAATTATTATATCAAAAAAATGTGGGTAGCTTATGTTAAAAATTGAAAATGTCACAGGTGGATACATTAATATCCCTGTTTTAAAAAATATTTCTTTTGAAGTTGGTGACGGTGAGTTGGTTGGCTTGATTGGGCTAAATGGTGCTGGTAAGTCAACAACCATTAATGAAGTCATCGGGCTTTTGACACCTTATCAAGGAAAAATTACCCTTGATGGTTTGACTTTGGCTGATAATCAAGCAGAGTACCGCAAAAAGATTGGTTTTATTCCTGAAACGCCAAGCTTGTATGAAGAGTTGACTTTGCGTGAACACTTAGAGACAGTTGCCATGGCTTATGACCTTGATTTTGATGAAGCAATGGCGCGTGCCAAGGAATTGCTAAAAATTTTCCGTTTGTCTGATAAGCTTGAGTGGTTCCCGATTAATTTTTCAAAAGGGATGAAGCAAAAGGTTATGATTGTCTGTGCTTTTATGATTGATCCGCATTTGTTTATCGTTGATGAGCCATTCTTGGGACTAGACCCTTTGGCGATTTCTGATTTGACGGATTTGCTAGCGCAGGAAAAAGCAAAAGGCAAAGCTATTTTAATGTCAACACACGTGTTAGATGCTGCTGAAAAAATGTGTGACCGTTTTGTGATTTTGCATCATGGTCAAGTGCGTGCGATGGGAAATCTAGCTGAATTGCGTCAAGCTTTTGGAAAAGAAGATGCTAGTTTGAACGATATCTACATGGCTTTAACTAAAGAGGGGTAAAAATGAAAGAAGTTTTTCAAAAACGACGTAGCCTCTTTTTAGGGCAATGTCTGAAATACTTGCGTTATGTCTTAAATGATCATTTTGTCTTGGTCTTACTTTTCTTGTCAGGCTTTTTGATGGTCCAATATGGTGAGTTATTAAAGCATTTTCCAAAGCAACATTGGTGGATTGATGTCATTTTGGTCATTGTGACGCTTACTCTTCTTAGTCTTGGTAAAATTGCAACTTATATTGAGGCACCAGATAAGCTATTTTATTTGCCGAAGGAAGAAGAAGTGGTGGCTTGGATTCATCAAGCTAGGGTTCGGTCTTTTGGTGTTTGGGCAGTGCTACAAACAGCTGTTTTCTTGTTGCTAGCACCTATTTTCTTTAAATTAGGTTTCTCAGTTCCAGTTTTTGCGGTACTTTTGCTAATTTTACTTGGTATCAAGTGGGTGATTATGGCAAGAAAAGAAAAAGTCTTTTTTAGAAATGGTCATTTTTCTTGGGAAACTGCCATTACTTATGAAACCAAACGCCGTCAATCTATTTTGAAATTCTTTGCCCTCTTCACAACGGTTAAGGGAATTTCGGCAAGTGTCAAACGTCGTATTTACTTAGATAAGATGCTTGGTTTGGTTAAGAAACGTCACGATAAAACATGGTCAAACCTTTATCTCAGGGCCTTTCTTCGTAGTTCGGATTATCTTGCTTTAACTTTGCGTCTGGTTTTATTAGGTGTTCTTGCTTTGCTGTTTATTCCAAATCATCTGGTAGCAGCAGGCCTTGCTTTAATTTTTAATTATCTTTTACTGTTTCAGTTGTTAGGACTTGCTCAACATTTTGAGTATCAATATTTAACACGCTTATACCCCATTTCAGAAGCGCAGAAAATGGCGAATTTAAAGGCTTTGCTACGAACTTTATCTTATATGATTTGCTTGCTTGATGTGTTATTATGTTTTTCTTTGAAGGCTGCAGGGCTTTTGATTTTGATTACTGTAATTGTTACAGAATGGTATCTTCCTTACAAAATTGCGAAGATGATTGACTAGGGACTGTAAAACAAGTAAAATAAAAGTGAAGAAAAGTATTAACGTATTATATATGAAAGAAAAGGAGGGCAGACAGGTGACAACAGTATCAGATCAGGAATTGACAATGACACCACTTCGAGGAAAAAGTGGGAAAGCCTTTATTGGTCAATATCCGAATGGTGAAAAAATCTTTATCAAGTTTAACACGACACCAATTTTACCAGCTCTTGCTAAAGAGCAGATTGCGCCACAATTGTTGTGGGTGCGTCGCACTGGTAATGGCGATACAATGAGTGCACAAGAATGGCTTGATGGAAGAATTTTGACTAAAGAGGATATGGGTAGTAAACAGATTGTCCATATTCTTTTGCGTTTACACAAGTCACGACCATTGGTTAACCAATTGTTACAGTTAAACTATAAGATTGAAAATCCATATGATTTGTTGGTTGACTGGGAAAAAAATGCACCGTTGCAAATTCGTGAAAATACGTATTTGCAAGGTATTGTAAAAGAACTAAAACGTAGCTTACCAGAATTTCGTTCTGAAGTTGCGACCATTGTACATGGGGACATCAAACACAGTAACTGGGTTATCACAACAAGTGGTATGATTTACCTTGTTGACTGGGATTCAGTTCGTTTGACGGATCGAATGTACGATGTAGCCTTTCTTTTGAGTCACTACATTCCTTACACACGTTGGGGTGAGTGGTTGAATTATTATGGCTATAAAGACAATGAAAAAGTACGCAGTAAAGTTGCTTGGTACGGACAATTTTCATATCTATCACAGATTTTGAAATGTTTTGACAAACGTGATATGGAACACGTCAATCAAGAAATTTACGGCTTACGAAAATTTAGGGAGTTAGTTAGTAAAAAGAAATAATGCGAGTTAGAAAACGTAAGGGTGCTGAGGAGCACTTAGAAAATAACCCACACTATGTTATCTTAAATCCAGAAGAAGCAAAAGGACATTGGCGTGAAGTCTTTGGTAATGATAACCCAATCCACATCGAAGTTGGTTCAGGAAAAGGAGCATTCATTACAGGAATGGCTTTGCAAAATCCAGATATTAACTATATCGGAATTGACATTCAAGTATCAGTACTTAGCTACGCTTTGGATAAAGTTTTAGATAGTCAAGCACCAAATGTTCGTTTGTTGCTAGTTGATGGTTCTGATTTGACAAATTATTTTGCGGATGGCGAAATTGATTTGATGTATTTGAATTTCTCAGATCCATGGCCTAAGAAACGTCACGAAAAACGTCGTTTGACTTACAAAACATTCTTAGATACTTACCGTCAAATCTTACCTGAACACGGTGAAATTCACTTTAAAACTGATAACCGTGGCTTGTTCGAATACAGCTTGGCAAGCTTCTCACAATACGGCATGATTTTAAAACAAGTTTGGCTTGATTTGCATGCTAGTGATTTTGAAGGAAATGTCATGACTGAATATGAAGAGAAATTTTCTAAAAAAGGTCAAGTCATTTATCGTGTGGAAGCACAGTTTCAGTGATTCGCTGATGTTATAAAAAGAAGTTAGTTTGCTAATCTTCTGTTGGAGAGGTACTTAGTGGATAGGCGTAAGAAATTCTTAGGCTTTTAGGGTTCGATTCCCTTCCTCTCCTTACACAATTGAATAGAAAAAGAAACGTCCTTTGATTTTTTAAACAAATCTGAATGTTTGGGGCGTTTTTTGCTTCTTTAATGGTTTTAGCGATTAAATAAGAAAAAAGGGGATAAGATTATGAAAAGAAAAACTCACTGGAGTTAATGGCGGTATATCCTTATAAATCGTTATTTAGGTGATGCGGCAAGTGCCTAATGTGGGAAAACTTGCTTAGAATAGTGAGGCTGTATGCTTTTAGGTAGAATAAAAGAATTATTATATAAGTATCAAGGCTGGTTGACCTATCTTGGGGCTTTGGTAGCATTTAATTTGATGTTGAAGCTGGCTTATGATGAGATTGTTATTAATCATAAGAATCCTGTGGAACTACTCATTTCAATTATTATATTAGGTGTGAGTTTATTGGCATCTTATCTCAATCGAAGACGTCACATGTTATCCTACTTTATCCTTGAGAGTTCTGAGTATATCAATATGTATGCTCTTGATTTGAATTATCGTTTTATGGCTATCAATCGAAATGATATTCGTCTCATGCAAGAAATCTTTAACTTCACTCCAAAGATTGGTGATTGTCCGCTACGGCATTTAGATGCTGAAAGATCAGCAGAGCTAAAAGCTAATGTCGATAGAGCACTGAAAGGTGAGACTTTTACGTCCTTAGATACTATCGAATATGATGGTAAGACACTTTATTGGCAAAATATGTTCTCTCCGATATATAATCGAAGAAAGAGAATTATTGGCGCTTTTTCGATTGTTGTTGATGTGACGGAGCAACGAAAACAAGAACTCGAAATGCAGAGATTGGCGTATGAGGATGTCTTAACTCAAGTTCATAATCGTCGCTACATTGAGCTGGCCTTTGATGAATGTGTGTTAAATAAGACAAATCCAATTACGGTTATCATGTCTGATTTGAATAAATTTAAGGAAGCTAATGATACTTATGGTCATTCTTGTGGTGACCAGATATTGATTGAGTATGGTGAGATTTTAACTAAGGTAATGCCAGAAAATGCTGTAGTTGCACGGCTTGGTGGCGATGAATTTGCTGTTTTACTCCCCGGAGTTTCGATGCGTCAGGCTGATTTTTTAATCAATCTGGTTAAAATCGAAATGATGGTAAAAGATATGCCGGTAACGGCTTCGCTCGGTTCTTATACAGATTCTTATCAAGCTCATAAGACATTTGTTGATTTTTGTGCTTGTGCTGATGAGAGAATGTATCGTGATAAAAATCAGAAAGGATAAAGCTTATGATCTATCAAGATGTTGTTATTGTTATTCCTGCCTTTGAACCTGATCAACGCATGCTAGAATTGTTAAGAGATATTCGAGCGCGCGAAAGTAAGCCTTTTGAAATTGTCCTTGTTGATGATGGTAGCGGTGCTGCTTATAAAGCTTTATTTACTGAAGCCAAAGAAAAATACGCTTGTCATTTATTAACTCACGCTGAAAATAAAGGTAAAGGGCGTGCTTTAAAAACAGCTATTTCTTACATTCTTGAGCATTTATCACAAGCTAAAGGGATTGTTACCATTGATTCTGATGGTCAGCACACCTATGAAGATACACTTAAATGTTTGGATGAATTTCTAAAATATCCAGAGAGCTTGGTACTTGGGGTTAGAAAATTCGAAAACTCTGTTCCGCTCCGCAGCCGATTTGGTAACCTTTTGACGCGTGATGTTTTGGATGCTTTTACGGGTATGAAAGTCTCTGATACTCAAACGGGTCTTCGTGTTTTGCCGATGGCTTGGCTAAAAAGAATGCTTGACGTAGAAGGAGAACGTTATGAATTTGAGATGAACATGCTTTTAGCAGCTAAGGAAGATGGTATTCCAATTCGTGAAGTTGGTATTGCAACGATTTATCTCGATGAAAATCAATCGTCACACTTTGATGTTATTCGTGATTCACTTCGCATTTATAAGGTATTCTTTAAGTATATTTTTTCATCACTATTCTCATTCTTAGTAGATATTGTTGCTTTTACGATTTTGATTTCACTCTTTAATGGCTTAAGTCTTAGTGCTGTTACCCTTGCTTCGGTTTTGGCACGCGCCATTTCATCAGTGGTGAATTATTTCTTGAATCACAAGGTTGTTTTCAAGAAAGGTAAAGCCAGCAGCGCCATTAAGTACTTTATTCTTGTCATTGTGCAAATCATGGTATCAAGTCTTTTGGTAACCATAGTCGGAAATGCCTTGACAGCTGTTCCGATTTCAATCGTTAAAATTGTTGTCGATGGTTTGCTCTTCTTTGTGAGCTACTTTATTCAAAAACATTTAGTCTTTAGTGGAGGTGGAAATGAAGAAGCTTAAAAACTTACTATATATTGCCGCCTTTGCCACCACGGTCTTTTACTTGACTTGGCGTTTATTTGCGACGATTCCATGGCATGATTCTTGGTTTGCTTTGATTTTTGGGATTTTGTTATGGCTTAGTGAAGTGGTCTCGGCGATTACAGGATACATTCTTATTTTGAATAAGCAGAAGAACTTCGAGCTGGAAAAACCAGATATTCCTTATGACCGTTATCCTGATGTTGATGTCCTGATTGCCACGCATAATGAAGATCCTGATTTGCTTTACAAGACCATTAATGCCTGTACTTACTTAGATTATCCTGACAAATCAAAGGTTCGCATCTTTGTCTGTGATGATACCAATCGTCCAGCAGTTGCTAAAATCGCAGAAGAACTTGGTGTTGGTTATTTTGGTTTATCTGATAATAAAGATGCTAAATCAGGAAACTACAATAATGCGCTTAGTAAAACATCAGCTCCGCTTGTGGCAACTTTTGATGCGGATATGATTCCATACCGTGAATTTTTGATGGAAGCTGTGCCATATTTCATTGAGCAAGTTGAGGCTTATGAAAGAGGTGACAAGTATGACAAACCAAAAATTGGCTTGATTCAAACTCCACAAAGTTTTTACAATGCAGACATTTTCCAATACAATCTGTTCTCAGAAGAAACTTTGCCTAATGAACAAGATTTTTTTTCAAAAGAAATCAATGTTTTCAACAATGCGCGTGGTGCAGCGGTTTACACTGGTTCAAACACGGTTATTTTCCGTAAGGCTATTGAAGATGTTGGTGGATTTCCGACAGATACCATTACCGAAGATTTTGAACTTGGGGTTCGAATGAATGCGGCAGGTTATGTCAACTATTCAACGAAACGTCCAATGGCTAGTGGTTTAACACCGACAGATTTAAAGAGTGTTATCAAGCAGCGTGTTCGTTGGGGACGTGGGGTTATTAAGAGTAGTTATAACATGAACGTCTTCTTCAATAAAAACTTGACCAAGGGACAACGTTTGGTTTACATCAACGGTTATCTATACTGGTGGTCATTCTTTAGACGTTTGTTATACATCTTGGCTCCGATTTTGTACACAGTCTTTCATGTGCGCGTGGTGGTGTCAAACATTTGGTTGCTCTTCTTTTTCTGGTTGCCAAGTTATGCTTTGACGCGTCTATCCATGCGGGAGGTTTCCAAAGAATATCGTACGCAAGTTTGGGGTGAAATTGTTGAAACCATTTTTGCACCTTACTTGGTGATTCCTTTGATGATGGAGTCTTTCGGTATTAGTGAAAAGAAATTTAAGGTTACCAGAAAAGGTAATGACTCTTCATGGACCTTGTATCTGTATGCCATTCCTTATGCGGTTCTTTGGCTTTTAGCCATGTATGGTTTGGTGACCTTTAACTATGGTAAATTTGGTTCAGAACTTTTCTATGGTAGTATCATTAGTTTCTGGCTTTTTTATCACATTGTTAACTTGACCTTTGCCATTTTCTGTGCGATTGGTCGTCCTCTTTACCGTGGAAGCGAACGTTTCCCTGTTGATGAACCGATGACTATCGAGGTTGATAATGATTCTTACCAAGTGAGGGTTTGTGATATTTCAGAAACAGGTATTTCCTTTATTACTAATTTGCCACTTTATTTGCCAAAGACGAAAGAAATAACACTTCATTTGCAATCACGTGATTATCGTGCGAAGGCTAAAGGTCATGTGGTTCGTGTTGCGGTTGGTGAAAAATGCTGGCGCTACGGTGTGCAATTTACGGAAGTTAATCCAGCTGATATCCGTGAATTCTACCAATACATTTATGACCGAATTAATCACAATTTGCCAACGCACAAGGATTCTTGGATGACGACTTGGGATGACTTATTTGAAAACTTTAACCGACGTTTCCAAAGTAATGAACGTCCTGTCTCAGCATATGACCAGATTGCATTGCCAAAAGTTCGTTTGAATGAAGAGGTCTTATACGATGGCAAAAAACGTCAACTTAGAAAGACGAATTATTACTACATGACTTTCTCTGGGCAACTTGAAAACCCACGAAGAAAGCCGATTGTCGACTTTATCTATCATGACATGTTCTTTAAACTTGCTTTTGTTTCTTATGACATTGATAGAGATGAGTCACTTTACCAAGTAGTGAATCTTCCAGCTCTGGAAAAATTACCTGCTTTTAAAGCTTTAGCAAATGAATGGAGGGAAAAAGTATGATAACTATTTTGAGATTACTTTTGTTCTTTGCTATTACCATGGGGTATGATGCCTTTTTCCGTAATGGGTTGAAGATGAATCGCCGATTGACTTGGGTCTTTACTTTTGCATTTATTACCTTGGTCTTGCATCTTGGTAGTTTAGTTGGTGAGATGCTTGAGACGGTTTACGCTTTATCTGCTGTCGGCTGTCTATTAAGTCTTTACTATTTATGGTCGGTTTGGAAGAAAAAGGTTAAGGTTCGTAGGTTGGATTACATCTCTATTGGCATGATTTTTTACCTGCTTTTATTTGGGATGACCCTTTGGAATTCTCCAATTCTACATTATGATAATTTCACCCACTGGGCGACTATCGTAAAATTCTTCCATATCAATAATGCTCTTCCGACACAGTATGATACGATTATCAGTTATTATACTTATCCTGTTGGTAGTTCACTCTTTATTTATTTCTTTACGACTATTGTTGGTTTTTCGGAAGGCAGTATGCTAGTTGGACAATTCTTCCTTATTGCATCCTGTCTATACGCTATGTTTGGCGCTTTGCGTGACGAACGTCGTGTCTTGATGGTTGCTATGGTATTTGCTTCATTTGCAGTCTTTAATACCTTTAACGTTGCCATTCGATTAAATAATTTGCTGGTTGATTTCTTGTTACCAGCACTTGCCTTGGCGGCTATAGCAGGTTGCTTTGCCTACCGTAATCGTTTCTGGATGATGTCGCTTCATACGGCGGTTGTTCTTGGACTGCTTAGCATTGTCAAAGTTAGCGGACTCTTTTTTGTTCTGTTAGCTTTAGTTGCTTATATTGCTTGCGTTGTACGTTTGTTAGTCCGTAAAAGAGCACGTCTAAAAGCGCTTATCATGATGGTGACAACTATTTTGGCAAGTTTCTTGCCGTTTATCATCTGGCAAAAACATGTGTCTAATAATTTTCCTAATGCAGCAAGTGCTAAACACGCGGTGTCAATGGCTGACTTGGGTAAAATCTTGACTGGTCATGTTTCAGGAGGGGTGCCAGAAAAAATCATCAAGCTCTTTATCAAGTCAGTCTTTGATGTGACTAGTTTATCAACTCAAGGTATTATCATCATCAATGTGATTTTGTTAGTCGCCTTTATCATTCTTGGCATTCGTTTGAAACATAAAAAAGATGTTTTGTTGACCTGGCTTTTCATTGATATTTCCATTGTGACTTATTACATTAGTATTTTGTTGATGTATTTGACAGCTATGCCGACAGACGAGGCTCTACAATTAGCTGGTTTTGAACGCTATGCGTCAAGTATGGTTATCTTTGCTTTTGGTTACATGGTCATGGCGCTTGCTTGGGTAATGGATGAGTGCCTTTATGAGCAAATCCTCAGCAAGCGTAACGCCAAGTCTTATAAGACTTTGTTAAATAAACGGCTTTACCAATACGCAACGCTTGTTTTAGCCATTTATGCGGTGGGAATGCTATTATCTGAAAACAACAGCATTGTCTTTAACAACAACCAAGAAACCAATAAAGTTTCTAAAGAGCTCCATAAATTAACAGGTAACAATATGGATTCGACTAAAAAACGAATTCTTGTGGTAACAGCTGATAAGGAGCACGTGGATAGTTTCTTTGTACAATATGCTAGTCGTTATTATCTTTGGGACGTTAACGTTGATGCCAGAGAAAACTTTGTCCAAGCAGATAAGGAATTTCTTGAATTGATGAAGTCTTACAGTAACAACGCAACAAGTTATTACCTTTGGAATGAAAATATTGAAGCAAGGGATGATTTCACCTTTACGGATAAAGATTTTATTGCCATGCTAAAAACTTATGATGAAGTTGTTATTTTGGATGACCACTACACCTTCAATGCTTTGACGAAGAAACTTTTTGGACGTACTTATGCTCCAGGAGTTTACAAGACATCTGATATTCTTGCGGGTAAAGGATGATATTTCCCATTCTATCAAGCTTTTGACTTGTCAAAGACCTTAAATTATGTTACTATAATATAAAATAAGTAGAAGGAGGCGGAGTTTGTGACTTCGCCTCTTGTGTGTGCTTAGAGTCATTTTGTTGACGGATAAGCTTTTAACACATGCTACTAATACCGTTGGTTTTACGACAAGTGAGCCAATGTGATGAACTTTCTATTTTGATATTGATAGAAGAAGGAGGGGATTCTTATCGCAAACGCAAATACAATCATTGAATTGGTTACCAAAGCAGTTGCGCCTGCTATTAAAGATCCGTTCGAATTGGTTGATGTTGAGTATGGAAAAATGGGCAGCGATTATGTCCTTAGTATCTTGATTGACAAACCAGGAGGGATCACCGTAAATGATACAGCTGATTTGACTGAAATCATTAGTCCTCTACTTGATGCCATCAAACCAGATCCATTCCCAGAACAATACATGTTGGAAGTGTCTAGCCCTGGTTTAGAGCGTCCATTGAAGACTAAAGAAGCTCTTGAAAAAGCTGTAGGTTCTTATGTCAATGTTAGTCTTTACAAAGCTATTGATAAAGTTAAGGTATTCCAAGGAGACCTTGTAGCTTTTGATGGTGAAACATTGACTATTGATTATTTGGACAAAACACGCAAGAAAACCGTTGAAATTCCATATTCAACAGTTGCAAAAGCGCGTTTGGCAGTGAAATTGTAGTCAAACTACTATAACAAACTACAATCTGATTTTACTTAGATATAAACGAAAGGATTACGTCCTGCTTAGCCATGCAGGGCAATGAAAAAAATGAGCAAAGAAATGCTAGAAGCCTTCCGTATTTTGGAAGAAGAAAAACACATTAACAAAGACGATATCATCGACGCTGTCAAAGAATCTTTGAAATCAGCTTATAAACGTCGTTATGGTCAATCTGAATCATGTGTTATTGAATTCGACGACAAAAAAGGTGACTTTAAAGTCTACACAGTTCGTGAAGTTGTTGAAGAAGTTTTTGATAGCCGTCTAGAAATCAGCTTGTCAGATGCATTGAAAATTAGCTCAGCTTACGAACTAGGTGACAAAATTCGCTTTGAAGAATCTGTTGCTGAATTTGGTCGTGTGGCTGCTCAATCAGCTAAACAAACAATCATGGAAAAAATGCGTCGTCAAATCCGTGAAGTGACTTACAATGAGTACAAACAACACGAAGGCGAAATCATGACTGGTACTGTTGAACGCTTCGACCAACGTTTCATCTATGTTAACCTTGGTTCACTTGAAGCTCAATTGTCACACCAAGATCAAATTCCTGGTGAAACATGGAAATCACATGACCGTATCGAAGTTTACGTTTACAAAGTTGAAAACAATCCAAAAGGTGTTAACGTCTTTGTAAGCCGTAGCCACCCTCAATTCATCAAACGTATCATGGAACAAGAAATTCCTGAAGTATTTGACGGAACTGTTGAAATCATGAGTGTTTCACGTGAGGCTGGAGATCGTACAAAAGTTGCTGTTCGCAGCCACAATCCAAACGTTGATGCTATCGGTACAATCGTTGGTCGTGGTGGAAGCAACATTAAAAAAGTTATCAGCAAATTCCATCCAAAACGTTATGATGCTAAAGCTGGCGTAGAAGTTCCTGTTGAAGAAAACATTGACGTTATCCAATGGGTTGAAGATCCAGCTGAATTCATCTACAACGCTATCGCACCAGCTGAAGTTGATATGGTTCTTTTCGATGAAGAAGACAGCAAACGCGCTACAGTTGTTGTTCCTGACAACAAATTGTCACTTGCTATCGGTCGTCGTGGACAAAACGTTCGTTTGGCCGCACACTTGACTGGCTACCGTATCGACATTAAATCTGCTTCAGAATATGAAGCTCTTGAAGCTGAACGCGAAGCAAAAGCAGCTGAAGCACAAGAAGCACCAGCTGAGGAAGTTGTTGAATCTGCTGATACAGAAGTTGTAGCAAACGACGCAGAATAAGAAAGATAGAGGTGTTTCATGGCTAAAACACGTAAAATACCTTTAAGAAAATCAGTTGTTTCAGGTGAAGTGATTGATAAACGTGATTTACTTCGCATTGTTAAAAATAAGGAAGGTGAGATTTTTATCGATCCAACTGGTAAGCAAAACGGACGTGGCGCTTACATCAAACTTGATAATGCAGAAGCTCTTCAAGCCAAAGAAAAACGCGTCTTTAACCGTAGCTTTTCAATGGAAGTTCCTGAATCATTTTATGATGAATTGATTGCTTACGTAGATCACAAAGTCAAAAGAAGAGAGTTAGGTCTTGAATAACCACCAAAGATTGTCAAATTTAATTGGACTGGCACAGCGTGCAGGAAAAGTGATTTCTGGAGAAGAATTGGTCATTAAGGCCATCCAATCTGGCAAAGCGAAACTTGTTTTTCTGGCAAATGATGCTGGTGATAATTTGACAAAGAAAACAACTGATAAAAGTCATTATTACAAAGTAGAAGTCTCCACAGTGTTTAACACACTGGAATTAAGTGCTGCGCTTGGTAAACCACGTAAAGTGGTTGCCATAGCAGACGCTGGATTTTCAAAGAAAATGAGGACTCTTATGAACTAACAGAATAGGAGGACATCAATTGTCAAAGAAAAGATTATATGAAATCGCTAAAGAATTGGGCAAATCAAGCAAAGAAGTTGTTGACTATGCTCAAGAGCTAGGACTTGATGTGAAGAGCCATTCTTCTAGCGTTGACGAATCTGATGCCAAACGAATTGCGGCGAAATTCTCAGGAAATGCCAAACCAGCTGCGGCAAAAGCCAAAGTTGAAAAAGCAGCTGAGAAAACAGTTGCAGAAGCTCCTAAAGCAGCTCCTGCAAAACCTCAGAGCCGTAATTTCAAGGCGGAACGTGAAGCGCGTGCTAAAGCCGAAGCTGAAAAACGAGCTAAAGGTGGCGATAAAAAGCGCAATAACAACCAAGGACGCGACAATCGTTCTAATCGTGACAGACAAGAGAATGCCCAAAATAATCGCAAACAACGCGATCGCAATTCTCAAAATCATAATCGAAGAGATCAACAGCGTGATAATCACCAAAGAGATCAACGAAACGATCGCAATCAAGCAGCAAAACCACGTATCGATTTCAAAGCACGTGCAGCTGCATTGAAAGCAGAACAAAATGCTGAGTATTCTCGCCAAAGCGAAAATCGCATTCACGAAAAAGAAGCCGCTAAGCGTAAAGCAAAAGCAGCCAAAGAACAAGAGCACAAAGCTCGTGTGGAAGCTAAAGCTAAGGCTGAAGAACACAAAGCAAAAACAGCAAAAACTGCAGCGCCTGCTCCTAAACATGTGGTAGCAGAACAAGCAGCACCTGCTGTAGATAAACGTCGTAAGAAACAAGCTCGTCCTGAAAAATCACGTGATTATGAACGTGATAATGAAGATGGACCACGCAAGAATAGAAAAAACTGGAATAATCATAACCAAGTGAGAAATCAAAGAAATAGTAACTGGAATAATAACAAGAAAAACAAAAAAGGTAAACATAACAATCGTAACAACGCTCCAAAACCTGTAACAGAGCGTAAGTTCCACGAATTACCTAAAGAATTTGAATACACTGAAGGCATGACTGTTGCTGAAATCGCAAAACGTATTAAACGCGAACCAGCAGAAATCGTTAAGAAACTCTTCTTGATGGGTGTTATGGCTACTCAAAACCAATCCCTTGACAGCGATACAATCGAATTGTTGATGGTTGATTATGGTATTGAAGCTCATAAAAAAGTCGAAGTTGACGAAGCTGATATCGAACGCTTCTTTGCTGACGAAGGCTACCTCAACCCAGACGAAATGGTTGAACGTGCTCCTGTTGTAACTATCATGGGTCACGTTGACCACGGTAAAACAACCCTTCTTGATACCCTTCGTAATTCACGTGTCGCTACAGGCGAAGCTGGTGGTATCACTCAACACATCGGTGCTTACCAAATCGTTGAAAATGGTAAGAAAATTACCTTCCTTGATACACCAGGTCACGCGGCCTTTACATCAATGCGTGCGCGTGGTGCCTCAATCACAGATATCACTATCTTGATTGTTGCCGCTGATGACGGTGTTATGCCTCAAACAGTCGAAGCCATTAACCACTCTAAAGCCGCTGGTGTCCCAATCATCGTTGCTATCAACAAGATTGATAAACCAGGCGCTAACCCAGAACGTGTTATCGGTGAATTGGCAGAACACGGAATCATCTCAACTGCTTGGGGTGGTGACTGTGAATTCGTTGAAATTTCAGCCAAATTTGGTAAAAACATCGATGAATTGCTAGAAACAGTTCTTCTTGTTGCTGAAATGGAAGAATTGAAAGCTGACCCAACAGTTCGCGCTATCGGTACTGTTATCGAAGCTCGTCTTGATAAAGGTAAAGGACCTGTGGCAACACTTCTTGTCCAACAAGGTACTCTTCATGTTCAAGATCCAATCGTTGTTGGTAACACATTCGGTCGTGTTCGTGCCATGGTTAATGACCTTGGACGCCGTGTTAAAGTGGCAGAACCATCAACACCAGTATCAATCACTGGTTTGAACGATGTGCCTATGGCAGGTGACCACTTCGCGGTTTACGAAGATGAAAAAGCTGCGCGTGCAGCCGGTGAAGAACGTGCTAAACGTGCTTTGATGAAACAACGTCAAGTCACTCAACGTGTTAGTCTTGAAAACCTCTTTGATACCCTTAAAGCAGGTGAAGTTAAGACTGTTAACGTCATCATCAAAGCCGACGTACAAGGTTCTGTTGAAGCCCTAGCAGCCTCACTTCTTAAAATTGATGTTGAAGGCGTAAAAGTTTCAGTTGTTCACTCAGCCGTAGGTGCTATCAACGAATCAGACGTTACGCTTGCTGAAGCATCAAATGCCTTCATCATTGGATTTAACGTCCGCCCTACACCACAAGCTCGCGAACAAGCAGAAGCTGATGAAGTAGATATTCGTCTTCACTCAATCATCTACAAAGTTATCGAAGAAGTTGAAGATGCTATGAAAGGTATGCTTGACCCTGAATACAAAGAAAAAATCATCGGTGAAGCTCTTATCCGTGAAACATTCAAAGTATCTAAAGTTGGTACAATCGGTGGATTCATGGTTACAAATGGTAAAATTACGCGTGATGCTAGCGCACGTGTCATCCGTGACGGTGTTGTTATCTTCGACGGTAAACTTGCCAGCCTTAAACACTTCAAAGATGACGTTAAAGAAATCGGTAACGGCCAAGAAGGTGGTTTGATGATTGAAAACTACAACGACATCAAAGTTGATGACGTTATCGAAGCTTACGTTATGGAAGAAATTAAACGTTAACAAGTATTGTGGCTGAAGCCACTAATACTTGTACGGCAAGCACTATGGTGCTCTAGAATATAGGCAAAACTATTTTTGGGCTAAAATCATTTTCAAGTTATTATTACTGCGATTAGATTTTAGGATTATTTGCGAGCATTGCTCGCAACAAAAGGATACTTTCCGCTGTGGTGAAAGTGGCTGTAGCATTTTTAACCCAGCCACCGGGAAGTTTTGAGGCTTTGGGCTCAAAACTTAGGCATGGAATTCCGAAAGGAAGTCGCTGCCGACCACACCACCTAAGGGAAGTATCAAAAAAGACTTTGTCTTTAGTTTAAAGTGCCTTGCCTAAACGTTACAGTTATAAATGAATAAAAGCTAGGCTTGCTTAGCCTAGCTTTTTCAAAAAGATTAGAAAGGAAATAATTATGGCTAATCATCGTGTCGACCGTGTTGGTATGGAAATCAAACGCGAAGTCAATGAAATTTTACACAAAAAAGTTCGTGACCCACGTGTTCAAGATGTGACAATTACTGATGTTCAAATGCTTGGAGACCTTTCAATGGCTAAAGTGTATTACACAATTCACTCTGAACTTGCATCAGATAATCAAAAAGCACAAATTGGTCTTGAAAAAGCTAAAGGTACAATCAAACGCGAACTTGGTCGCAACTTAACAATGTACAAAATTCCAGATTTGACATTCATTAAAGATGAATCAATCGAATACGGAAATAAAATCGATCAAATGCTTCGTGATTTGGAAGCTAAAAAATAATATTCTGTAAGCTGAAATTTTACAGACGAAAAGGTCCTACCACTTGGCAGGCCTTTTTTTGGTGTGATATAATGAAAGTGTTTTAGCGAGGAATATTGAGAAGATGAAAATTACGGTTTATTTGGGGTCAAGTTTTGGGAATGACCCGATTTATAAGGAGAATATCATTGAATTAGGTCATTGGCTAGCTAAGCAGAAGCATCAATTAGTCTATGGTGGCAGCAAAGATGGTCTAATGGGCGTTTTAGCAGATACGGTTTTAGCTGATGGCGGAGAGGTTTATGGCATTATTCCGCTTGATTTTAAAAAGCGTGAAAAAGCTCATTTGCACTTAACGGAGCTCACTTTAGTGGCTGATATGGATGAGCGTAAGCGACTCTTAATGGATAACGGGGAGCTTTTTTTGGCTTTTCCAGGTGGTCCTGGAACCCTTGAAGAAATTGTCCAAGCTTTTTCTTGGGCGCGGATTGGACTTCATCATAAACCTTGTCTTTTCCTTAATTTGAATGGTTATTATAATCCTCTTAAAGCCCTTTTTGACCAAATGGTAACTACAGGATTTTTGAGACAAGAAGACCGTGACAAGGCCATTTTTGTAGATGATTTAAAGGCTTTGCAGGAATTTGTAAAAGCTTATCAAAATGAGGAAAAATAATGAATCTTAAGGCTTTATTTGCCAGTGACAAAGAGTTGATGGCGATTTTAACCATAATAGCTGATCTTGACTTGCCAGATGCTTGGTTAGCTGCGGGTACTCTTCGAAATTATGTCTGGAATGTCTTATCTGGAAAGTCAGGTTTATCAGATGCGAGTGATTTGGATCTTGTTTTTTATGACCCTGAAGTGACTTATGAGAAAACCAAAGCCATTCAAGAACAGCTTCAATCAACATATCCTAATTATCAATGGGAAGTTAAAAATCAGGTCTTTATGCATTGCCATAGTCCGCACACAGCTCCTTATCAAAGTGCCAGAGATGCTATCAGTAAATACCCAGAACGTTGTACAGCTATAGCAGCACGTCTAAAAGATGGGGATTTGGAGTTGTTTTTGCCTTGTGGTGATGATGATATTGTTAATTTTGTCGTCCAACCAACTCCACATTTTTTAGCTGATAAAGATCGTATGGCGGTTTACCATGGCCGCTTAAAAAAGAAAGATTGGCAAAAGAAATAGTCGCGCTTGCAAATTCTAGCGTAAAGAACTAGAATGAAGGTGTAAAGTCTCTTCTAATTACTCATAACACAAGTTTATTTGTGTTTAAAGTCCGAAATGCTAGGTTTCGGGCTATTTTTTTGAAGTTATAGTTGACAAATGTAGACGATAGAAATATAATGAATTTACAAATGTAAACCTAAAAAGATATTTAGAAAGGAATGCTATGTCAATTTCAAAATCAGAATGGGAGATCATGCGCGTGATTTGGACAAAAGATGCGGCAACGAGTGGCCAGATTCTTGATATTCTAGGTGAAAAAAATAGCTGGACAGCCTCAACGGTTAAGACTTTTTTGAAACGTCTAGTTGATAAAGGGTATTTGACAAGAAAAAGGTCTGGTAAAGCTTTTCTCTACTCAAGTCTCTTGTCTGAGCAAGAGGCCATGAATCAGCAAGCTGATGATTTGTTTGACAAATTCTGTCAGCGCAAGCACAAGACTATTCTTGAACATCTGCTAAAAGAAACACCGATGACGCGTTCTGACATTGCTGATTTACAAGCTCTGCTATTATCTAAAGAAAAAGAAGCTTTGGATGAAGTGCCGTGTAATTGTATTCCTGGACAATGTCGTTGTAAAGAACACCTTGGTCTTTAATGGTTGATTTGTGAGATTTCTGATAGAAAGGTAACTTATGGAAAAAGAAGAAGTCTTTGTCATTGACGGCATGACTTGTGCGGCTTGTGCTTTAACCGTCGAGAATGCTGTCAATAAAATAGATCATGTCGATTCAGCGGTTGTTAATCTGACAACAGAGAAGATGACTGTACGCTATAATCCTGACTTAGTCAGTGAAGCTGAGATTGAAAAAGCGGTTGTGGATGCTGGGTATGGCGCTTGTGTCTTTGACCCGACAACAGCTAAGAGCCAATCAGAACGCCAGAGCGAAGCCACTCATAACATGTGGCATAAGTTTTTGTGGTCTGCGGCTTTTGCGATTCCTTTGCTTTATCTCTCTATGGGCAGCATGATGGGCTTGTGGGTGCCAAAGGTTATTAGCATGAGTGAGCATCCTTTGATTTTTGCGCTGGTTCAGCTTGCCTTGACTTTACCGGTCATGTACTTTGGACGTCGTTTTTATGTTAATGGCTTTCGTGCTTTGTTAAAAGCGCATCCTAATATGGATTCCTTAGTTGCTCTTGCAACGAGCGCAGCATTTCTTTATAGCCTTTACAGCACTTACCACATCATTCTTGGTCATGTTCATCACGTGCATATGTTGTATTTTGAGTCTGTTGCTGTGATTTTGACCTTGATTACCTTGGGAAAATATTTTGAAACCTTGTCGAAAGGTCGAACATCCGATGCCATCCAAAAATTATTAACCTTGTCTGCTAAAGAGGCGACTCTTATCCGTGATGGTGTTGAACAGACAATCCCAATTGATCAGGTCCAAGTAGGTGACCTTATCTTGGTCAAGCCGGGTGAAAAAATTCCTGTTGATGGTTATGTGGTGTCAGGACATTCGGCTATCGATGAATCAATGCTGACGGGTGAAAGTATTCCAGTAGAGAAAATAGCAGATGATAAGGTATTTGGTGCTTCAATCAATGGCCAAGGTTCTCTGACGATTCAGGCTGAAAGAGTCGGCGATGAGACGCTTCTAGCTCAAATCATCAAATTGGTAGAAGATGCGCAACAGACTAAAGCACCAATTGCAAAAATCGCTGATAGAGTCGCCGGTGTTTTTGTTCCTGTTGTGATTACGATTGCGCTGATTACGTTTGCTTTTTGGTATTTTGTCATGGGGGAAAGTTTTGTTTTTGCTCTCCAAGTTGCTATTGCAGTGCTCGTTATTGCCTGTCCTTGTGCACTTGGTCTTGCCACTCCAACAGCCATCATGGTCGGAACAGGACGTGGCGCTGAAAATGGTATCCTCTACAAACGTGGTGACGTTTTGGAAAATGCACACCACATTGATACCATGGTTTTTGACAAGACAGGAACTATCACTCAAGGAAAACCACAAGTCGTTGATGTTATCACTTACCATGGTGATGAAAAATCTCTACTTAGCAAGGTTGCTTCTATTGAAAAATACTCAGAGCATCCACTGAGTCAAGCTATTGTGGAAAAAGCAGTCGCTGAAAAACTTGATTTTTCAGAAGTTGAAAATTTTACCTCTTTAACAGGACGAGGATTGCAAGGTGAAGTTGCTGGGCAAACTTTCTATATTGGTAATCGCAGATTGATGGAAGAGTTGCAAGTCGACTTAAGTGCAAGTGAGGCTGCGGTGCTGGCTGCGACACAAAAAGGTCAGACTCCAATTTACATTTCGGCAAATCAACAACTACTAGGTGTGATAACCGTGGCGGATTTGCTAAAAGTAGACAGTAAAGAGACCGTCGCAAAATTACAAAACAAGGGCATTGATGTGGTTTTGTTAACAGGGGATAATAGCAAAACAGCGCAAGCTATTGCCAAACAGGCAGGTATCAAAACAGTCATTAGCGAAGTTCTTCCAGACCAAAAATCGCAAGCTATCAAGGATTTGCAAAACCAAGGCAAACTGGTTGCAATGGTCGGTGACGGGATTAACGATGCGCCAGCCTTAGCGGTAGCTGATATTGGGATTGCGGTAGGTTCAGGAGCTGACATTGCCATTGAATCCGCTGATATTATTTTGATGAAACCAGAAATCTCAGATATTCTCAAAGCTCTAAGCATCAGCCACTTGACGATAAAAGTAGTTAAAGAAAATCTATTCTGGGCATTTATCTATAATATTCTAGCTATTCCAGTTGCGATGGGAGTCTTGTATCTTTTTGGTGGACCTTTGCTCAATCCGATGATTGCGGGGCTTGCTATGGGATTTAGCTCAGTTTCTGTTGTATTAAACGCTCTTCGCTTGAAATATATTAAATTAAAATAAAGGAGTTTCTCATGGAAAAAACATATGAAGTTACAGGTATGAAATGTCAAGGTTGTGTCACAAAAGTGACTGAAAAATTGTCAGCTGTTCCAGGTGTCAAATCTGTTAAAGTTGATTTAGAGAAAAAACAAGCAACCATCACAGGTCGACCTTTTAAATTTCTCCTAAAACGTGCTCTCAAAGGAACAAAATTTGCACTTGGTCAAGAAATTAAATAAAGGATTTTGGTAAATTTTAGAAAAACAGGGCTTGCTCTGTTTTTTTGTTAGCCTAAAAATGATAAACTAGTCTAGTAAGAAAAAATTAGTGTGGAATAAAAATGACAGTGAATGTTTGGGATTTATTAAGTATCATCGGCTCTATCGCCTTTGCACTTTCTGGAGCAATTGTTGCGATGGAAGAAGATTTTGATATACTTGGGATTTTTATCCTAGGTTTTGTGACTGCCTTTGGTGGCGGAGCTATTCGTAATCTTTTGATTGGTTTGCCGATTAGCGCCCTTTGGTCTCAGAGTCAGTGTTTTTATTTTGCCTTGGCAGCCATGTTATTTATTATGGTATTTCCAAATATCATTACCCACAAAGGCTGGCGAAAAGCAGAAGTCTTGACGGATGCTATTGGTCTTGCGGCTTTTAGTGTCCAAGGAGCTATGTATGCTGTTAAACTTCATCAACCTTTAAGCGCTGTGATTGTTGCCGCTGTTTTGACTGGTGCTGGTGGCGGTATTGTCCGAGATATCTTAGCTGGTCGAAAACCAAGTGTGCTTAGAAGTGAAGTATACGCTGGTTGGGCAATTTTAGCAGCGCTAGCGATTTATTTTAAAATCGTTCATAATGATCCTGGCTATTATGTATTAGTTTTAATTCTGACAATCTTACGTATGATAGGCTACTGGCGTCAGTGGCATTTGCCAAAAATTAAACGGAAGGTCACTAAAAATGATTAAATTAATTGCAATCGATTTAGATGGAACATTACTTAATTCAGATAAAAAAATTCCTGAAGAAAATGTCAAAGCAATCCAAAAAGCAGCTCAAGCAGGGGTAAAAATTGTTCTTTGTACAGGACGTCCAAAGTCAGGAATTCTTCCATTTTTTGAAAAATTGGGCTTGGATGATGAAGAATACATCATCATGAATAATGGTTGTACCATTTACAATACCAAAAATTGGGAACTTGTGTTTCATGCTCAAGTCACAAATGAAGAGCTAGATAAATTGAATGAAGCTGTTGCTAATTACCCAGATGTTTGCTTAACCTTGACAGGTGAAAAACATTATTACGCTGTAGGTGAAGAAGTTCCAGAACTTGTCCAATACGATGCTGGTTTAGTCTTTGATACAGCCCATGCGGTTAGTCTTGATGAGATGAAAGCAACTGATGAAATCATCTTCCAAGCTATGTACATGGCAAAAGCTCCGCAACTAAATCCATTCCAAGAAGCAAAAGAAGTAGCTTTGGCTAAAGAATTTAGTGTGGTCCGTAGCCAAGAATACATCTTTGAGGCTATGCCAAAAGGCTACACTAAAGCGACAGCTCTTAAAGCCTTGTCAGAAAAACTTGGCTTCTCACCAGAGCAAGTCATGGCACTTGGTGATGCTGCCAACGACCTTGAAATGCTTGAATTTGCTTATCATAGCGTTGCTATGGGAAATGCGACAGACGAAGTCAAATCTATTTGTCGCTACGAAACAACAACTAATGACAATGCCGGAGTAGCTCAGGCTATTTACGACTACGTCTTGAAATAATAAAAATACCGACCAAAATGTGGTCGGTATTTTCTTCTTATAAGAAAAGTGGCAAACCGATTGCAGCTACTTCCTCAGCAGGGATACGCATGTCATCAGCTACCCAGTTTGAAAGAACTGAGATGATGGCGTTACTCCAAAAAGAATTCGTGTAGCGTGAATCATGTTTTTTCTTGAACCTTTGGTAAGCTTTTAGACGTTTAGAGACGATGCCCGTCAAGAGTTTTTCAAGGTGCTGTTCAAAAATTAAACCAAGAACTTGTGCCTCTTTTTTGGCTTCATTCAGAATGAAAAGCCATGCTTGGGAGAGCTGACTTTTCAAATCAAATGCTTTGAGACCACGAAAAATGCGACGAACGATTTGGGTTAGAATAGACTCTAAAATAGCTTCTTTAGACTTATAATTACGGTAGAAAGCGTTGCGTGAGACACCAGCTTTAGCAACGAGTTCTGAAATTGTAATTTGGCTCAAGGTTTTCTTTTCAAGAAGGAGCAAAAGTGCAGTTTCTAGCGCTTCACGTGTCAATTTTCGTGATTCTTTATTAGAAACTTTCAAATTTTGCAAGGACTTTTTTGAAATTGTCTTTTCCGTCATGACAAAACCCTCTTACTTGTGACATCTGATTGTTTTTAATACTAAGATAAAGGCATTAATGATATAATTTTAGGTGAAAATAGTTTGTTTGTCAAATGAATTTAAATCTTGAATGGATTGGAGGAAATAGATATGACTTGGAAAATTGTGACTGATTCAGGTTGTGACCTTCGACGTATTGAAGGGCTTGCAGAACACACAGAATTTCAAAATGTCCCACTAACAATTCAAATTGGTTCAGAAATTTTTGTGGATGATGAAGGATTGGACGTTGCTAATATGATGACAACCATGTACGCAAGTCCTGTTTCATCAAAATCAAGTTGCCCTAGCCCAGATGCTTTTTTACAAGCTTACCAAGGCGCTGAAAATGTTATTGCCATCACGATTACAGGTAATCTTTCAGGAAGTCACAATAGTGCGCAGGTTGCAAAACACATGCTTTTGGAGGAACATCCAAATGTCAATGTTCACGTTATTGATTCTTTGTCTGCAGGTGGTGAGATTGATTTAATCGTCGAAGAATTGAATCGTCTGATTGCTAAAGGCTTAAGCTTTGATGAAGTGGTCGAAGCTATCACAGCTTATCAAGAAAAGACAAAATTGCTCTTCGTTTTGGCGCGTGTGGATAACCTTGTCAAAAATGGACGTTTGAGCAAGCTAGTCGGGAAAGTTGTTGGACTTTTGAATATCCGCATGGTTGGTAAAGCTAGTGACGAAGGAAAATTGGAACTTCTTCACAAAGCGCGTGGTCAAAAGAAAGCTGTTCAAGCAACCGTTGAGGAAATGTTCAAAGAAGGTTATCAAGGTGGCAAGGTTATGATTGCTCACGCAAATAACGAAAAAGCTTGTCAACAATTGAGTGACAAAATCAAAGAAAAATACCCACAAGCTGATATTCGCTTTATCCCCGCATCAGGTCTTTGCAGCTTTTACGGTGAAGATGGCGGTATTTTATTAGGATACGAAACAGTGTAAGTCAATATAAAACTGCATGAGTATAACTCATGCAGTTTTATATTGATGAAAAATCAAGACTTATTTTTCTTATGACTAAGTGAACTGTATTTTGAAATGGCTATTAAGGTCGTTAGTGTGATGACAACATCCATAACTAAAGCAGGATAAGCTTTGATGGTGAAATCGTAAAAAGACCACAGTAGCATATTTTCAACAGTAACCCAGCGCAGCCATTGAACTTTGCTAGTCATAAAGGTAATGATGGTATAAGACACAGACGAAATCAAGGGAAGAAAGCCAATCAAACCAAGGTTGTTAAAGTAAGTCCCCGCAGAAACTTGGATTATCACTAAAATAATGGTTGTGTAGATGGAATCCCAATGTTTAATCATTAGCGTGTTACGAATGATAGACACGCTGATAGAGATGGCTCCAGTGTAACCACCGAGTAAAAAATTAGCAATCATCGTAAAGAAATAATCCGATAATTGCCAAGTTAACATAGTTTTTTTCGTTTTAGCAAATGATGAAATGGCTAGACAAGTTGCACCAATTGCCGAGAAGATAAATCCAATTGATATCATTAATAGCTATAATAAGTATAAGTACCATCAGTTGTAACTGATGAAGGAGTGCGAGAGGTGTTATTTTGGTCAACAGTAGTATTATTTGAGCTGTCAGATGATGCGGCTGTATCTGTAGTTGCTGTATTGGCAGCAGCAATCGCATTAGAAACAGCGTCAAGACGTGCTTGAAGTTGATCTTTAGTAGCTTGGTTAGTTAGCACATCAATCGCAGCTTGAGCAGCAATGACATTGTCGCTGGTTTGATTGTCTTCAGCAGTTTTGACGGCATTTTCAGCATTTGTTTGATTTGTTACTTCAGCAGAAACAGCATCTAGTTGAGATTGAAAATCTGTTTTCTTAGCTTCATCAGAGATTTTGTTGATAGCCGCTTGCGCATTTGTCACAGCTTCCGCAGATGGATTGGCTTGAGCAGCTGATAACAATTCTTGGGCTTTAGCTTCTAGGTCAGCTTGACTAGAAGATGAAGAACTGATTGAGCTTTTTGGTTGTGAGCTTGACGTACTAGTCTTTGTATTTCCAAAGAAAAGGTAAATACCACCAGCAAAGGCAATTAAAATGATACTTAGAATAAAATAAGTAACTTCACTTTTTGAGGCTTTCATGAAAACTCCTTCTATAATAAAATAATGCGATGTGATAAAGAAGTTGTTATCACATTTTTTGATAATAAACGTATTTAGTAGTATTCTGTGGCAAGCACAGCGTCCTTAACTATTATAACATATAAATGACAGCGCATTAATGTTTTTCTAAAAACCTCCCTCAAATTTTAGTATTTTTATCATTTATGTTTAGAAATAGCTGCTAAAAGGGGCAAAATAGCTGCTTATCTTAAAAGAGTAGCATTTTTCAGTTAGTTATCAATTTAGAAAAAGCTTAAAAAACACTTGTTTGTTTTCTTTGAATACATTAAAATGGAAGTATCGGGTTTTTCCGGTAAAATTATAATATTTGAGGATAAGACTGTGTCAGTAAATTGGCAAGAAATTGCTTTTGGTTTTTTTGGAGGTCTAGGACTCTTTCTCTTCAGTATTAAATATATGGGAGACGGTCTACAACAGGCTGCAGGAGACAGACTTCGTTTTTATATCGACAAATATACGAGTAATCCTTTCTTAGGAATTCTTGTTGGTTTAGCCATGTCAGCTCTAATCCAATCAAGTTCAGGGGTAACAGTTATCACTGTTGGTCTTGTGTCAGCAGGACTTTTAACCTTGCGACAAGCGATTGGTATTGTCATGGGAGCCAATATCGGGACGACTGTAACGTCCTTTCTGATTGGTTTTAATTTGGGTGACTATGCGCTCCCAATGATTTTTATTGGTGCCGCTTTGTTATTCTTCACGTCAAACCGACGTTTGAATAATATCGGACGTATCATCTTTGGTGTCGGAGGAATTTTCTTCTCACTTAACATCATGGGTGATGCTATGGGACCTTTAAAAACTGTTCCAGCCTTTCAGGATTATCTAGCGACCTTAGGTGACAAACCGATTATGGGTGTTTTGATTGGGACTGGCTTGACCATGCTTATCCAATCATCAGCCGCCATTATTGGTATTTTGCAAGGGTTATATGCAGGTCATTTGCTTGACCTTCAAGGCTCAATTCCTATTCTTCTAGGAAGTAATATCGGTACTTGTATCACAGCCGTGCTAGCAGCGATTGGTTCAAATATCGCAGCCAAACGTGTGGCTGGGGCTCACGTTCTCTTCAACGTTGTCGGAACAGTGCTCTTTATGATTCTTTTGGTGCCATTTACTAGCTTGATGCAATGGATGGAAGTTCATTTTAAATTGACGCCAGCCATGACAGTTGCCTTTGCCCACGGAACATTTAACATTACAAATACCATCTTGCTCTTCCCATTTATTGGAACTTTGGCATTTGTAGTTACAAAATTAATTCCTGGTGAAGATGAAGCTACTAAGTACAAAGCTGTCTATCTTGATAAGATTATTCTTAAACAAGCGCCAGCTATTGCCCTTGGGAATGCTAAAAAACAATTGATTCACTTAGGTGCCTTTGCGACTCAAGCCTTTGAAGCAGCTTTCTTGTTTGTGGAAACAAGAAATGAAAAATATGCTGAAAAGACACAAAAATTTGAGGACACTATTAATAATGTCGATGAAGAATTGACAAAATATTTGATTGATCTTTCAAGTGAGCAATTAAGTCAACACGAAAGTGAAATTTTATCAAGTGTTCTTGATTCATCACGTGACCTTGAACGTATTGGTGACCACAGTATTAGCTTGGTTCACTTGATGGAACATAATATTTCAAAAGACATCACTTTCTCACAAGCTGCTGTTAAAGAAATTGACAACCTATATCACGAAACACATCGCATGATTCTTGATTCACTTAAAGTTGTCATTGATAACGACCTGCCGCTAGCAAATGAGTTGGTTGATCGTCATAAAGAAATCGCACACTTGGAACGTCGCATTCGTAAAAATCATATTAAACGTATGAACAATGGTGAATGTACGCCGCTTGCTGGTGTAAACTTTATCGATCTTATTACACCATGTACACGTATTACCGACCACGCTTTAAACTTGGTTGAAAAAGTTCTTGAAAATCAAATTTAATCATACATTTAACACCTTTGAACTTTTTTGGTTTGAAGGTGTTTTTTTATCATTTTTACTAGAAAAGTTCTTGACTTGGAGTTTAGTCTAAGGTGTAGGATGGTGCTATCAAGAGATGATAAGGAGATTGATTTGAAAACAATTATTAAGAATCAGACTTACGACGAGGAGCGAGCTTTATATGCTAGCTCTGATATTTTGGTGGATACTTGTCAATTTACTGGGGCTGCTGATGGCGAAAGTGCCTTAAAAGAAAGTAAGAATATCGAAGTAAGAGACTCTTATTTTAATTTACGCTATCCATTTTGGCACGACAAAGGGTTGGTGATAACTGACTCAGAAATGACGGAAAATTGCAGAGCTGCTCTCTGGTATTCAGATGATATTAGGATTAGCCATTCAAAATTACATGGGATTAAGGCTTTACGCGAATGTTCAAATGTTGCCATTTCAGACAGTGAGATTATCTCACCTGAATTTGGCTGGTCAGTGAAAGATATTGCAATGACGGATGCTTCAGTAATTAGTGAGTATTTTATGTTGCATTCAGAGAGACTTCATTTTCATCAGGTGACTTTGAATGGAAAATATTCTTTTCAGTACATTACGGATTCCGTTTTTGAGGATTGCGAGTTTAATACAAAAGATGCTTTTTGGCATGCTAAAAATGTTGTCGTTAAAAACAGTATTATTAAGGGTGAATATCTCGCTTGGTATAGCGAAAATGTAACCTTTGAAAATTGTACTATCATTGGAACGCAACCTTTTTGCTATTGTAAAAATCTAACCTTGATTAATTGTAAAATGCTTGATGCGGACTTAGCTTTTGAAAAATCAGAAGTTACAGCTAGCATTACGACAGCAATGATTAGTATTAAAAATCCTTTAAGCGGAGTGATTACAGTTTCTGATCTTGATGAGCTGATAATGGATGATGCTATGGCTAAAGGAAAAGTTATTATCCGTAATCAATAGAAAGTCCGTTAAGAAAAATTGGTCTAATTTGGTATATACCATTTACAAAAAAGCGCTTTTATTTTATAATATAAGCATGGAGGCGATTCAAATGACAAAATATATCAAAGCAGATGAATTTTACTATCCTTACCATGTTAAAGGTGCAGGTTACCTTGCTATCGAAGGCGATTCTTTTGGCGATTGGCAAGCAGAAGTACCGCATGGCGCAGACATTATAGATTATACAGGTTTTAGTGTGGCACCTGGTTTAGTAGACACACACATCCATGGCTTTGCTGGTGTTGATGTCATGGACAATAATCAAGAGGTTTTTGAGATAATGAGTAAGGCTCTTTTGGGAGCAGGTGTCACAAGCTTTTTACCAACAGCTTTGACGGCATCATTTGAGACCTTAGATGATATTTGTCGTACGGCAGCTGATTTTGCTGGTAAAGAAAGCGGTGCGCGTATCCAAGGACTTTTCTTTGAAGGACCTTATTTCACAGAAAAATACAAGGGGGCTCAAAACCCATCTTATATGAAAAATCCTTCAACAGCTGAACTTGATCAATGGCTTGAAAGTTCAAAGGGCTTGTTGAAAAAAATTGCCTTGGCACCTGAACGAGATGAAGTCGAAGACTTTATCGATTATGCGACTCGTAAAAATGTCATTGTAGCTCTTGGACACTCAGATGCTACTTATCAGCAAGCTGCGCAAGCAGTTGAAGCAGGGGCATCTGTTTGGGTTCATGCTTATAATGGTATGCGTGGCCTTAATCACCGTGAGCCAGGAATGGTCGGTGCGGTTTATGAACTACCAAATACCTATGCTGAGTTAATCTGTGACGGGCACCATGTGCACCCATCTGCTTGTGATATTTTGATGCATCAAAAAGACCACGAACATGTTGTCTTGATTACGGATTGCATGAGTGCTGGTGGTCTTGAAGACGGTGATTATATGCTTGGAGAATTTCCTGTTATCGTTGAAAAAGGAACAGCACGTTTGAAATCAAATGGTGCTCTTGCAGGTTCGATTCTTCAGTTAAAAGATGCTGTTAAAAATGTGGTTAATTGGGGAATTGCCTCAAAAGCGCAAGCTATTAGCATGGCAAGTCTCACAGCAGCAATCTCAGTTGGCATCGACGATAAATGTGGTCAAATCAAAAAAGGATACAAAGCTGATTTTATCGTTCTAGACAAAGACCTTGACTTACGAGCAACATACCTAGGCGGACAAGAAGCCTGGAAAGCGTAGAAATAAAAAAGAGGCTGGATTCATAAAAAGAATGAGTTCAGCTTCTTTTGATATTTACTAGACACCCAATTACATTTGTGCTAAAATAGCTGGTAAAGAGAGAAAGCCTCATGGTGTTTCTTAGCGAGTCCGAGGTGGTGGAAGTCGGATGAAACTGAAATGAGTCGCTGGCGCTTTCGCTTAGCTAGGCTAAGTTAAAATCAGATAAATGAAGTAATAAAATAGGGTGGAACCGCGTTTTAACGCCCCTTATGAGGTATCATATGGGTGTGTTGGCGGTTTTTTATATTGTAAAAAAAGCTGATTTCCTTAGATACTTCGCAAAAACTAAGTTAACAAAATAAGGAGTAGATGTATGTCTAAAAAATTGACTTTCCAAGAAATTATTTTGACTTTGCAACAATTTTGGAACGACCAAGGTTGTATGTTAATGCAAGCTTATGATAATGAAAAAGGTGCTGGTACAATGAGCCCTTACACATTCCTTCGTGCCATCGGTCCAGAACCATGGAATGCAGCATATGTAGAACCATCACGTCGTCCTGCAGATGGTCGTTACGGTGAAAACCCTAACCGTCTTTACCAACACCACCAATTCCAAGTTGTTATGAAACCATCTCCATCTAACATTCAAGAACTTTACCTTGAATCATTGGAACGTTTGGGAATCAACACTTTGGAACACGATATCCGTTTCGTTGAAGATAACTGGGAAAACCCATCAACTGGTTCAGCTGGTCTTGGATGGGAAGTTTGGCTTGACGGTATGGAAATCACTCAATTTACTTACTTCCAACAAGTTGGTGGTTTGCAAACTGGTCCTGTAACGTCAGAAGTTACTTATGGTCTTGAACGTTTGGCATCATACATCCAAGAAGTGGATTCAGTTTATGATATCGAATGGGCTCCAGGTGTTAAATACGGTGAAATCTTCCTTCAACCAGAATTTGAACACTCAAAATACTCATTTGAAATTTCTAACCAAGACATGCTTCTTGAAAACTTTGAAAAATTTGAAACAGAAGCAAAACGTTGCTTGGAAGAAAACTTGGTTCACCCAGCTTACGATTACGTTTTGAAATGCTCACACACATTCAACTTGCTTGATGCGCGTGGAGCTGTTTCTGTAACAGAACGTGCTGGTTACATCGCTCGTATCCGTAACTTGGCCCGTGTCGTTGCGAAAACTTTCGTTGCTGAACGTAAACGTCTTGGTTACCCATTGCTTGATGAAGCAACACGTGAAAAACTTTTGAAGGAGGATGCTGAATAATGGCTAAAAATTTACTTGTAGAACTTGGTTTAGAAGAATTACCAGCTTATGTTGTTACTCCAAGTGAAAAACAACTTGGCGACCGCATGGCAGCATTTTTGAAAGAAAAACGTTTGGCTTTTGAAGGCATTCAAACCTTCTCAACACCACGTCGTTTGGCTGTTCGTGTTCTTGGACTTGCAGATGCTCAAACTGATTTGACAGAAGACTTCAAAGGTCCTTCTAAAAAAATCGCTTTGGATGCTGATGGTAACTTTACAAAAGCTGCTCAAGGTTTTGTTCGTGGTAAAGGTTTGACAACTGATGACATCGAATTCCGCGAAGTCAAAGGTGAAGAATATGTCTACGTTACAAAACACGAAGCAGGAAAAGCTGCTAAAGAAGTCCTTGTTGACATTCCAGAAATCTTGTCAGCTATGACTTTCCCAGTAAACATGCACTGGGCAAACAATACATTTGAATACATTCGTCCAGTTCACACATTGACAGTGCTTCTTGACGACGAAGCTCTTGACCTTGACTTCTTGGATATCCACTCAGGTCGTGTGAGCCGTGGTCACCGTTTCCTTGGTCACGAAACAGAAATCGCAACTGCTGATTCATACGAAGAAGATTTGCGTAAAGTCTTTGTTATCGCTGACGCAAAAGAACGTCAAGACATGATTGTTAACCAAATCAAAGCTATCGAAAAAGCTCAAAACGTTCGTGTTGAAATCGACGACGAATTGCTTAACGAAGTGCTTAACTTGGTTGAATACCCAACTGCTTTCATGGGAAGCTTCGATACTAAATACCTTGAAGTTCCAGAAGAAGTGCTTGTGACATCAATGAAAAACCACCAACGTTACTTCGTTGTTCGTGACCTTGATGGCAACTTAATGCCAAACTTCATCTCAGTTCGTAACGGTAACGAAAACCACATCGAAAACGTTATTAAAGGTAACGAAAAAGTGCTTGTTGCTCGTTTGGAAGATGGTGAATTCTTCTGGCGTGAAGACCAAAAACTTAACATCGCTGACCTTGTAGCTAAACTTGATAACGTAACATTCCACGAAAAAATTGGTTCACTTTCAGAACACATGAAACGTAGCAAAGTGATTGCTGCTTACCTTGCTGAAAAAGCTGGCGCTTCTGCCGAAGAAAGCAAAGCTCTTGCACGCGCTGCTGAAATCTACAAATTTGACCTATTGACAGGTATGGTTGGTGAATTTGATGAATTGCAAGGTATCATGGGTGAAAAATATGCCCTTCTTGCTGGTGAAGATGCCGCAGTAGCAGCAGCTATTCGCGAACACTACCTTCCAAATTCAGCTGATGGTGACCTTCCAGAAACTAAAGTTGGTGCACTTTTGGCACTTGCTGATAAATTGGATACTATCTTGTCATTCTTCTCAGTTGGTTTGATTCCATCAGGTTCAAACGACCCATACGCTCTTCGCCGTGCGACAGCTGGTGTTGTTCGTATCATGGATGCCTTTGGTTTGAAAATTCCAATGGATGAATTGGTTGACAACCTTTATGCTTTGGAATTTGATAGCTTGACATACGAACACAAAGCAGAAGTTATGGACTTCATTCGTGCGCGTGTTGAAAAAATGATGAACAAATCAGTTTCTAAAGACATTAAAGAAGCTGTTCTTGCTGGTTCAAACTTTGTTGTGGCTGAAATGCTTGAAGCTGCTGACGCTCTTGTTGAAGCAAGCAAAGCAGAAGGTTACAAAGCTGCTGTTGAAAGTCTTTCACGTGTCTTCAATCTTGCTGAAAAAGCACAAGCAGGTGTAGCAGTTGATGCTAACTTGTTTGAAAATGACGAAGAAAAAGCTTTGGCACAAGCCGCAGCTGACTTAAACTTGGCTGGTTCTGCTAGCGATAAATTGGCTCAATTGTTTGCTTTAAGCTCAGTTATCGACAAATTCTTTGACAATACAATGGTTATGGTAGATAATGAAGCTGTTAAAAATAACCGCTTAGCTATTCTTGCTGAATTGACAGCAAAAGCAAGCAGCGTTGCCGCATTTAACAAATTGAATACCAAATAAGCTTAAGAAATCTACTCTTTGAGTAGATTTCTGGCGTATATCAGACTTCTTAGTTTAGAGGTTTTGGTAAATTATAGAAAGGAAATAACGTTTAAACATAATTTAGACGTTAGGTGAGTCTTACTCATGAATGAAAAAAAGATTCAACGTATTAATGAACTTGCACGCAAGAAAAAAACAGTTGGTTTGACTGGTCCTGAAAAAGTTGAACAAGCTAAATTGCGTAAAGAGTATATTGAAGGTTACCGTCATTCATTGCTTCACCACATCGCCGGTATTAAAATCGTCGATGAAGATGGAAATGATGTGACACCAGAAAAACTTCGTCAATTGCAACGTGAACGTGGTTTGCACGGTCGTAGCCTTGACGATCCAAATTCATAAGAAAATCGCTCAGCTATCTTTAGCTGGGCTTTTTTAGAAACTGCTTACAAGAAAGCAATTGACAATTTAATTTAAAAAGTCAAGTTTTTTATGATATAATAGAATCCGAACAATAATACTTTAAGTCCTTAAAAACAGAAAGGTTTCACTCATGACATTTGATGCTATTGATCAGTTGGCAGTAAACACTGTCCGTACGCTCTCAATTGATGCCATTCAGGCAGCCAATTCAGGTCACCCAGGCCTTCCAATGGGAGCTGCACCTATGGCTTACGTTCTTTGGAATCATGTAATGAATGTTAATCCAAAGACAAGTCGTTCTTGGTCTAACCGCGACCGTTTTGTATTGTCTGCAGGTCACGGTTCTGCTCTTTTGTATAGCCTACTTCACTTATCAGGCTACGATGTAACAATCGATGACTTGAAGAACTTCCGTCAATGGGGTTCAAAAACACCAGGTCACCCAGAAGTTAACCACACTGATGGTGTAGAAGCAACTACAGGACCACTTGGTCAAGGTATCGCTAACGCTGTTGGTATGGCAATGGCAGAAGCTCATTTAGCTGCTAAATTTAACAAACCAGGCTTTGATATTGTAGACCACTACACTTATGCTTTGCATGGTGATGGTTGTTTGATGGAAGGTGTCAGCCAAGAAGCTGCTAGTCTTGCAGGTCACTTAAAACTTGGTAAATTGGTCCTTCTTTACGATTCAAACGACATCTCACTTGATGGTCCAACATCAAAAGCCTTCACAGAAGATATTAAAGGTAAATTCGAAGCTTACGGTTGGCAACACATCTTGGTTAAAGATGGTAACGACCTTGAAGCTATTGCTAAAGCTATCGAAGAAGCTAAAGCTGAAACAGAAAAACCATCTATCATCGAAGTGAAAACAATCATTGGTTTCGGTGCTGAAAAACAAGGTACATCTGCTGTTCACGGTGCCCCTCTTGGTGTTGATGGAATTGCTTACGCTAAAAAATCTTACGGTTGGGAATATCCAGAATTCACAGTACCAGAAGAAGTTGCTAAACGCTTTGAAGTTGGTATCAAATTCCGTGGTGAAGCTGCTGAAAACGCATGGGAAACTAAATTCCGTGAATACGAAGCTGCTTACCCAGAATTAGCTGCTGAATACAAAGCTGCATTTGCTAACAAACCAGTTGACGTAAAACTTGACGACTTCGAACTTGGAACTAGCCTTGCTAGCCGTTCATCAAGTCAACAAGCTATCCAACAAATCTCAGCTCAAGTCCCATCATTCTGGGGTGGTTCAGCTGACCTTTCTGCATCAAATAATACAATGGTCAAAGTAGAATCTGATTTCCAACCAGATAACTACCTTGGTCGTAACATTTGGTTTGGTGTTCGTGAATTTGCTATGGCTGCTGCAATGAACGGTATCGCTCTTCATGGTGGTACTCGTGTTTACGGTGGTACATTCTTCGTATTCTCAAACTACCTACTTCCAGCTGTTCGTATGGCTGCTCTTCAACAATTACCAACTGTCTATGTTATGACACACGATTCAATCGCTGTTGGTGAAGATGGTCCAACTCACGAACCAGTTGAACAATTAGCTAGCGTTCGTTCTATGCCTAACCTTAATGTTATCCGTCCAGCAGATGGTAACGAAACAAACGCTGCATGGAAACGTGCTCTTGCTGAAACAACTCGTCCAACAATGCTTATCTTGACTCGTCAAAATCTTCCTGTTCTTGAAGGAACAAAAGAATTGGCAGAAGAAGGTTTGAACAAAGGTGCTTACATCCTTTCGGAAGCTAAAGGTGACCTTGACGGTATCCTTATCGCTACAGGTTCTGAAGTGAAATTGGCTCTTGATACTCAAGCTGCTTTGGAAGCTAAAGGTGTTCACGTTCGCGTGGTTTCAATGCCAGCACAAAACATCTTTGACGAACAAGATGCTGCTTATAAAGAAAGTATCCTTCCATCTAACGTTACAAAACGTTTGGCAATCGAAGCTGGTTCAAGCTTTGGTTGGGGCAAATATGTTGGTCTCCAAGGTAAAACTCTTACAATCGATACTTGGGGAGCTTCAGCACCAGGTGCTAAAATCTTTGAAGAATATGGATTCACAGTTGATAACGCTGTTAGCCTTTACGAATCATTGTAATCCTTAATAAATCATGATAGAAAGTCCTTGCTTTTGGCAAGGGCTTTTTATAATGATTTGACAAATGGTGTAAGAAAGGGTAAGATATTGTAAAGATTATTTGTGTTATTTCAATAGTACAAATGTATTTAATTTGGGAGAGGGGGAGATTTAATGGATGAAAAATGTAGCAAGCTATATTCAGCTATTAAAGTCGCTTATGAAGATATGGTAGTTAGACAGGACGTGAAATTATCTAAAATTTTGCTGTCAGCGTCTAATGAAGTAATTAAGAGTAGAGATGCTGGTTTATGTGCTTTGCATTTAGACCGTGATTTAAATCTTTACAGCGCTCACACTGATTTGACACTCCCACGTGGTGTTGAGGAATTAAAAAAATTAACCCAAGAGTGGGCAGTAGAATATTATGAAAAAAAGGAAGTTTCAAAGTGGATAAAGCCATTTTGAGGAGATTAGGAGGAAAGAAAAAATGATTCGTTTTGAACATGTTTCAAAATTATATGGAGATAAGGAAGCACTTAGTGATTTAAATGTGACCATCGAAAATGGGGAAATTTTTGGTTTGATTGGTCACAATGGTGCTGGGAAAACAACAACCATTAGCATTTTAACGTCAATCATTGATGCGACTTATGGTGAAGTTTACGTGGATGATTTGGCATTGTCTGAACATCGCGATGACATCAAAAAACGTATTGGTTATGTTCCAGATTCACCAGATTTGTTCTTGAATTTGACAGCTGGTGAGTATTGGCATTTTCTAGCTAAGATTTATGGCGTTGATGAAAAAGAAGTGGATGAGCGTATTGAACGCTTGTCACATTTATTTGATATCGCTGAGCATGTTAATGACTTGATTGAAAGTTTCTCACATGGGATGCGTCAAAAAGTCATTGTTATTGGAGCTTTGATTTCAAATCCTGATATTTGGATTTTGGATGAACCTTTAACTGGTCTTGACCCGCAAGCTTCTTTTGATTTGAAAGAGATGATGAAAGAGCATGCGCGTGGTGGCAATACTGTCCTTTTTTCAACACACGTCTTGGCAGTTGCTGAGCAATTGTGTGACCGTATCGGGATTTTAAAAGAAGGCAAATTAATTTTTGTTGGTTCTTTGGATGAGCTAAAAGCCAATTATCCGGATAAAGATTTGGAAAGCATTTACCTAGAACTTGCAGGTCGCAAGGTAGAAGAGGGGTGAGTGTATGAATTGGTCAACTGTTAAGGAACTTGTTAAGATTAATATCCTTTACTCAAACCCTCAAGCTGTAACAGCGGTTAAGCGTAAACAAGAAAAGAATCCTCAAAAAAGATTGTCAACTTACAAAAGTGTGATTCGCCAGCAAGTGGTTTTAAGTCTTTTCTTTGCAGTGATTTACATTTTCATGTTTGCCAGTCTTAATTTTAAACATTATCCTGGTTACTTTTCTTTTTACACAGCGATTTTCTTCATCATGGCAAGCTTGAATGCTTTCTCAGCTATGTATAGCATTTTTTACGAAAGTGATGATGTTAAACTTTATGCTCACTTGCCGATTAAATCCAGTGAGTTGTATCTGGCAAAAGTGATTTCAAGTTTTGGGATGGGCGTGACTTTCCTGATGCCTTTGGTATCATTATTTTTCATCGCTTATTGGCAAATGGCAGGGCTATTTGTGGCAATTATTGCTACCGTGATTGTTTTTGGGATTCTCTTTACCGCTTCAACAGTATTAGCACTTTATGTTAATAGCTTGGTTGGTGGTTTGATTGTTCGCAGCAATCATCGTAAATTGATTTCAACAGTCTTGATGTCTCTTTCAACGATTGGCGCTGTCGGAACTATTCTTTATATGAATGTTGTCAACAGTAAAAATATGGGAAGTGACAGCTTGACGATTCCTGATCGTCCAATTATTCCTTATTTTAGAGGCTTTTATGATGTGGTTCATGCGCCTTTTAGTTTGGCTGCGCTTTTGAACTTTTACCTTCCTTTGCTTGTTCTTTTGGGATTGATTATCGGTTTGGTTAAATGGGCGATGCCAAATTATTATCACAATACTTTGTATGCTAGTCCTAAAAAAGCTAAAGCTAAGAAGCAGACGAAAAAAACGTCAAAAAGTTCAGCTTCTTTAACAAAGATGATGCTTCATCATCACCTTTCAACACTTCAAAATGCAACCTTGCTTACTCAGACCTATTTGATGCCTTTGATTTATGTGGTTGTTTTCCTGACACCAATGCTGACTAATGGGTTTACTTTAGCCAAGGTATCTACGGATTATTTTGGTATTGCCTTGCTTGTTGGCGTTATTTTGGGAACAACTTGTGCCATGCCAACGACTTTACTTGGAGTTGGTATTTCGCTTGAAAAAGAAAACTATAACTTTTTAAGAAGTTTGCCGCTTCATTTTAAAGGCTTTCTTGTTCAGAAATTTATTGTTTTAGCTGCACTTCAAGCACTTGTTCCTGCTGTTATTTATTTAGTTGTTGGTTTGTTTTTGGTGCATCTAAATGTCTTTTTAATGCTAGCATTTTTGGTTGGATTGTGTGCTATGATCGCTATTCAAGGCCAACTGATGTATTGGCGTGACTATAAAAATCTAAATTTGCTTTGGCAAGATGTGACACAGCTTTTTAATCGTCATTCTGGTCAGTGGCTTGCTCTTGCGATTATGATGGCAGCTTATCTTCTTGGTGGTGGCTTAGCGGTTGGTTTAGTAATCATTGGCAATATCACTCAGCAAGTTCTACTGATTAACATGACATTGACAATTGTTCTTTTGGTCTTAGCAATTTTTGCTCAAATCTTGATTAGTCATAAATTTTGGAAGAAAATCTCACATTAATTTCTAAAATCTCCTGAAATTAAGATGTGAATTAAAGTTGACTAAATACTTAGATAAAACCTTAGAAAAACAGTTCCTAGGACTGTTTTTTTAGTGTATAATAAGCGTATGAAACGTAATTTTGAATCAGTAAAACGAATTGTTATAAAAATCGGGACAAGCTCCCTTGTTATGCCAAATGGCAAAATAAATCTTGAAAAAATCGATCAACTGGCCTTTGTTATCTCTAGTTTGATGAATAAAGGAATGGAAGTTGTCTTGGTATCATCTGGTGCCATGGGATTTGGACTTAATGTTCTTAACATGGACAAACGTCCGACAGAAATTGCACGCCAACAAGCGGTATCAAGTGTCGGTCAGGTGGCCATGATGAGCCTTTATTCACAAATTTTTTCACACTATCAGACAGAAGTCAGTCAGCTTTTGATTACACGAGATGTTATCGAATATCCTGAGAGTTTGGCAAATTTCACTAACGCCTTTGAGACGCTTCTTTCAATGGGAATTGTTCCAATCGTTAATGAAAATGATGCCATCAGCGTTGATGAAATGGATCATGCCACAAAATTCGGTGATAATGACCGCTTATCTGCCATTGTTGCTAAAGTGACTAAAGCTGATTTGCTAATCATGTTGTCAGATATTGATGGGCTTTATGATAAAAATCCAAATGTTTATGAAGATGCGAAACTTCGTGAGCATGTTAGTGAAATCACTGATGAAATCATTAAATCAGCTGGCGGTGCAGGTAGCAAATTTGGTACTGGTGGCATGCTTAGTAAGATTAAGAGTGCTCAAATGATTTTTGATAACAACAGTCAAATGATTTTGATGAATGGAGCTAATCCACGTGATATTTTACGTGCTCTTGATGGTGCTAATATTGGAACATGGTTTTCACAATCTAAGTAATTAAGGAGGTCTTGAGATGGGCTATATTGATGAACTAGGGAAAAATGCAAAAACAGCTTCTCAAAGTTTGGTAAAACTTGGAACAGCAGAGAAAAATCGAATCTTGGGTCTTGTTGCGAAAGCTTTGCTAGCAGAAACTGATTTTATCCTGCAAGAAAATGCGCGTGATGTTGAAAAAGCGCAAGAAAATGGAATTTCACCGGTTATGGTAGACCGTTTGCGCCTTGATGCTAAACGCATTGAAGGTATTGTAGAAGGTGTTCGTCAAGTAGCTGATCTTCAAGATCCGATTGGTCAAGTTGTTCGTGGCTACACAAATCTTGATGGCCTAAAAATTGTGCAAAAACGTGTTGCGCTTGGTGTCATTGCTATGATTTTTGAAAGCCGTCCAAATGTATCTGTCGATGCTTTTAGCCTTGCTTTCAAGACAAGTAATGCCATTATTTTACGTGGCGGTCGTGATGCTATTCATTCAAATACTGCACTTGTAACAGTTATCAGAAAAGCTCTAGCTAAAGAAGGGCTTGACCAAAATGTGGTTCAATTAGTCGAAGATACTAGCCATGCTGTTGCTGAAGAATTAATGCAAGCTGTCGATTATGTTGATGTTTTGATTCCACGTGGTGGCGCACGCTTGATTCAAACAGTTAAAGAAAAATCTAAGGTTCCAGTCATTGAAACTGGAGTTGGAAATTGTCACATTTTCGTTGACGAAACAGCTGATTTGGATATGGCAACTAAGATTGTCATCAATGCCAAAACGCAACGACCAAGTGTTTGTAATGCAGCTGAGAGTCTTGTAGTTCATGAAAAAATTGCAGAGCAGTTCTTGCCTCAATTAGAAAAAGCTATTAACAAGGTTCATCCAGTGGAATTCCGTGCAGACCAAAAAGCGCTAGCTATTTTTAAAGATGCAAAGGCAGCAAGTGAGGAAGACTTTGCAACAGAATACAATGATTACATCATGTCTGTTAATGTGGTGTCTTCACTCGATGAAGCTATTGATTGGGTAAATCACTACACAACCCATCACTCTGAAGCGATTGTGACAAAAAATCTTGAGAACGCCGAACGCTTCCAAGATGAAGTGGATGCAGCAGCAGTTTATGTGAATGCCTCAACACGATTTACAGATGGATTTGTCTTTGGCTTGGGAGCAGAAATTGGAATTTCTACCCAAAAAATGCATGCGCGTGGTCCAATGGGCCTAGAAGCATTAACAAGCACAAAATTTTACATTAACGGTAAAGGACAAATCAGAGAATAATTTATTTTCTTTCGGAAATGAGTTCATTTTTCAAATAAAAAAGAGCCAAGTGTCTCAAATATGGGACGCTTGGTTTTTCTATTTCTCCTCATCTTTTAAGGAAGAATCTTTCTATTTGTGTTATAATGAAAGGTATGACAAAAGACTTTCATCATATTACAGTACTTCTACATGAAACCGTTGATATGCTTGATATCAAGCCAGATGGAATCTATGTAGATGCAACGCTTGGAGGAGCAGGACACAGTGAATATCTCCTCTCTAAGCTTGGCCCGAATGGTCACCTCTATGCTTTTGACCAAGACCAGACGGCTATTGACAATGCACAAATTCGATTAAAAGATTATATTGAAAAAGGACAAGTCACTTTTATCAAGGACAATTTCCGCAATCTTGCTTCAAATTTAGCAATGCATGGAGTAACTGAGATTGATGGTATTTTATATGACCTTGGGGTGTCAAGTCCGCAACTAGATGAGCGTGAGCGTGGATTTTCTTATAAAAAGGATGCTCCGCTTGATATGCGTATGAACCGTGAGCAAGATTTAACGGCTTATGATGTGGTGAATACTTACGATTACCATGATTTGGTTCGTATTTTCTACAAATACGGTGAAGATAAGTTTTCAAAACAAATTGCGCGCAAAATTGAACAAGCTAGACAAGAAAAGCCGATTGAAACAACGACTGAATTGGCAGAAATCATCAAATCAGCTAAGCCTGCTAAAGAGCTTAAGAAAAAAGGGCACCCTGCTAAGCAAATTTTCCAAGCCATTCGTATCGAAGTTAACGATGAATTGGGAGCAGCAGATGAGTCTATCCAACAAGCGATTGACTTATTAGCAGTTGATGGTCGTATTTCTGTGATTACTTTCCACTCGCTTGAAGACCGTTTGACAAAACAATTGTTTAAAGAAGCGTCTACAGTGGAAGTTCCAAAAGGTTTACCTTTTATTCCAGATGATATGCAGCCAAAACTTGCTCTTGTAAATCGTAAACCGATTTTACCAAGTCAAGAAGAGTTGGAAGCCAACAATCGTTCTCACTCAGCAAAATTGCGCGTGGCTAGAAAGGTTCGTAAGTAATGACTGATAAACACCGTAACGAAGCCATTGCTAAGGCTCTTAGACGTCGTATTCGAAAATTTTCACGCATCGAAAAAGCTTTTTATGGTTCCATCATTTTAACGGCTATTACCATGGCGATTAGTATTATTTACCTTCAAAGTCGTAATCTTCAAGTACAACAGCAAATCACTGACTTAAATAGTCAGATTACTGAAGTACAGACAAATTACGACAATGCTAAACAAGAGGTCAATGAACTGTCAAGTCGTGACCGTGTTGAGCAAATTGCCCAAAATGCTGGTTTAACAAGCCAGCAGGATAATATTAAACAGGTGGAGTAGTCTATGAAAAAATTAATGAATCGTTTTTTAGACTATGTGGTAAAGGACAGACGCACACCCGATAAAAATCGCGAGCGTGTTGGTCAAAATCTAATGATTTTGGCAGTCTTCCTTTTCTTTGTGTTTATTATCAATTTCGCGATTATTGTGGGAACAGATACCAAGTTTGGTCATAATCTATCTAAAGAAGCCTCAGATGTTTACCAACAAACAGTGACGGTCCAAGCTAAACGTGGTACGATTTATGACCGTAATGGTGTTGCACTAGCTGAGGATTCGACAACTTATAGTGTTTATGCTATTATCTCGAAATCTTATGTGTCAACAACTGGTGAAAAACTCTACGTTAAAAAATCTCAATACGATAAAGTTGCTGAGATTTTGAATGCCCAAATCGGTATTGATAAAGACGAAGTCTTAAAACAATTGAATCAAAGTGGGCTTTTCCAAGTGTCATTCGGAAGTTCAGGGTCTGGTTTATCATACAGTAAGAAATCAGAAATTGAAACAGCTATGAAGGATGCTGGAATTAAAGGAATTGGATTTGAATCAACACCTGGACGTATGTATCCAAATGGTGTCTTTGCTTCACAATTCCTAGGACTTGCCCAATTAAAAGAAAATAAAGATGGTAAAACATCAAGCCTTGTCGGAACATCAGGTTTAGAAGCCTCATTGAACGATGTGCTATCAGGGACAGACGGAAAAGTAACTTACCAAAAAGATAAAAATGGTAACTTGTTACTCGGTACAGAAACAACCGTTAAACGAGCTGTTGATGGAAAAGATGTCTACACAACACTTTCTGAACCATTGCAATCTTATCTTGAGTCACAAATGGATATTTTCCAAAATGATGCTCAAGGTAAATATGCCAGTGCGACAGTGGTTAATGCTAAAACAGGAGAAATCTTAGCAACCACACAACGTCCAACCTATAATGCACAGACAATGGAAGGTTATAATGAAGATAACCTTAAGACATGGAATACCATTCTCTATCAAAGTTACTATGAACCAGGGTCAACCATGAAAGTGATGACACTTGCTTCAGCTATTGATGATGGTATCTTCACGCCAAACGAAGTCATTTCAACTATCAATGGTATTACAGTCGCTGACACAAAAATCAATGACTGGAACGTCAACGAAGGTAATACTTCTGTTCAATATATGACGTATGCTCAAGGGTTCGCTTGGTCAAGTAACGTTGCCATGACAAGTCTTGAACAAAAAATGGGTAATGATAAATGGCTAAACTACTTGTCTAAGTTTAAATTCGGTTACCCAACACGTTTTGGAATGGTCAATGAAGGTAGCGGTCTGTTGCCATCAGACAATGAAGTAACCATTGCCATGAGTGCTTTCGGTCAAGGTATTGGTGTGACACAAGTTCAAATGCTTCGTGCCTTTTCTGCGATTTCTAATAAAGGGGTTATGCTTGAACCACAATTTATTAGTCAAATCTATGACCCAAATAATAATACAGCCCGTAAAGCGTCAGCTGAAATCTCTGGTAAACCTGTCTCAGAAAATGCTGCTAATCAAACACTTGATTATATGGTAACGGTTGGTACAGATTCACAATTTGGTACCTTGTATGATAGCACGGAAGGGGCACCGGTTATTCAAGTCGGTGATTACTCAGTTGCCGTCAAATCTGGTACAGCCCAAATTGCCGCATCTGCTGAAGAAGGTGGAGGATACTTGACTGGTGATAATGACTACATCAACTCTGTTGTTGCTATGGTGCCATCAGATGATCCTGACTTTATCATGTATGTTACCCTTCAACAACCAACAACGACTTTTAAACGTAGTTTCTGGAAAGATGTAGTTAATCCAGTGCTTGAACGTGCCATGATGATTAAGGACACTTTGACAAGTACAGCCGTGACTGGTACAGATACAGAAACTAAATACCAATTGAAAGATTATATCGGAAAAGCACCTGGTGATACCGCTCAGGAACTTCGTAATAATCTTGTTCAACCAGTTGTCGTTGGTTCAGGTAGCAAAATTAAGAAAATGTCTAAAAAAGTCGGAAGCAATCTTTCACAAAATGAACAAGTGCTACTTTGGACAGGAAAATTAAAAACAATGCCAGACATGTATGGCTGGACGAAAGAAAATGTTGAAAAATTTGCGAAGTGGACTGGAATCAAAGTAACCATTAAAGGCTCTGGTTCAAAAGTCACTAAGCAAAGTGTCGATACCGGAAAAGATATTGACAAAGTCAAAAAAATTAAAATTACTCTAGGAGACTAAACTAAAATGTTTTTAAGTTTAATTGCAGGTATTGTCGCCTTTGCCTTGACAGTATTTGCTATGCCGCATTTTATTCGTATTTATCAATTGAAAAAAATTGGTGGGCAACAAATGCACGAGGATGTCAAACAACATTTAGCTAAAGCCGGAACACCAACAATGGGTGGGACAGTCTTTCTAACAGTTGCCATTCTCGTTAGTCTTGTCTTTAGTTTCTTTATCGAAAGACAAGCTGGTGCTTCAATGGGAGCAACCGTAGGAATTTTAATGGTTCTTTTGATTTATGGAATTGTAGGATTCCTTGATGATTTCTTGAAAATCTTTAAACAAATCAATGAAGGTTTAACACCTTGGCAAAAAATGAGCTTGCAAATTATTGGTGGTTTGATTTTCTATTTTGTTCACGTGCGTCCAAGTGGAACAGATGATTTGAATGTCTTTGGATTTGATTTACACCTTGGCGTGCTTTATGTTGCCTTTGTTCTTTTCTGGATTGTTGGATTTTCAAATGCGGTTAACTTGACTGATGGGATTGACGGTTTGGCTTCAATTTCAGTAGCTATTAGTTTGGCAGCTTACGGAGTTATCGCAGTTGTTCAAAAACAATTCGATGTTCTCTTGATTATTGTTACTATGATTGGTGCTTTGTTTGGTTTCTTTGTCTTTAACCATAAACCAGCTAAAGTCTTTATGGGTGATGTGGGAAGCTTGGCATTGGGTGCTATGCTTGCCGCAATTTCAATTGCCCTTCGTCAAGAATGGACATTGCTAATCATTGGTTTTGTTTACGTTTTTGAAACAGCTTCAGTAATGCTTCAAGTATCTTACTTCAAATACACTAAGAAAAAATATGGTGAAGGTCGTCGTATCTTCCGTATGACACCATTCCACCATCATTTGGAGCTTGGTGGTTTGTCTGGAAAATCAGAAAAATGGTCTGAATGGAAAGTTGATGCTTTCTTGTGGAGCGTTGGAGCTATTGCAAGTATCATCACATTGATTTTCCTTTATGTTTTATAATAGTGAAAGCGAGTTGAGACATTCTCAGCTCGTTTTTTTACTTCTTAAAGCGCATAGTGCTTTGCTTTAATCCCCCTTTTAATGATATAATAGAAAGGAATGAAAAAATTCACCTAGCAATACTGGCTAGGGATGAAACGATAAACAGATATAGAGAAATTTCAAGTAACACTTGATGAGATAAGAAATTGAGGTAAAACATGTCTTTTAACGATTTTAATTTTAAGCCCTACATCCGTGAGGCACTCGCAGAGCTTAAATTCAAAAATCCGACAGAAGTGCAACAAAAATTAATTCCTGTTGTACGTTCAGGTCGTGATTTGGTAGGTGAATCAAAAACTGGTTCAGGGAAAACACACACTTTCTTGCTACCAATCTTTGAAAAATTGGATGAAACAAGCGACAACGTTCAAGTTGTTATCACAGCACCAAGCCGTGAATTGGCAACACAAATCTATCAAGCCACAAAACAAATTGCAGATAAATCTGAAACAGAAATCCGTGTAGCAAATTATGTTGGTGGGACAGATAAACTTCGTCAAATTGAAAAACTAAAATCATCTCAACCACATATCGTCATTGGAACACCGGGTCGTATCTATGATTTGGTTAAATCTGGCGACCTTGAAATCTACAAAGCACACACTTTTGTCGTTGATGAAGCTGATATGACCCTTGATATGGGCTTCCTTGATACGGTTGATAAGATTGCTAGCACATTGCCAAAAGATGTTCAAATTTTGGTCTTCTCAGCAACTATTCCACAAAAATTACAACCATTCTTGAAGAAATATTTGACAAATCCTGTCATGGAAAAAATCAAGACAACAACTGTTATCGCAGATACTATCGATAATTGGTTGGTATCAACTAAGGGTCGTGATAAAAATGCTCAAATTTTGGAAATCACAAAAGCTTTTAACCCATATCTTGCTATGATTTTTGTGAACACTAAAGAACGTGCAGATGAATTGCATAGCTATCTTGTGTCAAATGGTTTGAAAGTGGCTAAAATTCACGGTGGTATTCCACCACGTGAACGTAAACGTACGATGAACCAAATCAAAAAATTGTCTTACGAATACATCGTGGCAACTGATTTGGCAGCGCGTGGGATTGATATTGAAGGGGTTAGTCACGTTATCAACGATGCGATTCCACAAGATTTGTCATTCTTTGTTCACCGTGTTGGACGTACAGGACGTAACGGTTTGAATGGTATTGCCATCACACTTTACCAACCAAGTGACGATTCAGATATTCGTGAACTTGAAAAATTGGGCATTAAATTCGTACCAAAAATGCTTAAAAATGGTGAATTCCAAGATACTTACGATCGTGATCGTCGTGCCAACCGTGAAAAATCATATCAAAAACTTGATACTGAGATGATTGGTTTGGTTAAGAAGAAAAAGAAAAAAATCAAACCTGGTTACAAGAAAAAAATTCAATGGAAAGTTGACGAAAAACGTAAACGCGAACGCCGTGCCGCTAATCGTGCTAAAGGTCGTGCAGAACGTAAAGCAAGAAAACAAACTTTCTAATATCAAAAATAGTCTGAAACAAAAGTTTCAGGCTTTTTTTTTTAGGTTCAAAAAAAGCATAGAATACCGTGTCAAGAACTTAGCTTGATTTCATGATAGTTTTTCTCTATCATGGCCATAGAAAATATATATTGGGCAGGCGCCTTTAAGTTTGGTAGACTGTAACAAAGATGATTAGAAAAGAGGAAGAGAGATGAAAAAGACAAACATTTTGACAGTAGCCTTTTTAGCGATAGTTACTTTGGTGCTTTCAGCTTGCTCAACTCAGACGCAATCAGGTGGCAAAAAGGTCATCAAAGTAGCAACCGACTCAGATACAGCACCATTTACTTATAAGGAAAATAAAGCCTTTAAAGGTTATGATATCGATGTGGTTAAAGCTATTTTCAAAGACTCAAAAGAATACAAAGTAGAGTTTGTGACAACAGCTTTTGATTCTATTTTAACGGGTGTGGATGCTGACCGTTATCAAATTGCGGCAAATGATTTTAACTACAATGAAGAACGTGCCCAAAAATACCTTTTCTCAGATCCAATTTCACACTCAAACTATGCAATTACGAGTGCTGAAGGGACAAGCTATGATAGTTTAGATGATTTATCAGGCAAAAAAACGGAAGTCATTTCAGGGTCAAACTACGCTCAAGCTTTGGAAAAATGGAACAAAGATAATCCAGATAAAGAACCGATTAAAATCAAGTATGCAGCAAGTTCAACTGGTTTAACGACACGTGTTCAACACATTGAAAATGGAACGATCGATTTTATTCTTTACGATGCCATTTCTTCAAATTATTTGGTTGAGGACCAAGGCTTTAATTTAACAGTAACTAATGTTAAAGAAAAAGTTGGTGGTGAAAATGATGGACTAGAATATCTCTTGTTCGCTGATACTAGTGATGGTAAAGAACTGCAAGCATTCGTTAATAAACGCCTTAAAACTCTAAAAGAAGATGGAACATTAGCTGAATTAAGTCAAACTTACTTTGGCGGTGATTTTGTCTCATCAGTTAAATCTTAAAAGAAGGAGTTTCCATGTCTTTTATAACACTCGCAACTGGCTTATCTTGGTATGATAAGTTAGTTGAAAAAATCCCTGAAGGTCAGCTTTTTAGTTGGCGTGCGGTCTTTGATGCTATCCCTGATTTGTTGGGACATTTGCCAACAACTCTCGGCTTGACTTTGGCAGGTGCTTTCTTTGGTTTGATTTTAGCTTTAGTCTTTGCTATTGTGAAAATCAATCGCCCAAAGGTTTTATATCCTATTCAAGCTGTTTTTGTCAGTTTTTTACGTGGAACACCGATTTTGGTTCAGTTGATGCTGACTTACTACGGCATCCCACTCTTTTTAAAATTTCTTAAACTAAAATACGGTTTTGACTGGAATATTAATGCCATTCCTGCCTCAGTTTTTGCTGTGACAGCATTTGCTTTTAATGAAGCTGCCTATACTAGCGAGACCATTCGTGCGGCTATTCAAGCTGTAAACGTTGGTGAAATCGAAGCTGCGCGTAGTCTTGGAATGACTTCGTTTCAAGTTTATCGCCGTGTGATTATTCCAAATGCTGCGGTGATTGCCACACCAACATTGATTAACAGTTTAATTGGTTTGACCAAAGGAACATCGCTAGCCTTTAATGCTGGGATTGTTGAAATGTTTGCCCAAGCTCAGATTTTAGGTGGGTCAGATTACCGTTACTTTGAACGATATATTTCGGTCGCTCTGGTTTACTGGGTTATCAGCATTATCATCGAACAAATTGGTCGTTTAATTGAGAAAAAAATGACTATTGATACACCAAAAATAAGCCAAGATACGATAACAGGAGATATTCGCTAATGATTAAGATTTCAAATTTAACAAAAGCATTCTCTGGTCAGAAGGTTTTAGATGGTTTAGATGTGGCTATTAAAAAGGGTGAAGTCTTAGCTCTTGTTGGAGCATCTGGAGCAGGAAAGTCAACGTTTTTACGTAGCTTGAATTATTTAGAGCAAGCTGACTATGGGAGCATTGCTATTGATGATTTCAAGGTTGATTTTCAAAACATCACCAAAGAAGAAGTGCTTGAGTTGCGTCGAAAACTGGCTATGGTTTTTCAGCAATTTAACCTTTTTGAACGCCGCACTGCACTTGAAAATGTCAAAGAAGGCTTAAAGATTGTCAAAAAACTATCAGATGCTGAGGCAACTAAGATTGCTAAAGAGGAATTAGCTAAAGTTGGTTTGTCTGATCGTGAGAATCATTACCCAAGGCATTTATCAGGCGGGCAAAAGCAGCGCGTGGCTTTAGCGCGAGCTCTTGCCATGAAACCTGATGTCCTTCTTTTAGATGAACCTACTTCTGCCCTTGATCCAGAGTTGGTTGGAGAAGTGGAAAAATCAATTGCAGATGCTGCAAAAGCAGGACAAACTATGATTTTGGTGAGCCATGATATGAATTTTGTTTATCAAGTGGCTGATAAAGTTCTTTTTTTGGATAAGGGACGCATTCTTGAAGCTGGTCGACCAGAAGAGATTTTTAAACACCCCAAGGAAGCAAGAACTAAAGAATTCTTTGCAAATTATACAAAAACGTATATTTAAAGACACAGATTTGATATAATAAGAGCTGAAAGTTTTTTTCAGCTTTTTTAGAGCAAAATAGAATACGAGTGCAAGGTGAAATATGTTTTTAGAAATTTTTAGTCTCTATATTCAGGGATTACTTTTATCAATTATCAGTGTTTTTTTAGTTGGTGTTTTTTGGAATTTTTGGCGAGCTAGACGCAAATATGATAAAACAGCCAAAGAACGCCAAGCTTTTTTGTATGATATTTTGATGATATCTATTATGGTCATTCCAGTTCTTTCTTTTGCCTTTATGGCCATTTTATTGATGTTTAAAGCATAATAATTGTGTTTTAGAGATGAGCTTGATAGAATAGAAAAATAATCGATAAAACGAGGTAAAAAATACATGTACGATACATTAATTATTGGTTCAGGTCCTGCAGGGATGACTGCTGGACTTTATGCCGCACGTGCTAACTTGAAAGTTGGTATTATTGAACAAGGTGCTCCTGGTGGGCAAATGAATAATACATCAGAAATTGAAAACTACCCAGGTTACGATCACATTTCTGGACCAGAATTGTCAATGAAAATGCACGCACCGCTCGAAAAATTTGGTGTGGAAAATATTTATGGTATCGTTAAAAGCATTGAAGATGATGGCGATGTTAAACGCGTCATCACTGAAGATGCTACTTATGAAGCTAAGACAATTATTTTGGCAACTGGTGCTAAAAACCGTGCCCTTGGCGTAGCTGGTGAAGAAGAGTACACAAGCCGTGGGGTGTCATACTGTGCAGTTTGTGATGGAGCTTTCTTCCGTAACCAAGATTTATTGGTTGTCGGTGGTGGTGACTCAGCTGTTGAAGAAGCTGGTTATCTAACACAATTTGCAAAATCAGTAACGATTATTCACCGTCGTGATGAACTACGCGCACAAAAGATTTTGCAAGACCGTGCTTTTGCTAACGAGAAAATCAATTTCATCTGGGATTCTGTTGTCAAAGAAATCAAAGGAAATGACATCAAGGTTTCAGGTGTTGTTGTGGAAAATGTTAAAACTGGTGAAATCAGTGAACATGAGTTTGGTGGTATTTTCATCTACGTTGGTGTTGACCCAGTTTCAAAAATGGTTGAAGGACTTGGCATTACAGATGAAGCTGGTTGGGTTATCACAGATGACCACATGAAGACAGCTATTCCAGGTATCTTTGCCATCGGTGATGTGCGTAAGAAAGAACTTCGCCAAATCACAACAGCAGTTGGTGATGGCGCTATTGCCGGACAAGGTGTTTACCAATATATCGAAAATATGAAATAACAGAAAACCGAGATTCCCTCTCGGTTTTTTTAGTGGCTGAAAAGCTAGAAAGACTGTGAAAAACTTTTCTGAAAGTCAGATTTTTTTCAAATCTTTGCGCAAAACCTCACAAAGTTTTAGCCAGTCTCTCGTAATTGTGCTATAATATGGGGGATAATTAATCTTTTGACAAATGCTAGCAGAGGTTGTTAAAACCAGATGTAATAAGACTAGCATTGGGTCGATATTTTTAAAAAGGGGATACCACATGTATCAAGATGATAGTTTAACTCTCCACACAGATTTGTATCAAATTAATATGATGCAAGTTTATTTCGATAAAGGCATTCACAACCGTAAAGCGGTTTTTGAAGTCTTTTTCCGTAAAGAACCATTTTCAAATGGCTATGCTGTTTTTGCTGGTTTGCAACGTATGGTTGAATACCTTAAAAACCTTCGTTTTACAGAAACAGATATTGCTTACTTAGAAGATTTAGGTTATCCAGCTGATTTCATCGCTTATTTGAAAGATTTTAAATTAGAATTAACCATTCGTTCAGCTCAAGAAGGTGACCTTGTTTTCGCTAATGAACCAATCGTCCAAGTGGAAGGACCTTTGGCACAATGTCAATTGGTTGAAACAGCTTTGCTTAACATCGTAAACTTCCAAACGTTGATTGCCACAAAAGCTGCTCGTATTCGTTCAGTTATTAATGACGAACCATTGTTAGAATTCGGTAGCCGTCGTGCTCAAGAAATGGATGCAGCAATTTGGGGAACACGTGCTGCTGTAATCGGTGGTGCTAATGCCACATCAAATGTTCGTGCTGGTAAAATGTTTGATATTCCAGTATCAGGAACACACGCACACGCTCTTGTTCAAGCTTACGGTGATGACTATGAAGCCTTCATGGCTTACGCAGGCACTCACAAAGATTGCGTCTTTTTGGTTGATACTTATGATACACTTCGTTTGGGTGTTCCAGCAGCTATTCGTGTAGCCAATGAACTTGGCGACAAGATTAACTTCCTCGGAGTTCGTATTGACTCTGGTGATATGGCTTACTTGTCTAAAAAAATCCGCGAACAATTGGATGCCGCAGGTTACCCAGATGCTAAAATTTACGCTTCAAATGATTTGGATGAAAATACCATTCTTAACCTTAAAATGCAAAAAGCCAAAATTGACGTTTGGGGTGTTGGTACAAAACTTATCACAGCTTATGACCAACCAGCTCTTGGAGCTGTTTACAAAATTGTCTCAATCGAAGATGAAAACGGTGTAATGCAAGACACTATCAAATTGTCTAACAACGCTGAAAAAGTGTCTACACCAGGTAAAAAACAAGTTTGGCGCATCACAAGTCGCGAAAGAAATAAAACAGAAGGTGACTACATCACTTTCACTGATACAGATGTTAACCAACTTGATGAAGTTTACATGTTCCACCCAACATACACTTACATCAATAAAACAGTAAAAGATTTTGAAGCTGTTCCTCTCCTTGTTGATATCTTTGATAAAGGTGAATTGGTTTACGATTTGCCAACACTTGCTGAAATCCAAGATTATGCTCGCAAAGAATACGACAAACTTTGGGACGAATACAAACGTCTACTTAACCCACAAGATTATCCAGTTGACTTGTCACAAGAAGTTTGGCAAAACAAAATGGATCTTATCGACCGTATTCGCAAAGAAGCTCAACAAAAAGGAGAAGTTAAGTAATGACATTACAAGAAAAAATCATTGCAGAATTGGGTGTTAAACCAAGTATTGACCCTAAAGAAGAAATCCGTGTGTCTGTTGATTTCTTGAAAGATTACATGAAAAAACACTCTTTCTTGAAATCTTATGTGCTTGGTATTTCTGGTGGTCAAGATTCTAGCTTGGCAGGACGTTTGGCACAAATCGCTATGGAAGAATTGCGTGCTGAAACTGGTGATGACAGCTACAAATTCATCGCAGTTCGTTTGCCATACGGTGTTCAAGCTGACGAAGAAGATGCACAACGTGCGCTTAAATTCATCAAACCAGATGTTAGCATTGCTGTAAACATCAAAGAAGCTGTTGATGGACAAGTTCATGAACTTGAAAAAGCTGGTATTGACGTTTCTGACTTTAACAAAGGGAACATCAAAGCTCGTCAACGTATGATTACTCAATACGCTGTAGCAGGTGCAAATAGTGGTGCTGTTATTGGTACTGACCACGCTGCAGAAAACATCACTGGATTCTTTACAAAATTTGGTGATGGTGGTGCTGACGTGATTCCACTTTATCGCCTTAACAAACGTCAAGGTAAACAATTATTGGCAGAGCTTGGTGCTGACCCAGCTATCTACGAAAAAATTCCAACAGCTGACTTAGAAGAAAACCGTCCTGGTATCGCTGATGAAGTAGCACTAGGCGTTACTTACAACGATATCGATGATTATCTTGAAGGTAAAACAGTTTCAGCAGAAGCACAAGCTAAAATCGAAAACTGGTGGAATAAAACAGAACACAAACGTCACTTGCCAATCACAGTATTTGACGATTTCTGGAAATAAATTTCAAAATCAAAAAGCCCTATTTGGGCTTTTTTGTTTGGTTTTAGTATTATTGTTTGAAAATTCTGACATATACTGTTATGAAAGTTTACACATTTTTTTGAAAGTTTCAAAAAGTTCTACAATTTCTCTTGAAAAATGCTTAATAAGCGTTATAATGGTTATTAGTTAAGTTAGGTTAAGTCAGAAAATATTACATGAGAACTTAGCCACATTATAGGAGGAATTATGTCAGAATTATCATCAACATTTACTGATAAGCTATTTGCTGACTTTCAAGCTGATAGCAAATTGCGTGCTGTTGAAAATGCTGTAACTCACAATGGATTGTTAAAATCACTTGAAACACGTCAAAGTGAAATGGAAAACGACCACGCTTTTTCAATTGATTTAACAAAAGATAAAGTTGCTAACCAAAAAGCTTCAGGTCGTTGCTGGATGTTTGCAGCTCTTAATACTTTCCGTCATAAAATGATCTCAGACCTTAACTTGGAAAACTTCGAACTTTCTCAAGCGCACACATTCTTCTGGGACAAATACGAAAAATCAAACTGGTTCTTAGAACAAGTTATTGCAACTGCTGACCAAGAACTTGGTAGCCGTAAAGTAAAATTCTTACTTGATGTACCACAACAAGATGGTGGTCAATGGGATATGGTTGTTGCTCTTTTTGAAAAATACGGTGTTGTGCCCAAAGCTGCTTACCCAGAATCAATTTCATCAAGCAACAGTCGCGAATTGAACCAATACCTTAACAAATTGTTGCGTCAAGACGCACAAATTTTGCGTGAAGCAATTGCAGCAGGTGCTGATGACAAAGCTGTTCAAGCTAAAAAAGAAGCTCTTCTTCAAGAAGTCTTCAATTTCTTATCTATTAATCTTGGCTTGCCACCACGTACATTTGATTTTGCTTACCGTGATAAAGATAATAACTATCATTCAGATAAAAATATCACACCACAAGAATTCTTCAAAAAATACGTTGGTTTAGATCTTTCTGAATACGTATCAGTTATCAATGCCCCAACAGCTGATAAACCTTATGGTAAATCATACACTGTTGAAATGCTTGGTAACGTGGTTGGTAGCCGTGACGTTCGTTACATCAACCTTGATATGGAACGTTTCAAAGAATTAGCTATCGCGCAAATGCAAGCTGGTGAAACTGTCTGGTTTGGTTCTGATGTTGGCCAAATTTCAGACCGCCAAAAAGGTATCATGGCAACAAATGTTTACGATTTTGAAACAGCTATGGATATCAGCTTCACACAAGATAAAGCAGGTCGTCTTGATTACAGCGAAAGCTTGATGACACACGCCATGGTTCTTACAGGTGTTGATTTGGATGAAAATGGCAAATCTCTTAAATGGAAAGTTGAAAATTCATGGGGAGATAAAGTTGGTAACAAAGGTTACTTTGTTGCTTCAGATGCTTGGATGGATGAATTCACTTACCAAATCGTGGTACGTAAAGAATTCTTGACAGCAGAAGAACGCGCAGCTTATGAAGCTGAACCAATCGTTCTTGCACCTTGGGATCCAATGGGGGCTCTTGCAAGCAAATAATATAAAACTAAAAACGTTAGCTGATATCAGCTAGCGTTTTTTGGCACAATAAAATCACCTCTGACTAAGCAGGGGTGATTTATTATTATTCGTTACCTTCAGTGCTGCTGTTAGCATCAGTAGATTCGCTGCTTTCTGAGCTAGCTTCTGTTGATGAAGTATCTTCGCTAGATGATTGACTAGATGAAGCTTCTTCAGAAGAGCTTGAGCTTGAACCATAGATGTTGCTGTAGACTGAGCTTGATGATGGTGAATAAGTGTAATTGCTTGAGCCGCTTAAGTAAGCATAGCCGCCGCTTGTGTAAACACCTTTAGGAACTTCAAAGTCTTCGCTTCCGCTACCATATTTTTCGTTGAGGTAGCTTTGCATAGCTTTGTAAACATCAGCTGCAACGTTTAGACCGTTACCGTAAATTGGTGTCATACGGTTTTTATAACCTGTCCAAACAGCCATTGAGTACTGTGGTGTGTATCCGACAAACATTTCATCGGGAGCCATTGTTCCGACAGAACTGTTGTAAATACCTGTTGATTCTTCGATTTCAGCAAGTTCATCATCTGAGTAGTTTGATGTACCTGTTTTACCAGCTTGGTAGATACCTGGGAGAGCAGCTCTCGTACCAGTACCGTAAGTTAAAACAGTTTTCATCATTGAAGTCATCAAGTAAGCTGTAGTTTCTTTCATTGCACGGCTACCAGATGCGCTAAATGATTTACTTGTACCATCGTTGAATTCGATTTTGTTGACATATTGTGGTTCGTAGTAGATTCCACCGTTAGCAAATGCGGCATAGGCAGCAGCCATTTTTTCACTGCTTGCACCGTATTTTTGGCTAGAATCACTTGTTGAACTTGAGATGGCATTTGAGTAATAAAGTTGTGGGTAGTAAATACCAAGACCTTCCAAGAATGATTTAGCTTTATTTAAGCCGACAGATTCAAGGGCTCTAACCGCTGGCACGTTACGTGATTGTTGGATAGCGGTTTGAATGGTCATGTTACCGTAGTATTGACGGTCCCAGTTATAAATTTGAGTTGAAGTGCCTGGCCAGTAGTATTTGCTATCGCTAGTGACAGCAGCGGTACTTGTGTAGACACCATTTTCAATCGCTGGAGCATAGTCTGTGATTGGTTTCATTGTAGAACCCCAGTCACGGTCTGTTAGAACGGCTTGGTTAGTTCCGAGTGAAACAGTTGTATCTTGGTTACGTGAACCAAGTTGAGCAATAACTTTACCAGTGCTTACATCAACAACAGTTGAGGCAACTTGTAAGTCTGTATCTGGATAATAGACGTAAGAGTCAGTGTTGTAGATATCCCAGAGGTATTTTTGAGCTTCTGTATCAACGTTTGTGTAAACTTTCAAACCAGCTGAGTAGATATCTTGACCAGTTTTATCGCTTACTTCTTGAATAACTTCTTTGATGTAGTTATCAAGATAAGGTTCATAACTTGTTGATTCAGTTAGTGTTTGCAGACCATCTGTGACTGGAGTAGCACGAGCTGTATCGTATTCAGATTTTGTAATGTTACCATCTTCATACATTTCAGCAAGAACAGTATCACGACGGTTTTGAGCAGCTTCTGGATTTGTGTAAGGGTCATATTGACTTGGTGCTTGAGGAATACCAGCAAGTAAAGCTAACTGCGCAATAGACAAATCTTTCAAATCTTTACCGTAGTAAGATTTAGCTGCTGTTAGCATACCATAGTTACCGTTACCCATGTACACTTTGTTAATGTAGAAGGTAAGAATTTCTTCTTTGGTATACTTACGTTCCATTTGAAGAGCTAGCCAAGCTTCTTGAGCTTTACGTTTCAAGGTTTGGTCAGATTCACTTGTTGAGAAGTAAGCCAATTTGATTAACTGTTGGTCAAGTGTTGAACCACCTTGTGTGCTAGAGCTTGTGAAGTTATTTAGTGCTGCTCCGAGGATACGGTAAACATCGATACCACGGTGTTTGAAGAAACGTTTATCTTCGATAGAGGTTACGGCATTAACCAAGTTCAATGGAATGCTGTTAGCTGATACGCTCTCACGTTTTTCAGAACCCAAGTCAGCAATTAAAGTTCCATTGGTATCATAAATCAGACTTGAGTTAGTTGATGATAATTTAGCTGCTGTTAGTTTTGGTGTGCTGCTAACATAAAATGCAAAGATTGAGCCACCAATTAGAAAACCAGCAACAACCAAAGACATCATAGTGATTAAACCGTATTTTAGCACCTTAAGAGCAGTTGCTTTAGATGCAGGATTGCTTGTTCGTCTGTGTTTTGTTGTTTTCTTTTTAATTGTGATCACCGCCTAATATTTTTTGATCGATAATGTCCAAATAAGGAACTTGAGGGAGTGAACTTGTTGTCACCATATACCCATTTTTTCTGATATAATCAAGTGGCATGGATTTGGTGCCGAGGTTGATTTGGTAAAAGTCTACTAGAGCACTAGCAGGTAAGAAATAAGTTTCCTTAAGTGTCGAAAAGTGAAGTAGTACAAAGCAGATGCCATCTTGCTTTAAGACATGTTCCATGTGCTCAATCTGGTGAGCGTGAAAGTTTTTTAAAGGCATGGAAGTCTTTTGTCGCGTTTCTTTCGCTTCAAAGTCAATGTAGCGTCCTTTATAGACACCAGAATAATCGGTCGTGGATGCTTGGCGAAAGTAAGCTTCTACAATTTTGGCACGGCTTCTTTTAGGATAATCAACTTTTACAATTTGAATTGGGGTTGGTTTTTTGTGAACGACAGCGATATCACGAGATAAGTAGTAATTATTAGTTTCATTGATTGCTGCTTCAAAACTCATCCCACGATTAGCAAAGTTAATCGTTGATTTTGTGTTCTTTCTAGAAGCTGGGGCTGCTTGTTTTCGAATAAGATGATGAGGGTAATTAACCATAAAACTCCTAACATTCATGCTTAAGTCAATATAAGCACTACTATTATAACATATTTTTAGAAAGGAAACAGAATATGACTGCAATTCTCGTCACAGGCTATAAGAGTTTTGAGCTTGGTATTTTTCAAGAAAAAGACCAACGAATCGAGATTATCAAGAAGGCAATTAGACATGATTTGATTCGCTATTTTGATGAAGGGGTTGATTGGTTAATCTTTATGGGGAACCTCGGATTTGAATATTGGGCATTACAGGTTGCAAAAGAGCTCCAAGAGGAGTATGATTTTAGTATTGCTACTATTTTTACTTTTGAAAATCATGGTCATAATTGGAACGAAGCCAATCAAGTCAAATTGAGCGAGTTTAAACAGGTGGATTTTGTGAAGTATTCCTATAAAGAGTATGAAAATCCAAGTCAGTTTAGAGCGTACAATCAATTTTTAGTAGATAATACAGATGGTGCTTACATTTTTTATGACCCTGAGAATGAAACAAATTTGAAATATCTAGTGCAGGTCATGCGAGAAAAAGAGGATTATCCTATTCAGTATTTGACCTTTGATCGCCTTAATGAATTTCTTGAAGATTGGTAATGAATTTTTAATAATGATTTAAAGGTAAATGCTTGATTTTTCACTAAATTTTCTGTAACATATATCTTGATATGACGTTTTCATATTCGAAGGTTAACTAGAATAGTTTTGTTTGGAGAGAGATAGAATGGCAAGTATTATTTTTAGTCCTAAGGACATTTTTGAACAAGAATTCAAAACCAGCATGCGTGGTTATGATAAAAAAGAAGTAGACGAGTTCCTTGATGATGTTATCAAAGACTATGAAAGTTACATTTCTCAAGTCCAAGAACTACGTGCTGAAAATGAAAAATTAAAACAAGAGTTGGCTGCTAAACCAAAAGCAGCGCCAGCAACTTCTTATGTTGCTCCACAGGCTGAGCACGCACGTGTTGCTCAAACTGCTACAAACTTCGATATTTTGAAACGCATTAGCCGTTTGGAAAAAGAAGTATTTGGTAAACAAATCACTGAATAATAACTTTAGTCATTTTTGACAAAGTTATTAACAGAATGTGTCTATGACTTACCTCTTGACGAAGGTAAGAAAGATAAATTGCAATTTTTGGATAATCGCGTGGTATTCTAATACCATGAGGAAAGTCCATGCTAGCACTGGCTGTGATGCCGGTAGTGTTTGTGCTAGGTGAATTAATAAGCCTAGGGACATCTTTTGATGTTACGGCGAGTGAAAAGGCTAAGTCTTTGATATGCCTAAATAGCTCTGAAAAGTGCCACAGTGACGTAGTTCTTGAGGAAACTCGGGAAGTGGAACGCGGTAAACCCCTCAAGCTAGCAACCCAAACTTTGGTAGGGGCACGGGATAGTAGGAATCAGAACGATCTATCCTGACTGGAAACAGTAGACAGATGATTATCGAAGGAGATAAGACCTAGTTATCTCTGGAACAAAACATGGCTTATAGAAAATTGCATATAGGTATCTAGCTAGCTTAGGCTAGCTTTTATTTTTGTATTTTAATACTAAAATACCTCGTGATTTGGTATTTGAAAATTAATTGAATTTTACTAGCTATAAGCTGGTAAAACGTGTTAAACTTATAGATAAGTATTTTGATGAAATAGGAATGTGTGAATGAAAAAAACATTTAATTTAGTAGCGACTGCAGCTGCAGGGCTTGAAGCTGTTGTCGGGCGTGAAATCCGTGATTTAGGGATTGATTGCCAAGTTGAAAATGGTAAAGTACGTTTCCAAGGTGATGTTCGAACAATTATTACAACAAACCTTTGGCTTCGTGCGGCAGATCGTGTCAAAATTGTTGTTGGAGAATTTCCAGCGCGTACCTTTGAAGAGTTGTTTCAAGGGGTTTATAAATTAGATTGGGAAAATTATTTGCCTTTAGGTGCTAAATTCCCAATTTCAAAAGCAAAATGTGTCAAATCAAAATTGCACAATGAGCCAAGTGTTCAAGCCATCAGTAAAAAAGCAGTTGTAAAAAAACTTCAAAAAGTTTACCACCGTCCAGATGGTGTTCCTTTGCAAGAAAATGGTGCAGAATTCAGAATTGAAGTATCTATTTTGAAAGATAAAGCGACCGTTATGATTGATACGACTGGTGCTAGTCTCTTTAAACGTGGTTACCGTGTGGAAAAGGGTGGCGCTCCGATTAAAGAAAACATGGCAGCTGCTATTATTGAATTGTCAAACTGGTATCCTGATAAACCATTTATCGATCCAACATGCGGTTCTGGAACATTCTGTATTGAAGCTGCTATGATTGGGATGAACATCGCACCTGGTTTTAACCGTGATTTCGCCTTTGAAGAGTGGAATTGGGTGGATGCTGATTTGGTTCAAAAAGTTCGTGATGAGGCTGAAGAAAAAGCTAACTATGATATCGAACTTGACATTTCAGGATTTGATATTGATGGTCGCATGATTGAAATTGCTAAGAAAAATGCAGAAGAAGCAGGACTTGGCGATGTCATCAAATTGAAACAAATGCGTCTTCAAGACTTGAAAACCGATAAAATCAACGGTGTTATCATTTCTAACCCACCTTACGGTGAGCGATTGCTTGATGACAAAGCAGTCGACATCTTGTATAATGAGATGGGACAGACCTTTGCACCACTTAAAACATGGAGCAAATTTATTCTGACCAGCGATGAACAGTTTGAACGAAAATACGGGTCACAAGCTGATAAAAAACGTAAATTGTATAATGGTACTCTTAGAGTTGATTTGTACCAATTTTACGGTGAACGTGTTAAACGCTCTGCTATCACGCAAGCAAAAGAAAAGTAAGGAAAAGTGCGCTTAACAAGATTGTTAAGCAGTTGAGATTTATTTAGAGAGGTGACCAGAACGTGTCAGAAAAAAAAGACATGCCATCTTCTGAAGAAAAAGATGGGCTTAACTTTGAAGATGTTAAAAATCTAACCATTGAAGAAGCTGTTCGAAAAGATTCTGAAATGAAAGCTGGAATTACTGAGTCTGATGGCGTTTTAGATAAGTATATTAAACAGCACCGAGATGAAGTAACATCGCAAAAATTTGAAACAAAGTTATCTGATTTTGAAGATTTAGATACAAAAGCTTTGGATAACTTTATTAAAAAACAACGTGAAGAACTTGTTAACAGCGGAATTGTTAGCAAGGACGTTTTTGAGGAAACTGCTGAACCTAAATCAGAAGTTGAATCAGAAGATGTAGCTGAACCAGTCGTTGAAGAGACTGAAGTTAAAGAGGTTGAGGCTGAGCCTGAACAAGTAGAAACTGTTGACTCAGAAAAAGAAGCTGCAAAAGAAGTAGAAGCAACTACTCCGGAAGTTGAAGAAACTGTAGCTGCTGTTGAAGAATCAAAAGAAGAAGCTGTAGCTGCTCCTGCTGAAGAGGTTAAAGAAACTGAAAAAGAAGCTGCTTCAATTGCTCTTTCAGCTGATGATAGCAAACCAACATCTAAGAAAAAACGTGTTATCATTGGTGGTTTAGCAGCTCTTGTTGTCGCTATTTTTGGTGCAGGTTATGCGCTACACTACACTAAAGATTCAACAACTACAGTAGCTAGCTCATCAACTTCATCAAGCCAGAAAAAAACGACATCAAGTTCAAGTGCTGCAGAAAAAGCTAAAAAAGCCAAAAAAGCTTTTGATGATGCATATGCAGCTTTGTTCACTGATGACACTAAAACGAAGTTGAAAAACAGTGAATTTGACAAGATTTCTGTTCTAAAAGAAAAATTGGATGACCTAAAAGGTACTGATTTTTATGATGCTGCTAAAAAAGAATACGATACTGTAGCAGCTCACATTACAGCTATTAAAGCAATCAACGCTTTGTTTGAAAAAGATGTTATTGTTGATGGTAAAAAAGTTTCAGGAACTGTTAAAGCTGATGCCAAATTTGACAGCTTATCTAGTGATGTTTTGAATACAGGTGACGCTAACTTGGATAATTTATTGCAATCAGTGATTACTGATGGTAAAAATCAATTAGCGGCTAAAGCACAATCAAGTAGCCAAGCGCAAGCAGCTGCTAACTCTGCCAGCCAGACAGAAAGCAATGATAAAGCAGCTGAAGCTAAACCAGCAGCGCCTGCATCTGATAATTCAAATCTTCAACGAGATAAGAGTCGTGTTCCTTATAACGACTCAGCGATTGCTGATTCAAATAATCCAGCTTGGACATTTGGTGACGGTGTACTTGAAAAAATCGTTTCAACATCACAAGCTCGTGGTTATTTCTCTGGAAATGACTATATTCTTGAAAAAGTTAATATTATCAATGGTAATGGTTACTATAACATGTTTAGAAAAGACGGAACTTACCTCTTCTCAATTAACTGTAAAACAGGTTATTTTGTAGGTAATGGTTCAGGTCACTCTGACGCTTTGGATTATTAATTTTTAAAGGCGATTCCTAGAAATAGGGCGCCTTTTTGTTTGTATTTTCAAAGTAATGAAAAATTGTGTGAAAAGATTCAAAAAGTTTGACACTAAAATTTGTAAGCGCTATAATTAACCTAACTTAAAGATTAAGGGGTGATATTTATGGTAAAAGTAGCCATTGTTACTGGTGCAGGTCAAGGAATTGGCTTTGCCATTGCTAAACGTCTTCACGCTGATGGATTTAAGATTGGAATCTTGGATTATAACCAAGAAACTGCTGAAAAAGCTGTTCAAGAACTGTCGCCACAGGATGCTTATGCTGTTGTAGCAGATGTTTCTAAACGTGAAGAAGTTGCTAAGGCTTTTGAACAGGTTGTTGAGCATTTCGGAGATTTGTCGGTAGTTGTTAATAACGCAGGTGTTGCGCCGACAACACCCTTAGATACTATCACAGAAGAAGTCTTCGAACGCACTTTTGCCATTAATGTCGGTGGTACTATTTGGGGTGCTCAAGCTGCTTTGACTGAGTTTAAAAAATTAGGTCATGGCGGTAAAATTATCAATGCTTCTTCACAAGCTGGTGTCGTTGGTAATCCAAATCTAACGATTTATGGTGGTAGTAAATTTGCCATTCGTGGTATCACACAAACCTTAGCGCGTGATTTGGCGGATTATGGTATTACGGTAAATGCTTATGCACCAGGTATTGTTAAAACACCGATGATGTTTGATATTGCTCATGAAGTTGGTAAAAATGCTGGTAAAGATGATGAATGGGGCATGCAAACTTTTGCTAAAGATATTACCCTTAAACGTTTATCTGAACCAGAAGATGTAGCTAAAGCTGTTAGCTTCCTAGCAGGACCAGATTCTGATTACATCACTGGGCAAACCATTATTGTTGATGGTGGTATGCAATTCCACTAAGCCATCTATAAATCAAAAAAGACAGGGAAAGTCATTTCTCTGTCCTTTTTGGTGTAAAAAAAAAGCCAGCTGCTAGCTGACTTAAAAGATTTAGATGACGTGACGTTCAAATGGATCGTCTGAGATACCATCTTTAAGAATAAGTTTTGCCCATTCTTTTGCTGTAAATAGGCTGTGGTCTTTGTAGTTACCACAAGATTCGATAGTTGTACCAGGAACGTCATCCCATGATGTTACAGTAGCGATTTCTTCTAAACTTGATTTAATGACTTTGGCAATTTCAGTAGTGTTGTGTTTACCCCACATAATCAAATGGAAACCAGTACGGCAGCCAAATGGTGAACAGTCAATCATTCCGTCGATACGTTCACGGATAAGTTTAGCGAGCAAGTGTTCGATTGTGTGCAATCCAGCAGTTGGAATAGCATTTTCATTTGGTTGAACAAGACGAATATCAAAGTTTGTAATCACATCACCTTTAGGACCAACTTCCTCAGAAATAAGACGGACATAAGGTGCTTTAACAATTGTATGGTCAAGTTCGAAACTTTCTACAGTTACTTCTTTTTTAGACATAATAGACTCCTTTTTTATTCCTCTAATAATCATATCATAAATTTTAGTAAAACGCTTTACAATTTTAAATTGTGAAAAAACTCGATTTATGGTAAACTTGAAAGTAGCTTTCTATAGATGAAATCTAAAATTTTTATTGAGGTAAAAACATGGCAAATATTATTATCTTGGTTGTTTTTGCCCTCATTGGTTTGATAGTTGGTTATGCACTAATTTCCATCAGACTTAAGTCTGCGAAAGAAGCTGCAGAACTCACTCTTTTAAATGCAGAACAGGATGCTGTGAATCTACGTGGCAAGGCTGAATTAGAAGCTGAGCACATTAGAAAATCAGCTGAGCGAGAAACGAAAGCTCATCGCAAAGAATTACTGATCGAAGCAAAAGAAGAGGCTAGAAAATATCGAGAAGAGATTGAAAAAGAATTTAAATCTGAAAGACAAGAGTTAAAACAAATGGAGACTCGTTTGACAGAACGAGCGTCTTCTCTTGATCGCAAGGATGAAAATCTAACCAGCAAAGAAAAAGTGTTGGATAGTAAAGAACAAAGTCTAACCGATAAATCTAGACACATTAATGAGCGTGAAAAACAAATCGGAGAACTCGAAGAACAGAAAAAAGCGGAACTTGAACGTGTAGCTTTGATGACGATTGCAGAAGCGCGTGAAATTATTTTGACGGAAACTGAAACTAATTTGACGCATGAAATTGCCACTCGTATTAAAGATGCTGAACGTGAGGTTCGCGATAAGTCTAACAAGCTCGCCAAAAACATTCTCGCTCAAGCCATGCAACGAATGGCTGGTGAATACGTTACTGAACAAACCATTACAACTGTTCATCTTCCTGATGATAGTATGAAAGGTCGTATTATTGGTCGTGAAGGACGTAACATTCGTACTCTTGAAAGTTTGACAGGGATTGATGTCATCATTGATGATACTCCTGAAGTGGTTGTTCTTTCAGGTTTCGATCCAATCCGTCGCGAAATTGCTCGTATGACCTTGGAAGCTCTAATCCAAGATGGTCGTATTCACCCAGCACGCATTGAAGAATTGGTTGAAAAGAACCGTTTGGAAATGGATAACCGTATTCGTGAATATGGTGAAGCTGCTGCTTTTGAAATCGGTGCAGTAAACTTGCATCCTGATTTAATTAAAATTATGGGACGTTTGCAATTCAGAACGTCATATGGTCAAAATGTTCTTCGCCACTCAGTTGAAGTTGGTAAGATGGCTGGTATTCTTGCTAGTGAACTTGGCGAAAACGTTATGCTTGCTCGTCGTGCAGGATTCTTGCATGATATGGGGAAAGCCATTGACCGTGAAGTCGAAGGTAGCCACGTTGAGATTGGTGCAGAATTTGCTCGTAAGTACAAAGAAAACCCAATCGTGGTTAATGCAATTGCAAGTCACCACGGCGATGTAGAACCTGAAAGTGTCATTGCTGTTATCGTGGCAGCAGCTGATGCTCTTAGCTCAGCTCGTCCAGGTGCTCGTAATGAGTCTATGGAAAACTACATCAAACGTTTACGTGACTTGGAAGAAATTGCCAAGAGCTTTGATGGCGTTCAAAACAGCTATGCCTTGCAAGCTGGTCGTGAAATTCGCATCATGGTGCAACCAAATAAAATTTCCGATGATGAGGTAACAATCATCGCACACAAAGTTCGTGAAAAAATTGAAAATAACCTTGATTATCCTGGTAATATTAAAGTTACAGTTATTCGTGAACTACGTGCAGTCGATTACGCAAAATAATGAAATAGACAAGAAGAAGTACGTTTTAGACGTGCTTCTTTTTAATGTGAAGGACCTTGTAAATTTCCTTGAAATATAGCCTTATCTTTGATATACTAGACTGTAGTCTAATTGATAAAAAGCAAGTCTTAACTTGTAGTCTATAATAAGGAGAGTGGCATGACCGAACGTGGTTTGTTAATTGTTTTCTCAGGACCTTCTGGGGTTGGTAAGGGAACAGTTCGCCAAGAAATTTTTTCAACACCTGATCATAAATTTGAGTATTCTGTTTCTATGACAACGCGCCAAAAGCGTCCAGGAGAAGTTGATGGCGTTGATTATTTCTTCCGAACTCGTGAAGAATTTGAAGAGCTTATTAAAAATGGTCAAATGTTGGAATATGCTGAATATGTAGGCAACTACTACGGCACACCACTGACTTACGTTAATGAAACGCTCGATAAAGGAATCGATGTATTCCTTGAAATCGAAGTTCAAGGTGCTCTTCAAGTTAAGAAAAAAGTTCCAGATGGTGTCTTCATTTTCTTGACTCCACCAGATTTGGACGAATTAAAAGATCGTTTGGTTGGTCGTGGTACTGATAGTGAAGAAGTTATCCGTCAACGTATCGAACGTGCTAAAGAAGAGATTGCTTTGATGCGCGAATACGATTATGCTGTTGTTAATGATGAAGTGCCTTTGGCAGCTGAACGTGTTAAACGCATTATCGAAGCAGAACATTTCCGTGTTGATCGTGTTATTGGACGTTACAACGACATGATTAAAGACATTGACTAAAAGAGAGAAGAGAGAAAAAAGCTATGATGTTAAAACCTTCTATTGACACTTTGCTAGATAAAGTGCCATCAAAATACTCACTTTGCATTCTTCAAGCTAAACGCGCTCACGAACTTGAAGCTGGTGCAAAACCAACTCAAGAATTCAAATCAGTAAAAGCTACTTTGCAAGCTCTTGAAGAAATCGAATCTGGTAACGTTGTTATCCATCCAGATCCAGAAGCAAAACGTGCTGCTGTACATGCTCGTATCGAAGCAGAACGCTTGGCTAAAGAAGAAGAAGAACGTAAAATCAAAGAACAAATCGCTAAAGAAAAAGAAGAAGGAGAAAAAATCTAAGGTATTTTATCTTAGATTTTTCTTGTAATAAATCATTGTGATAAAGTAAACAAGTTTTTTAGGTTGCTTATCATGATGATTATTCTTTTTTTCCTTAGGATATTTTTTGAGTTTATTTAGAAAGGATAGTTATGACAAAAATTGCTCAGGTCATTGTTGATGTGCCATTAATGCAGACTGATAAGCCTTTCTCATATCTCGTGCCAGAAGACATGCAAAATCAAGTGATGTTAGGCTCACGGGTGCATGTCCCTTTTGGTCGTGGTAATCGTCTTTTGCAAGGCTTTGTTGTCGGATTTTCTGAGGGCATTGACGATAATATCAGTGATTTAAAGGCTATTCGCGAGGTTTTGGATTTTGAACCAGTTTTAAATGAAGAGCAGCTTGCTTTAGCAGACCAAATGCGTCATACTGTTTTTTCTTATAAGATTTCAATTTTGAAATCAATGATTCCTAATTTGCTCAATTCAACGTACGATAAGCGCTTGATGCCGACAGAAACGTTGTCTGATGAAGAGCGCTTGGCTTTATTTGGTGATAAAGATAACAGACTTCACTCAAGCTTATCTGAAGAAGAAGCCAAAAAAGTTGCCAGGTTGGTTCAAGCAGGAAAAATTTCAGTTGATTATCTTGCTAAAGATAAGAAAAATATCAAAACTGAGAAATTCTATCAAGTTAATTCGGACCAGTTAGCTCAAGCAGAGATTTCAGCAAGAGCTAAGAAGCGTTTGATGTTACGTGATTACTTACTTGAGCATCCTGATGAAGGAAAATTGGCAGACTTGTATCAGCTCTTTTCACGTGACGTTGTTAAATTCTTTGTGGAAAATCATCTGCTAACCATTTTAGAAAAAGAGAAGAAACGTTCGGATGCTTATTTTGACGTTGCAACGACGGATTTTCTTGAGTTAAATGAAGAACAAGTTGCTGTGGTTGAAAAGGTGACGAGTCAAATTGGCAAGGAGTCTAAACCTTTCTTGTTAGAAGGCGTGACTGGTTCAGGTAAGACCGAAGTGTATTTGCACATTATTGATAAGGTCTTGAAGCTTGGTAAAACAGCGATTGTTTTGGTGCCTGAGATTTCTTTGACGCCTCAGATGACAAACCGCTTTATTTCACGCTTTGGCAAGCAAGTGGCTATTATGCATTCGGCTTTGTCAGATGGTGAAAAATTTGATGAATGGCGAAAGATAAAATCGGGTCAAGCTCGCGTTGTCGTAGGTGCTAGATCTGCTATCTTTGTTCCAATGGAAAATATTGGCGCTATCATCATTGATGAAGAGCACGAGGCAACTTACAAGCAAGAATCGAACCCGCGTTACCATGCACGTGATGTGGCTTTACTTCGTGCAAAATACCATAAGGCTGTTTTGTTAATGGGATCTGCAACGCCAAGTATTGAGAGTCGTGCGCGTGCTAGCCGTAACGTCTATCAGTTCTTGCAGTTGACTCACCGTGCCAATCCTTTGGCTAAGATTCCAAAAGTTGATATTGTTGATTTTCGTGATTACGTTGGTCAGCAGGAAGTCAGCAATTACACGCCTTATCTGCTGGAAAAAATTGCAGACCGATTAGCCAAAAAAGAGCAAGTAGTGCTTATGCTAAATCGTCGTGGCTATTCAAGCTTTGTCATGTGTCGTGATTGTGGCTATGTGGATGAGTGTCCAAATTGTGATATTTCCTTGACGCTTCATATGGATACCAAGACTATGAATTGTCATTATTGTGGTTTTGAAAAAGCCATTCCGCATACTTGTCCAAATTGTCATAGTCGTAGCATCCGTTATTACGGGACTGGGACTCAAAAAGCTTACGATGAATTAGCAGAGGTTTTCCCGCAAGCTCGTATCTTGCGAATGGATGTCGATACCACACGACAAAAGGGGGCGCATCAGCGGATTCTGGATAAATTTGGTAATCATGAGGCTGATATTTTGTTAGGAACACAGATGATTGCTAAAGGACTTGATTTTCCGAATGTTACTTTGGTAGGTGTGTTAAATGCGGATACGTCACTAAATCTGCCTGATTTTAGATCGTCTGAGCGAACATTTCAATTGTTGACTCAGGTTGCAGGGCGTGCTGGACGTGCTGAAAAAGAAGGAGAGGTCTTGATTCAGACCTACAATCCACAGCACTACGCCATCAGGTTAGCCCAAAAGCAAGATTATGAAGCTTTTTACGCTTATGAGATGGGCATTCGTAAGCAATTATCTTACCCACCATATTATTTTACGGTTGGCTTAACCTTGTCACATAAGGATGAGCAGACCGTTGTGCGTAAGTCTTTTGAATTGCTTCAAATTTTGCGTCAGCATTTATCTGACAAAATTAAAATTCTCGGTCCAACGCCTAAGCCAATTGCCAGAACGCACAATCTTTATCACTATCAAATCATTGTCAAATATCGCTTTGAGGACCACTTAGAAAGTGTTTTGAATCAGATTTTAGACATGACTCAATTACCTGAAAATAAGGACTTGCGACTGGTAATAGACCATGAGCCACAAAATTTTATGTAGGCTCTCACTATGCTATAATAAAGAAAAAATTTAAGTAATAAAATCCTTTGAGAGGAAGAAAAATGACAAAATTAATTTTTATGGGAACACCTGATTTTGCAGCGACTGTTCTAGAAGGTTTACTAGATGATGCTAACTACGATGTTTTAGCGGTTGTGACACAACCAGACCGCGCGGTTGGTCGTAAAAAAGAAATCAAAATGACACCTGTTAAAGAAGTTGCTTTGGCACACAATTTACCAGTTTATCAGCCTGAAAAAATGTCTGGTTCAGATGAAATGGCTGAGCTTATGACTTTAGGGGCAGATGGTATTGTAACAGCTGCTTTTGGTCAATTCTTGCCAACAAAATTGCTTGATTCTGTTGACTTCGCAGTTAATGTGCATGCCTCACTTCTTCCTAAATACCGTGGCGGCGCACCAATTCACTACGCTATCATCAACGGTGACAAAGAAGCAGGTGTGACAATCATGGAAATGGTTAAGAAAATGGATGCTGGTGACATGATTGCTAAAGCATCAACACCAATTACTGACGAAGATAACGTTGGGACAATGTTTGAAAAACTAGCCGTTATTGGACGTGATTTACTTTTGAAAACATTGCCAGATTACATTGCTGGAAATATCAAACCAGAACCACAAGATGAAAGCAAAGCAACTTTCTCACCAAATATCACACCAGAAGAAGAACGCATTGACTGGAATAAATCAGCGCGTGAGGTCTTTAACCATATCCGTGGTTTGTATCCATGGCCTGTTGCCCACACCCTTCTTGATGGCAAACGTTTCAAAATCTATGAAGCAAGCTTGGCAGAAGGTCAAGGACAACCAGGTCAAATCATTGAAAAAGGTAAGAAAACATTGGTTGTGGCAACTGGAGACGGTGCAATTTCTCTTAAAACAGTTCAACCAGCAGGGAAACCACGCATGAGCGTTGTGGATTTCTTAAATGGTGTTGGACGTAAACTTGAAGTAGGTGACCTTATTGGCGAATGATTGGAAGAAACAAGCGCGTGGCTTAGCGCTAGTCGTTCTTGAAAATGTCTTTGAAGAAGGAGCATATTCAAATATTGCTCTCAATCAGGAACTAAAACAGACTCACTTGTCACAAAAAGATAAGTCTTTGGTGACAGAAATCGTTTATGGTACAGTAGCACGAAAGATTACCCTAGAATGGTACTTAGCTCACTATATTGAAGATCGTGACAAATTGGACTCTTGGGTTTATTATCTCTTGATGTTGAGCCTTTATCAATTATTGTATCTTGATAAAATGCCAGCTCACGCTGTGGTAAATGACGCGGTTAATATTGCCAAAAATCGTGGCAATAAAAAAGGTGCTGAAAAATTTGTCAATGCGATTTTGCGACGTTTGACCAAAGATGACCTCCCAAATCCTGAAAGCATTAAACGTAAAAACAAACGTTACTCAGTTCTTTATTCTTTACCAGTCTGGTTGGTTAAAAAGTTAATTGACCAATTCGGTGAGGACCGTGCCAAAGCTATTATGCAAAGTCTGTTTATCCGAAATAAAGCAAGTATTCGAGTGACAAATCCTGAAAAATTGGCTGAGATTAAAGCTACAACAGGCGCAGAACAATCTACTTTATCTCCAGTTGGTTTGGTTAAAACATCAGGTCACTTTGCTGGAACAGACTATTTTGCCCAAGGTGACATCACGATTCAAGATGAATCTAGTCAATTGGTGGCCCCAACGCTTAATATTCATGGCGATGAAAATATCTTAGATGCTTGCGCAGCTCCAGGTGGAAAGACCACTCATATGGCTTCTTATCTGACAAGCGGGCATATCACAGCATTAGATTTATACGACCACAAGCTTGATTTGGTAATGGATAATGCCAAACGCCTACATGTGGCTGATAAAATCTCTACACAAAAAATGGATGCCACAACAGTTCACGAACATTTTGCACCAGATACTTTTGATAAAATATTAGTTGATGCACCATGTTCAGGAATTGGTCTTATCCGTCGTAAACCTGACATTAAGTACAATAAAGAAAATCAAGATTTCACGGCTTTACAGGAAATTCAATTGCAAATTCTTGATAGCGTTTGTCAAACATTGCGTAAAGGTGGTATAATAACTTATAGTACTTGTACGATTTTTGATGAGGAAAACTTCCAAGTCATTAACAAATTTTTAGAAACTCATCCAAATTTTGAACAGGTAAAACTGAGTCATACGCAAGAAGATATTGTAAGAGATGGTTGTATTGCGATTACCCCTGAACAATATCAGACAGACGGGTTCTTTATTGGACAAGTTAAACGTATCTTGTAATCTCAAGGAGGAAACTGACACAGTCAGAAGGAAAACTATGAAAATTTCACTTGTAACTGATATCGGACAAAGACGTTCAAATAATCAGGATTTTATTAATAAATTTGATAACGAAAAAGGTATCACTTTAGTCATCCTAGCAGATGGTATGGGAGGTCATCGTGCTGGTAATATTGCTAGTGAAATGACCGTTACTGACCTTGGACGTGAATGGATTAGTACCGAATTTACAGAATTAAGCCAAATTCGTGATTGGCTGATTGCTGCGCTTGAAGCAGAAAATCAAAGAATTTATGAACTGGGTCAAACCGATGAGTATAAAGGTATGGGAACAACCGTTGAAGCTTTAGCGATTGTTGATAACAATGTTATCTTTGCTCACGTTGGTGATTCACGCATTGGCTTGCTTCATAATGGTGAATACGAATTGTTAACAAGCGATCACTCTCTTGTTAATGAATTGGTGAAAGCTGGTCAATTGACAGAAGAAGAAGCTGCTAATCACCCACAAAAAAATATTATCACGCAATCTATTGGACAAGCTAATCCAGTTGAACCTGATTTAGGGGTTCAAGTTCTTGAAGAAGACGATTATCTTATCATTAACAGTGATGGTTTAACAAACATGATTACCAATGACGAAATTGTTAGCATTTTGAGTCAAGATAAAAATCTTGACGATAAAAATAATGAGCTAGTAACTCTTGCTAACGAACGTGGAGGTCTTGATAATATCACCATTGCTCTTATCCACGCCGAAAGTGAGGAAGCTTAATGATTCAGATTGGCAAATTATTTGCTGGTCGTTATCGGATCCTCAAATCTATCGGACGAGGTGGAATGGCAGATGTTTATCTTGCCAAAGATCTAATTCTTGATAATGAAGAAGTGGCTATCAAAGTCCTTCGAACTAATTATCAAACAGATCAAATTGCCGTTGCTCGTTTCCAACGTGAAGCGCGTGCCATGGCAGAGCTAAACCATCCAAATATCGTTTCGATTCGTGATATTGGAGAAGAAGACGGACAGCAATTCTTAGTGATGGAATATGTTGATGGCTCGGACTTGAAAAAATATATTCAAGACCACGCCCCTCTTTCTAATAATGAAGTTGTTAGAATCATGGAAGAAGTCTTGTCTGCGATGACTTTGGCTCATCAACAAGGGATTGTTCACCGTGATTTAAAACCACAAAATATCTTGTTAACCAAAGACGGAACGGTTAAAGTTACCGACTTTGGTATCGCTGTAGCCTTTGCAGAAACAAGTTTAACACAGACAAACTCAATGCTTGGTAGTGTGCATTATCTATCACCTGAACAAGCGCGTGGTTCAAAAGCCACTGTTCAAAGTGATATTTACGCTATGGGGATTATGTTGTTTGAAATGTTGACAGGTCACATCCCATATGATGGTGATTCAGCTGTAACCATTGCTCTTCAACATTTCCAAAAACCACTTCCTTCAATCATTGATGAGAATAAAAACGTTCCTCAAGCCTTGGAAAATGTTGTCATTAAAGCTACTGCAAAACGCTTGAGTGACCGTTACGCATCAACTTTTGAGATGAGTCGTGATTTAATGACTGCTCTTTCATATAACCGCAGTCGTGAACGCAAACTTGTCTTTGAAGATACTGAAAATACCAAGACACTTCCAAAAGTAACAGCGTCAACACCTGTTCCATCAACAACAGAACAATTGTTGAAAAAACAACAAAAAGCAGCTAAAGTTAACCGAGAAGCTGCGGATAATAAAAATGCAAAAGCAAAAGCGAAGAAGAAAAAATCACACCGTATGTTCGGTACATTAGTGAAAATCTTCTTTGCTGTCGTAGTTGTTGCGATTGCTATCTTTACTTACTTGACATTGAGCACACCAGCTTCTGTTAATGTTCCAGATGTAGCAGGAACAAGCTTATCAGATGCTAAGAAAAGTTTAACTTCAGCTGGACTTAAAGTTGGTGATATTCACAAAGTTGCTAGTGATACTGTGACAAAGGGTCATGTTATTAAGACAGACCCAACAGCAGGTTCATCTAAGAAAGAAGGAGCCAAAGTTGACATTTATGTGTCAAAAGGAACTTCAGGATTTAAGATGAAAGATTATACTGGTAAGAATTATCAAGAAGTTATCAAAGAACTCGAAGATAAACACGGTATTTCAAGTAAGATGATTGATGTTGAATGGGAAACTGGTACAAGTTATGACGGTGGAACCATTATCAGTCAAACACCTGAAAAAGGTACGAAAGTTGGTAGTCAAGATAAGATTACTTTCAAAGTCGCAGCAATTGTTATGCCAAATCTTATTGGTTATACTTATCAAGATGCTATCGTTGAATTATCAGCTCTTGGATTATCAAGCTCACACATTACGGTATTCCAAGCAGATGCTAATTCATCAACTGGATACTCTCAAGTCAAAACACCATCTACTTCTGCAGTTGTTGTGGCACAAGATCCTTACTTTGGCGCAGCTATTGAAGGAAATGTGAAACTTTACTTCTCAGCTGGAAGTGAATCTCAGTCTTCAGAAGTCGCACCATCTCAATCTGTTCCTGAGTCATCTGAGACAAGTGAAACTAGTGAGTCAAGTTCTTCAAGTAGTAGCAGTAGCAGCACTGAAGAAAGTTCACAAACTGACTCATCATCAGTTGAACAATAAGATATTATAAGAACACCTAAATAGGTGTTCTTTTTTAGGAAAAACTGAGCAATTTCCGCTTCTTTTTGGTAAAATACAGAAAAAGAAAGGGTATGATATGAGGAAAGTTCAATTTTTTGTCATTGTCGAAACTATTTTATTAGTCATGGGCTTAATGACAATTATGGCCAACAATTTATCGAGTTTTATCTTAATTTTAGTTTTAATTCTTTTGGCATTACGTTTTTATAATCAAGACAAGCGCAATAATTTATTGTTAACAGTAGGATTGGTTCTTTTATTTTTGATTTTGATGCTTAATCCATACATTATCATGGCGGTTGTGCTTGGGGTTGTTTATGTGGTCATTAATCACTTTTCGCAAGTTAAGAAGAAAAATCGCTTTGCTTTGGTTCGTTTTCGTGAGGAAGACTTGAAAGCAAAACCAATTCGTAATCAATGGATTGGGGCGGATATGCATGACAGTGATTTTTATGCTTTTGATGACATCAACATGGTTCGTTTAACTGGAAGTGATACTATTGATTTAAGCAGTGTCATCGTAACAGGTAAGGATAATGTTGTGATTATCCGCAAAGTTTTTGGTCCAACAAAGATTTTAGTTCCTATTGATGTTGCGGTTAAATTGGATGTTAGTGCGATTTATGGCAGTGTTCGTTATTTTGATTTTGAAGAATATGACCTGCGAAATGAATCTTTAAAATTATGGCATCCTAAAGATGAAGAATGTTTGAAAGCTGTTAAGGTGATTGTTAATGTTTTAGCAGGAGATGTTGAGGTGGTGCGTAAATGAAAAAACATCATTTTTTACTTTTGATTCTTTATGCAAGTATCATCATCATTTCTATCGTTGTCGTTGTTCTAGACAGTTTGGAGTTACATCTGAAAAGTCTGATTACAGATTTTTGGATGGGAGAACGTTTCATCTTTTCAATTGTTTTCTTGATTTTAGCTGTTACCATTTTATTGCTCCTACTTTGGGTAATTTTAGATGATAATAGCAAACGAAGCATTAACCAAAATCTCCGTCGTATTTTGAATAATCAAGAGGTTTGCTTGGATGAAGATACAGAGATTAATGCCAATTTGTCACGCTTGTCTAAAAAAATGACACATTTGACAAATAGTCTTCAAAATACTGAAAATAGTCGCATTCAAAATGGACAAGAAATCGTAGAGCAAGAGCGTAAACGAATTGCCCGTGATCTTCATGACACGGTTAGTCAAGAGCTTTTTGCATCCTCTATGATTCTTTCAGGAGTGTCAGCTAATCTTGATCAAATCGAAAGAGATCAACTGGAATTCCAGTTAACTGCTGTTGAAAGCATGTTGCAAAATGCACAAAAAGATTTGCGTATTTTATTGCTACACTTGAGACCGACAGAATTAGAAAATAAAACCCTTTCTGAAGGCTTTGATATCCTCTTGAAAGAATTAACAGATAAGAGTAGTATAGAAGTTGTTTATAAGAAAAATATTGGAAAATTGCCTAAAAAAATTGAGGACAATGTTTTCCGAATTGCTCAGGAGTTTATCAGCAATACGCTTAAACATGCCAAGGCAACGCGCTTAGAAGTTTATCTCAATCAAACAGAGACAGAATTACAACTTAAAATGGTTGATAATGGAGTCGGTTTTGATATGGATGAACGTCATGATTTAAGTTATGGTTTGAATAATATTGAAGAACGTGTTGATGACATGGCAGGAACAATGACATTATTGAGCCAGAAAGGAAAAGGAGTATCTATGGATATTCGCTTGCCTTTGGTTAAGGGAGAAAACAAGGAGAAAGAAGATGACCCAGAAAATTAGAGTTATCCTAGTTGATGACCATGAAATGGTACGTCTTGGTTTGAAAAGTTTTTTTAACTTGCAACCTGACGTTGAAGTTGTTGGCGAAGCAGGCAATGGCATTGAAGGGATTAAGCTTGCTTTAGACTTGAAACCAGATGTGGTTGTGATGGATTTGGTGATGCCAGAAATGAGTGGTGTCGAAGCAACCCTAAAACTTCTAGAAGAGTGGAAAGAAGCTAAGATTCTTGTCTTGACATCATACCTTGATAATGAAAAAATCTATCCTGTTATTGAAGCAGGTGCTAAAGGTTATATGTTAAAAACATCTAGTGCCGCTGAAATTCTTAATGCTATCCAAAAAGTGGCGCGTGGTGAATTAGCAATCGAGACAGAGGTTGATAAGAAAATCAAAGCCCACGATCAGAAACCAGAATTGCATGAAGATTTGACAGCGCGTGAACGAGATATTTTACGACTTCTTGCAAAAGGTTATGACAATCAGACCATTGCTGATGAATTGTTTATCTCACTAAAAACGGTTAAAACCCACGTGTCAAACATCTTAGCTAAGCTAGAAGTAGATGACCGTACACAAGCAGTTGTCTATGCCTTTAAGCATCATTTAGTACCGCAAGATGAGGATTAATGTTATAATAAAAACATAGCTTTTCTTTGATTTCAAAGTTAGAAAGGAAAATGGGACAAAAGTCTAAGGACTTTTATGGAAAATGAGATTTTAGTGACCATTTCCTTTCCCATAATGATACAGATGGATGTAAAAACAAAATACAAGGCTAAGAAGACAAAAATTGTTTTCTTTGATATTGATGATACCTTGCGTGTTAAAGTAACAGGTTATATGCCTGAGTCAATCAAATATGTTTTCAAAAGTTTGAAAGAAAAAGGTATTATGACAGGGATTGCGACAGGACGTGCACTTTATGGTGTTGTTCCTGAAATTCGCGATTTAAATCCTGATTATTTTGTCACAATCAATGGAACTTATGTTGTTGACAAGAAAGAAGCAGAGATTGTTAGCGACCCACTTCCACGTGATTTAGTTGAAAAGTATGTCAATTGGGCTAAGGCAGAGGGCATTGAATATGGTTTTACTGGTAAGGATAAACCAGTCGTGTCAAAACGCTGTGACTTGATTGATGATGCTATGAAACCTATTTATGGTATTTGTGATGTTGAGCCAGATTTTTATTTAACAAATGACGTTTATCAAATGTGGACATTTGCTGAAAATAATGCTGACTTGCAATTGCCAGAAGACTTAGCTAGTGAGATTCGTTTGGTACCTTGGCACGAACACTCATCTGATGTTGTTAAGGTTGGCGTTTCTAAAGCTTCAGGAGTTGCCCATGTTTTAGAAAGTCAAAACTTAAAACCAATCAATGCCATGATGTTTGGAGATGGCCCAAATGATATGGAAATCTTTGATTATGTTGGCTTGAAAATTGCTATGGGCAATGCAGTGCCTGAACTCAAAGAAAAAGCAGATTTTGTAACAAAAACAGTAGAAGAAGATGGCATTTTATATGCCTTGGAGGAACTCGGTTTGGTAGAAAAACAATTAAATTTCCCACAAGTTGATTTATCAACAGTTGAAGGTCCAGTTGCGACAATTAAAACAAATCATGGTGACATGAAAATCAAACTTTTCCCTGATCATGCACCAAAAACAGTAGCAAACTTTGTTGCTTTGTCAAAAGATGGTTACTATGACGGTATCATTTTCCACCGTATTATTCCTGAATTCATGATTCAAGGTGGTGACCCAACTGGTACTGGTATGGGTGGACAATCTATCTATGGCGATAGCTTTGAAGATGAATTCTCAGAAGAACTTTACAATGTTCGTGGAGCTCTTTCAATGGCAAATGCTGGTCCAAATACAAACGGAAGCCAGTTCTTTATCGTTCAAAATAGCAAAATTCCATACGCTCAAAAAGAACTAGAACGTGGTGGCTGGCCAAAACCAATCGCAGAACTTTATGCTGCTAAAGGTGGAACACCTCACCTTGACCGTCGTCACACAGTCTTTGGACAAATCATGGACGAAGAATCATACAAAGTTCTTGATGAAATTGCAAACGTTGAAACTGGCGCACAAGACCGCCCAGTTGAAGATGTAGTTATTGAAACAATTGAGGTAGTAGATTAATGAGAATTGGCGACAAAATCACTGGAACAATAACAGGTATAAAACCTTATGGTGCCTTTGTCGCATTGGATAATGGGACTACAGGCCTTATTCATATCTCAGAAATTAAAACAGGCTATATTGAAAATATTTACCAACTGCTTAAAGTTGGTGAGAAAGTCTTGGTACAAGTGGTTGATTTTGATGAATTTACGCAAAAAGCTAGCCTTTCTTTGCGTACTCTTGAAGAGGAAAAACATCACCTTCACAGACGCCATCGGTTTTCAAATAGTCATTTAAATATTGGTTTTCAACCATTAGCAGACAATCTGCCAAAATGGACAAAAGAAAGCCTAGAATTACTAACAAAAGATTAATAAAAATGCTGAGCACTTCGTCTCAGCATTTTTTATATCATAATTATAAGAAAACAAGGTTAGAGCAGAACTCTAGCCTTGTTGAAGTTTCGATAATTTTTTAGTCACCAAAGTCGTAAAGAGAAGTTGAAAGGTAACGTTCGCCGTTGTCAGGAAGAAGGGCTAAGACTTTTTTACCTTTACCAAGTTCTTTGGCTTTTTCAATAGCTGCAAAGATGGCTGCGCCAGAAGAGATACCAGCAAGGAATCCTTCTTTTCCACCAAGGTTACGGCTTGTTACAATAGCATCGTCTGATGCGACGCGAATGACAGCGTCATAAGATTTAGTATCGAGGGTGTCTGGGATAAAGCCAGCTGAAATTCCTTGAATTTTGTGTGGACCAGGTTTTTCACCAGAAAGAACAGCAGATTCATCAGCTTCAACTGCATAGACTTTGATGTCTGGGTTTGCTTTTTTAAGAGCGTGAGAAACACCAGAAACAGTTCCTCCAGTACCAACACCAGCTACGAAAGCATCAAGACCTTTTGGTCCGAAAGCTTCAATGATTTCAGCTCCTGTTGTTGCTTCATGAACAGCTGGGTTAGATGGATTAGCAAATTGAAGTGGTACCCAACCATTTTTCTCTGCAGCGACTTCTTTGGCTTTAGCGATAGCCCCTTTCATTCCTTCGCTTCCTGGTGTCAAAACAAGTTCAGCACCATAAGCTTGGATAATTTTACGACGTTCAAGGCTCATTGTTTCAGGCATTACAATAATGACTTTGTATCCTTTAGCTGCACCGACCCAAGCAAGACCAATACCAGTATTACCTGATGTAGGTTCAACAATTGTATCACCAGGTTTGATTGTACCAGCTTTTTCAGCGTCTTCAATCATACGAAGAGCAATGCGGTCTTTAACAGATGAGCCTGGGTTAAATGATTCAATTTTGACGTAAACATCAGCAGCATCTTCAGGAACAATGTTGTTAAGTTTGATAATAGGAGTGTTTCCAATTAATTCAGTAATTGAGTTATAAATTTTTGCCATAAATGATTCTCCTTGAATTAAAATTTATAGGTCAAGTATATGCTCAAATTGGCTGTTTGTAAAATATATAATTCTTATCATGGTGATAGGGAAATCTTATCACAAAGCAACTTCGACAATTTTTGAACCAGATTTTTCAAAAGAAACCTTACCTTGATAAAATTCAACAAGTCGGTCACTAACTTCTGTTACATTTTCTGGGTCAAGGTAGATGTGAGTAGTGACATTTTCTAGAAATTCTGTATCAAATTCTTGAAGATTTTCAGCCTGCAAGAAGTTGGAGAATGTTTGGTATTGTGGGTAAGAAAGGGTGAGTTTTAGCCCTTCTTGTTCCTTAACTTCTACGATACCAATCTCTTTAAGAGCATTAGCAACGCTGCCAGCGTAAGCACGAATTAGCCCGCCAGCACCAAGTTTAATACCACCAAAATAACGTGTAACAACGGCGACAACATTGGTTAAACCTTGTTTTTCCAAAACAGTTAGCATCGGTACACCAGCTGTTCCGCTAGGCTCACCGTCATCACTAGAACGCTTGATTTCGGCATTTTCTCCAATAATCATAGCTGAACAAGAATGAGTTGCTTTATAATGTTCTTTTTTGATTTGAGCAATGAATTCTCGTCCTTCTTCTTCAGTTTCAACGCGTTTTAATTGGCAAATAAAGCGAGATTTTTTTATTTCTTCCTCGCAAACGCCATCGTTTTTGATTGTTTTATAGTTCATACCCAAATTTTACAAGATTTTTTGGGATTTAGCAAAATTTTCGAATAAATAGGTATGACAGAGTTAAATGATTACTATGGAAGAATTTTTACGGAAAGTCAATTAACAGATGACTTGAAAAAAGAAGCAAAAGTCCTTCCTTCGGTTAAAAGAGAAAAAGGGCAAATGATTTGCAATCGCTGTGGAAGTGTTATGTCAGAAAATCATTCCTTACAAACAGGTCGAATTTATTGCAGAGAATGCTTAATTTTTGGCAGAAATACTAGTGACGCCAAGCTTTATTATTTTCCTCAGAAGCCTTTTTCAAAGACTCAGTCTTTAAAGTGGCAAGGAAAACTAACTCCTTATCAAGATGAAGTTTCCAAAGGCATGCTTGCAGGTATTTCTGAAAAACGCGATTTATTGATTCACGCCGTAACTGGTGCGGGCAAAACCGAAATGATTTATCAATCTTTAGCCAAAGTTATTGATAATGGTGGAAGTGTCTGCTTAGCGAGTCCACGGATTGATGTTTGTTTAGAACTTTATAAACGTTTATCACGGGATTTTTCTTGTCCGATTACGCTTTTACACGGTGATTCTGAGCCGTATAAACGTTCTCCACTGGTAATTGCAACGACCCATCAACTTTTAAAATTTTACCGAGCATTTGATTTATTAATCATCGATGAAGTTGATGCCTTTCCTTTTGTTGACAATAAAATGCTTTATCACGCTGTCAATCAATCGCTAAAAGATGATGGCGTTAAACTCTTTCTAACAGCGACTTCTACAGATGAATTAGATAAAAAAGTCAAAAAAGGAGAGTTGACAAAATTGCATTTAGCAAGACGTTTTCACGCCAATCCCCTGGTGGTTCCAAAAATGGTTTGGTTAAGTCGAGTGTTAATCGCAATGAAAAAGAAAAAAATTCCTCCTAAACTAATCTCTCTTTTAAAAAAGCAAAGGCAAAGCCAGTTTCCACTTCTCATATTTTTCCCAAATATTGAACAAGGTAGAGAATTTACAAGCATTTTACAGATGATTTTTCCTGATGAAAAGATAGGTTTTGTGTCAAGTAAAACCGAAAATCGGCTGGAATTAGTTGAGAAATTTAGACAAGGAAAATTAACCATACTAGTGACGACAACCATTCTAGAACGTGGGGTAACCTTTCCTTGTGTCGATGTTTTTGTCCTACTTGCGAATCACAAATTGTACAGCAAAAGTGCACTTGTTCAGATTTCTGGTCGAGTTGGTCGAGCAGCCGAGAGACCGACAGGAGAGCTATTGTTCTTGCATGATGGCGTAACAAAAGCTATGAAAAAAGCCATTTCTGAAATAAAAGAATTGAATCATAAAGGAGGATTTTAATGAAATGTTTGCTTTGCGAACAAGAATTTTCTGAGAAGGAAACTTTTCTAGGAATTATTACAATGCGCAAAAATCGCTATTTGATTTGCAAAGAGTGTCAGGAAAACTTTGAAAAAATTGGTGATGACCACTGTCCAACGTGCTACCGAAAAGGTAGTAAAGAGCAGTGTGATGATTGTAAGAAGTGGGCAAAAGAAAATCATAAAGTTTCGAACCGAGCACTGTATACCTATAATGAAGCCATGAAAGAGTATTTTTCAAAATATAAATTTCAAGGAGATGCTATGCTAAGTCATGTTTTTGCAAAAGAACTTAAACAAGTCTTGAAGAACTACAAGGACTATACAATTATTCCTGTACCACTCAGCAAAGAACGAATGACAGAAAGACAATTCAATCAAGTTACAGCGATTCTAGATGCTGCTAAGGTTTCTTACTATGATATTTTAGAGAAGAAAGATATTAAAAAGCAATCTGAAAAAAGTAGAAAAGAAAGACTGACAAGTGACTGTCCTTTTAGGATTAAATCAGACAGCCAGATACCAGATAAAGTATTAATTCTTGATGATATTTACACAACGGGAGCAACTTTAAAAGGAATTTATCACTTATTTTATGAAAAAGGAGTAAAGATTGTAAAAAGTTTAACAATTGCACGGTAAATGCTTGCAAATTTTCATGAAAGCAGTATAATAAAAGAGTAAAGAAAGCGCTTTATAGCGAGAAAGAGGTGTTTTTATGATTAAATATAGTGTTCGTGGAGAAAACATCGAAGTAACAGATGCAATCCGTAACTATGTCGAATCTAAACTCGGAAAAATTGAAAAATACTTCAATGCTGAACAAGAATTAGATGCTCGTGTTAATCTAAAAGTTTACCGTGAAAAAACTGCGAAAGTTGAAGTAACAATTTTGGTTGATTCAATTACTCTTAGAGCTGAAGACGTTTCACAAGATATGTATGGATCAATCGATTTGGTAACTGACAAGATTGAACGTCAAATTCGTAAAAATAAGACTAAAATTGCTAAAAAACATCGTGAAAAAGTTCCAGCTAGCCAAATTTTCACAAGTGAGTTTGAAGCTGAACCTGTAGAAGAAGGACCAGCAGTAAACGTCGTTCGTACAAAACACGTTAGCTTGAAACCGATGGATCTTGACGAAGCGCTTCTTCAAATGGACCTTTTGGGACATGATTTCTTTATCTACACAGATGCTGAAGATGGTGTAACAAACATTCTTTATCGCCGTGAAGATGGTGAACTTGGTTTAATCGAAGCCAAATAACCCGTAGAAAAATCCGCTAAAAAAATTAGCGGATTTTTCAATTTAGCTATTGACATAGGAAACGATAGATGATAAATTAATATAGTTGCTGCTTGAGAGCGAGCCTTTCAAGAGACTTGAGTTAATAACAAAAAAACTTAAAAAAGTTATTGACAAAAGTAAATGGCAATGATAAACTAATATAGCTGTTGTTCGAGAGGGCAGCGGTAACAAATTTGAAAAGATCTTGAAAATTTCTTGAAAAAAGATGTTGACAAAGCGATTCAAATTTGATAGAATATAGAAGTTGTCTCGAGTGAGACAAAGACCTTTGAAAACTGAACAATACGAACCAAACGTGCGGGTTACGTAAGTAACCTGTCAAAAAACGATAAATCTGTCAGTGACAGAATGAGAACAAGATTAAATGAGAGTTTGATCCTGGCTCAGGACGAACGCTGGCGGCGTGCCTAATACATGCAAGT
>NZ_FNKE01000005.1 GCF_900101445.1 Streptococcus equinus | reverse complement strand
TGACAGATTTATCGTTTTTTGACAGGTTACTTACGTAACCCGCACGTTTGGTTCGTATTGTTCAGTTTTCAAAGGTCTTTGTCTCACTCGAGACAACTTCTATATTCTATCAAATTTGAAACCCTTTGTCAACATCTTTTTTTAAGAAATTTTCAAGCTCTTTTCAAATTTGTTACCGCTGCCCTCTCGAACAACAGCTATATTAGTTTAGCATTTCTTCAACGCTTTGTCAAGAAGTTTTTTGAACTTTTTTTTCAAAGCCTTTTTGAAATGTTTGCTGCTTCAAACAACAGCTTATTTAGTATACTAAACTTCATTTCCTCTGTCAACAGGTTTTTTAGCTTTTTTGATATTTTTTTGTAACAATGTCATAAAACCTGTCATATCAGATAATCATCAGCACTTTTTATACTGTAAATTCACTATTAGCCTCACATCCGAGAAAACAATTTTAGGCTAAAAAAGACATTTTTATCGCTCTGAAGACATCATGGACTTCTCTCTTCTTTACAAGCTGTAAAACAGCCTCTAAACACGCTTATTTGGCTCCTGGTACTTCCAGGTGAATAGTTGCTCTGGGAACCACTAAAAAGCATTTAAGGACGATTAGAGGCTTATATTGCTTATTTTCCATGAAAATACACCAATTTTAGTAACAGAGTTTTTCTAGATAAACAATTTTATCAGAAAATAAATATTTTGTAGAGTCATCACAGCTCCAATTATACCATCAGTAATCTCCATCCGACGACGTTTTTTTTGCTATTTTGAATACATTAGCTCTTCAAAAAGAAAAACGCCTGCTTACGAAGTGTTTCTAATCTAGAGACATTTCGTAAACAAGCGTTACTCAATCACCAATATGATGAGTGTTCCCGCTAGGGAAATAATTCCCCAGCGGTAGACCAGAGCTAGACTAAGAACCCAAGGGCTCCATCATCATAACACTCAACAAAATTGATAAAAATTATACTAATTCAATGATTGCCATTGGAGCAGCGTCACCACGGCGAGGTTCAGTTTTAAGAATACGAGTGTATCCACCGTTGCGTTCTGCATAGCGAGGTGCGATTTCATCGAAAAGTTTTTGAAGAGCTGTTTGTGAAGAGTATTTTTCAGTAGCTTCATCAAAGTTTTCAGATGCAATTTCATTACGTACGAAAGCAGCAGCTTGACGACGTGCATGAAGGTCACCACGTTTACCTAAAGTAATCATTTTTTCAACTGTTTTACGGATTTCTTTAGCACGAGCTTCAGTTGTTACAATAGATTCGTTAATCAAAAGATCTGTTGTCAAATCACGAAGCATTGCTTTACGTTGTGAGCTAGTGCGTCCTAGTTTACGGTAAGCCATTTTATCCTCCTATATTATTTATCGTTTTTGAGTCCGAGTCCAAGATCAGCAAGTTTAACTTTGACTTCTTCAAGGCTCTTACGACCAAGGTTACGGACTTTCATCATTTCAGGCTCAGTTTTTTCTGTCAAATCAAATACAGTGTTGATACCTGCACGTTTAAGACAGTTATATGAGCGGACTGACAAATCAAGTTCTTCGATAGTACGGTCAAGCACTTTTTCATCGTTAACTTTTTCAGTTTCTTTCATTACGTCAGTGTTTTTAGCCACTTCTGTAAGGTCAGTAAACAGATTCAAGTGTTCGATCAAAACGCGTGCAGATAGACCTAAAGCATCTTCAGGAATGATTGTGCCATTTGTCATGATTTCGATTGTTAATTTATCAAAGCCATCATTGCTACCTACACGAGCAGGTTCAACTTGATAATTAACTTTTTTCACTGGTGTGTAGATAGAGTCTACAGCCAATGTTCCCACTGGAGCATCTTCTTTTTTATTACCTTCTGCTGGAACGTAACCACGTTTTTTAGCAACAGTCATTGTTGCTTTCAAACTGTGTCCTTCAGCGATTGTAAAGAGATAGTGGTCTGGGTTGACGATTTCAACATCGCTATCAGTTAAAATATCTCCTGCAGTAACTTCTGCTGGACCTTCAACGTCAAGTTCGATAATTTTTTCATCATCAACATAAGATTTTACTGCAAGTCCTTTAATATTAAGGATGATTTGCATAACATCTTCGCGTACACCTGGAATAGTGTCAAATTCGTGGAGTACTCCATCAATTTTAATTGATGTTACTGCCGCACCTGGGAGTGAAGACAAGAGTACACGACGAAGAGAATTACCTAGAGTTGTACCGTATCCACGTTCAAGTGGTTCGATAACAAATCTGCCGTAATCTTTATTTTCATCAATTTTTGTTATTATTGGTTTTTCAAACTCAATCATTTATTATACTCCCTCGAAACGAATCTTGTGTACTATTAACAATTATGATTACACACGACGACGTTTTGGAGGACGAGCACCATTGTGTGGCACAGGAGTAACGTCACGGATTGAAGTCACTTCAAGACCAGCAGCAGCAAGAGCACGAATAGCAGACTCACGACCTGAACCAGGACCTTTTACAGTAACTTCAACAGTTTTAAGACCATGTTCTTGTGCAGATTTAGCAGCAGCTTCAGCAGCCATTTGTGCAGCGAATGGAGTAGATTTACGAGAACCTTTGAATCCAAGAGCACCAGCTGATGACCAAGCAATTGCATTACCATGCACATCTGTAATCATAACAATAGTGTTATTGAATGTAGCGTGAATATGAGCAACACCAGATTCGATGTTCTTTTTCACACGACGTTTACGTGTTGGTTTAGCCAATTTTTTTACCTCCTATTTTATTTTTTCTTACCTGCAATCGCAACAGCTTTACCTTTACGAGTGCGAGCGTTATTTTTAGTGTTTTGACCACGGACAGGAAGTCCACGACGGTGACGGATACCACGGTATGAACCAATTTCCATCAAGCGTTTGATGTTCATGTTCACTTCACGACGAAGGTCACCTTCAACTTTAATTGCATCAACTTCACGACGGATAGCATCTTCTTGGTCTGATGTTAAATCTTTAACACGGATGTCTTCAGAAATACCAGCAGCTGCTAAGATTTTCTTAGAAGTTGCAAGACCGATACCATATACATAAGTAAGTGAAATTACTACACGTTTTTCATTTGGAATATCAACTCCAGCAATACGAGCCATTTTTTCTCCTTTCTATATTATCCTTGACGTTGTTTGTGTTTTGGATTTGATGGACAAATTACCATAACACGACCGTTACGACGAATTACTTTACAGTATTCGCAAATTGGTTTGACTGATGGTCTTACCTTCATTTTTTAATCCCTCCAATTATTTCGATTATTTAAAGCGGTATGTGATACGTCCACGTGTTAAATCGTAAGGACTCATTTCAACAGTAACACGGTCACCTACCAAAATACGAATGTAGTTTTTACGGATTTTTCCTGATACAGTTGCCAAGATTTGGTGTCCATTTTCTAATTCAACAGTAAACATAGCGTTAGGCATCGTCTCAACAACTTTACCTTCAATTTCAATCACATCTTCTTTTGCCACGCAAAAGTACCCCCTAAATTTCGATTTGATGTCCTCTGAGCACAGAGGTAACAATTATAAGCCAGACTAGCCTATTATATCACGACTCTTCTACTTGTGCAAGTAGAAACTCTTAAATTATTTTAATGATGAGATTGCTTTTTCAATGTCAGCAAATACATCATCGATGTCTTGGTTACCTTGGATATCGAAAACAATACCAGCTTTACGATAGTGTTCGATGATTGGTGCACCTTGAGCGATGTTAACATCAAGACGACGTTTTACAGTTTCTGGTTTGTCATCTTCACGTTGGTAGAAGTCGTGTCCACCACATGCATCACAAGTTCCTTCAACTTTTGTTGGGTTGAATACTTTGTGGTATGTAGCTCCGCAAGAACGACAAATGAAACGTCCAGACAAACGTTCGATCAAGCTGTCTGGGTTAACATCAATGTTAATAACACCATCCAATTTAAGATCCAAATTTTTAAGTGTTTCATCCAAAGCATGTGCTTGTTCAATAGTACGTGGGTAACCATCAAGCAAGAAACCTTTTTCAGCGATATCAGCTTGTGCCAAACGTTCTTTAACAATACCGTTAGTAACTTCATCTGGTACAAGTTCACCTTTGTCGATGAATGATTTAGCAAGAACACCCATTTCAGTTTTGTTTGCCATTGCAGCACGGAACATATCTCCGGTAGAAATGTGAGCAACGCCGAATTCTTCAACGATTTTTGCTGCTTGAGTTCCTTTACCAGCCCCTGGTAAACCCATGATTAAAAGATTCATGATACTCTCCTTATTTTATTTTTAAATAAATTTAACACCGAAGTGCTAAACTTATTCAAAAACAAAATAGAAAGGTTGACTAGGTCAACCTATATTCTATTCTGCTGTGTTCATGAAACCAACATACTGTCTCTTCAAGAGATAACCTTCAAGTTGTTTCATTCCTTCAATGCCTGTTGAAATCAAGATAAGAAGACTTGTTCCTCCAAGGGCAATACTGCTAGATAGGTTCATTGCTTGTTGAGCAATAATTGGTGTCAATGAAATGAACGCCAAGAAAATTGAACCTACAGTTGCTAATTTCTTCAATAGTGAAGAAAGGTATTCTTCTGTTTCGCGTCCAGGTCGAACACTAGGAATATATGACGCACCTTTTTGCAAGTTTTCTGCAGTTTTTTCAGGGTTAACTTGCACAAAAGTATAGAAGAATGAGAATAAAATAATTAGAACTGCATAAATTACCATTCCGATTGGTGTTTGGTAATTCAAATATGATTCTAGAGTAGTAAGCCAAGGAATATCATGTCCATTTGAAATCAACGGAATAATCGTACTTGGAATCGTTGTAATCGAGCTGGCAAAGATAACGGGAATGACGCCAGCCGGATTAATTTTTAAAGGAAGATAAGAACTTGTTGGTGCACCTTGAACAAGTTTTGTATATTGGATTGGAATTTTGTATTCTGCTTGTTGGACAAAGGTTGTAAAGAACACAATTGCCAATACTGCTACGATTAACAAAGCTACAAAGATGTATGAAGATATTAAATCACTTGAACGAACGTTAACAAAGAAATCTTCGTAGATTGTTGAAATAGCATTTGGAATTGATGAAATGATACCCGCAAAGATAATCATTGAAACACCATTTCCGAAACCTTTGTCGGTGATTTGTTCACCAAGCCATGTCACAATCATACTACCTGTTGTGAGCAAGGCACCAATCAGGATATAAGTTTTCACATTCGGTGTAGAAACCAATGAGATACTTGATAAAGTATTAAATCCTGCTGTAATCCCGATAGATTGAATGAAGGCTAAGACAAGTGAAATGTAGCGAGTCGCTTGATTTAACTTACGACGTCCAACCTCACCTTGTTTACTCCACTCAACAAACTTAGGCAAAATATCCATTTGTAACAGTTGAACAATGATAGATGCTGTGATATACGGGCTAACACCCATTGAGAATACAGAGAAGTTGCTCATAGCATTACCAGAGACAAGGTTCAACATGTTTAGAAAGGGAAGTTCACCTAATTGATCAAGACTCTTAGCGTTGATACCTGGCACAGTAATATGTGTTCCAACGCGGAAAACAAAGATGATAAAAAGCGTAAAGAAAATTTTATTTCTAACATTTTTTACCTTAAGTGCATCTTTAAGTAATTTAAAGAACATACCGAGTCCTCCTTAATTAGATGACTTCGATTGAACCACCTTTTGCAGTGATAGCTGCTTCAGCAGATTTAGAGAATTTAGCTGCTTTAACAGTCAATTTTTTAGTCAATTCGCCGTTACCAAGAACTTTAACGCCTGATTTTTCAGCACGAATGATTCCAGCTTCTTTAAGAACAACTGGAGTTACTTCTGTACCATCTTCGAAAACGTTAAGTTGGTCAAGGTTTACAAGAGCGTATTCTTTAGCGTTAACGTTCAAGAAACCACGTTTTGGCATACGACGGAACAATGGAGTTTGTCCACCTTCAAAACCAAGACGTACTTTACCACCGCTACGAGCTTTTTGACCTTTTTGACCGCGTCCTGCAGTTTTACCGTTACCAGATGATGTACCACGACCTACACGGTTACGTACTTTACGAGAACCTTCAGCAGGTTTAAGTTCATGAAGTTTCATTATTAATTTCTCCTTTTTTGTAAAATGCTAGCGCCTCTATGAGGGGAAAGGACTCCCCATAGAAACTCGCCTATACTATATCTAGTTTAAGTCGCAAGAGAATCCCTTGCGACTTAAACCTAAAATTTATTTAATGTTAATTATTTAACATCTTCAACAGTTACCAAGTGTGAAACTGAAGTAACCATTCCACGGATAGCTGGAGTGTCTTCTTTGACAACTGAGCTATGTAATTTACCAAGTCCAAGAGCAGCAACTGTTTTACGTTGTGCAGGAATGCGTCCGATTGGAGACTTAGTCAAAGTAATTTTAATTTGAGCCATTATTATCCCCTTTCTTATGCTAAATCAGAAACTGAAACACCGCGAAGAGCAGCAACGTCTTCTGCACGTTTAAGTTGTTTCAAACCTTCAACAGTTGCGCGAACAATGTTGATTGGAGTGTTTGAACCAAGTGATTTAGATGTAACATCTGCAACACCGGCCAATTCGATGACGGCACGAACAGCACCACCAGCAGCGACCCCAGCACCTTCTACAGCAGGTTTCAACAATACTTTAGCTCCACCAAATTCTGAACGAACTTCGTGAGGAATTGTTGTACCAACCATAGGTACTTCGATCAAGTTTTTCTTAGCGTCTTCAACAGCTTTACGAATAGCTTCTGGTACTTCTTGAGCTTTACCAGTACCGAAACCAACACGACCATTACGGTCACCAACAACTACAAGAGCTGCAAAACGAAGACGACGTCCACCTTTAACAACTTTTGTAACACGGTTGATCGCAACAACGCGTTCTTCAAGTTCAACTGCATTATCTTTAAATGCCATTATTTAGTGTCCTCCCTATTAGAATTTCAATCCGTTTTCACGAGCTGAGTCAGCCAAAGCTTTAACACGTCCGTGATAGAGATATCCACCGCGGTCAAACACCACTTCAGAAATACCTTTAGCTACTGCGCGTTCAGCAACAAGTTTACCGACAACAACGGCTTGTTCTGTTTTAGTTCCTTTAGAAACTTCTTTATCAAGAGTTGATGCACTTGCGAGCGTTACACCCGCTACGTCATCAATAACTTGAGCGTAGATGCCTGTATTAGAACGGAAAACGTTCAAACGTGGGCGATCAGCAGTTCCAGAGAGTTTACCGCGAACGCGACGGTGGCGTTTTTGGCGGATTTTGTTTTTATCTGGTTTCGAAATCACAATTTTCACCTCTTAATTAATTGATTAATGTCAAAACGACATTGTTTTTATAAATGTTAGCATATGAGCTCTGCGAGAAAAAATCTCGCAAGATATCCCATAAACTATTATTTACCTGTTTTACCTTCTTTACGACGTACGTATTCACCAACGTAACGGATACCTTTACCTTTGTAAGGTTCTGGAGCACGAAGGCTACGGATGTAAGCAGCTGTTTGACCAACAACTTCTTTGCTGATACCGTTAACGATGATTGAAGTTGCAGATGGTACTTCAAATGAAATTCCTTCTGGAGCTTCTACTTCGTCTTGGTGAGATTTACCTACAGAAAGTACAAGTTTTGAACCTTGAAGTTGAGCACGGTAACCAACCCCGCGCATTTCAAGTTCTTTTTTGAAACCTTCAGAAACGCCAAGTACCATGTTGTTCAAGTTAGCACGAGCTGTACCATGGATTGTTTTCATTTCTTTTGAGTCGTTTGGACGGTGAAGTGAAACTTCAGTTCCTTCAACTTTGATTTCAATGTTTTTGTTAAACTCACGAGTGAGTTCGCCTTTAGGTCCTTTAACAGTTACTACGTTGTTGTTGTTAGTAACTTCTACACCAGCAGGCAAGTTGATAACTTTATTACCAATACGTGACATAGTTTTATTTTTCTCCTGTTAAATTGTCAGGCCGCATAAAGCGACGAGTTTTCACGGGGCGACTAATACACAAAATTGTGCTTAATAGTCCATTAGATGGTTAAGTAAGATTCCCTCTCCAAAAATGGAGAGATGAAAAACTTCTTACCAAACGTAAGCAATAACTTCTCCACCAACGTTCTTTTGACGAGCTTCTTTGTCAGTCAAAAGACCTTCTGATGTAGAGATGATTGCAATTCCAAGTCCGTTAAGAACTTTAGGAACATCTTCACGTTTTGCGTAAACACGAAGACCTGGTTTAGAGATACGTTTCAAGTTAGTGATAACACGTTCACCGTTTTGTCCGTATTTAAGGAATACGCGGATGATACCTTGTTTGTCATCTTCGATAACTTCAACGTTTTTCACGAAACCTTCGCGTTTAAGGATTTCAGCAATACCTTTTTTGATGTTTGATGCAGGTACTTCAAGCACTTCGTGTTTTGCTTGGTTAGCGTTACGAATGCGTGTCAAAAAGTCTGCAATTGGGTCAGTCATAACCATTTATATATTCTCCTCTTACTAGTAGTTTGAATTGTTCACTTGCTAGTTAATGTCGCCCGAAGGCTTAATTAAATTCAAGTTTATCACTTGAACCCCATCATGAACCACGCCAAATAGAAAATTGAATAACAATTTACTAAATGGCTTGTCCAGTCAGGTTTCTTATATCATCGACTTACCAAGAAGCTTTGGTAACGCCTGGGATTTGTCCTTTGTAAGCTAACTCACGGAAGCAAACACGGCAAAGTTTGAATTTGCGGTAAACTGAGTGTGGACGGCCACAACGTTCGCAACGAGTGTAAGCTTGCGTAGAGAATTTCGCAGGGCGATGATTCTTAGCAATCATAGATTTTTTAGCCAATTGATTTACCTCCTAAATTATTTTGCAAAAGGCATTCCAAGGCCTTTAAGCAATTCACGACCTTCTTCGTCAGTGTTAGCAGTAGTTACGATAACGATATCGAGACCACGTACTTTATCAACGTCATCAAAGTTGATTTCTGGGAAGATCAATTGTTCTTTCACACCAAGTGTGTAGTTACCACGTCCGTCAAATGATTTTGTTGGAACACCGTGGAAGTCACGAACACGTGGAAGTGAAACTGTTACCAATTTATCTAAGAATTCGTACATACGTTCACCACGAAGGGTAACTTTTGCACCGATCGCTACACCTTCACGAAGACGGAAGCCAGCGATTGATTTCTTAGCTTTAGTAATCAATGGTTTTTGACCTGAAATAAGTGCCAATTCAGCAGCAGCTTTTTCAAGGTTTTTAGCGTTATTTACAGCATCACCAACACCCATGTTAAGAACGATTTTCTCAACTTTTGGGACAGCCATAACTGAAGAATAGTTGAATTTTTCAGTCAAAGCAGAAACAACTTCGTTAGTGTATTTTTCTTTTAAGCGATTTGCCATTATATACTTTCTCCTTTCCTTCGTGATTAATCAAGCACTTCGCCTGATTTTTTGTTGTAACGAACTTTTTTGCCGTCTACAACTTTGTAACCAACACGTCCTGCAACACCATTTTTGTCAAGAACTTGAACGTTAGACACATGGATTGGTGCTTCTTTTTCCACGATAGCACCTTGAGGGTTTACGTTGTTTGGTTTTTGATGTTTTTTAACAATAGCAACACCTTCAACAACAACTTTGTTGACTTTAGGAAGGGCTTTAAGAACTACAGCTTCAACGCCTTTGTCCTTACCAGCAATAACGCGAACTTTATCGCCTTTTTTTACAAACATTTGGTTTTTCTCCTATTATTTCTTACGCCCTAATGGGCACCCTGCAAAAGCAGGGGACTTAGTTTGTGTTTATGAATTAAAGTACTTCTGGTGCAAGTGAAACGATCTTCATGAAGCCACCTTCACGCAATTCACGTGCAACAGGGCCGAAGATACGAGTTCCGCGAGGAGTTTTGTCATCACGGATGATTACAGCAGCGTTGTCGTCAAATTTGATGTATGAACCGTCTGGACGGCGTGCACCAGTTTTAGTACGAACAACTACAGCTTTTACGACATCACCTTTTTTAACAGCTCCACCAGGAGTAGCTTGTTTTACAGAAGCAACGATTACGTCACCGATGTTAGCGAATTTACGTCCTGAACCACCAAGAACTTTGATAGTCAAGATCTCACGAGCACCGCTATTATCAGCAACTTTCAAGCGAGTTTCTTGTTGAATCATTTCAAATTTCTCCTTTTAGTTTGATTAGATAATAACAGCTTCTTCCACAACTTCTACAAGACGGAAGCGTTTTGTAGCTGAAAGTGGACGAGTTTCCATGATACGAACGATATCGCCTTCTTTAGCAACGTTGTTTTCATCATGTGCTTTGTATTTTTTAGAATAGTTGATACGTTTACCATAGACTGGGTGGTTACGTTTAGTTTCAACTACAACAGTGATTGTTTTATCCATTTTGTCAGATACTACGCGTCCAACAAGGGTTTTACGTTGATTACGTTCCATTATTAGAATTTCTCCTTTCCCAATCTATTATTTCTTTTCAGATTGCACTGTTTTAACACGTGCAATTTGTTTTTTAACTTCGTTCAAACGAGCAGTTTGATCAAGTTGACCTGCTGCAGCTTGGAAACGAAGATCAAAAAGTTCTTTCTTAAGTTCGTTTTCTTTCTTAGCAAGTTCTTCTTGAGAAAGACCACGAAGCTCTTTAACAAAATCTTTAATTTCTTGAAGTTTCATGATTTCTCCTTATTCTGCTTCACGTTTCACGAATTTAGTCTTAACTGGCAATTTGTGGCTAGCAAGACGAAGTGCTTCACGTGCAACTTCTTCAGGTACACCAGCGATTTCGAACATAACTTTACCACGTTTAACTGGTGCTACCCAACCTTCAGGTGCCCCTTTACCAGAACCCATACGTACACCGATAGCTTTAGCAGTGTATGATTTGTGTGGGAAGATTTTAATCCAAACTTTACCACCACGTTTCATGTAACGAGTCATTGCGATACGGGCAGCTTCGATTTGACGGTTTGTGATCCAGTGGCTAGTAGTAGCTTGAAGACCGTATTCACCGAATGCGACTTCTTTACCACCTTTAGCTTCACCGCGCATTTTTCCACGGAATTCGCGACGGTGTTTAACACGTTTAGGTACTAACATTTGTTATTTGCCTCCTTTAGTGTTTTTACGAGCTGGAAGAACTTCACCACGGTAGATCCAAACTTTAACACCAAGTTTACCGTAAGTAGTGTCAGCTTCTTCCCAAGCGTAGTCGATATCTGCACGAAGTGTGTGAAGTGGAACAGTTCCTTCTGAGTAACCTTCAGCACGAGCGATATCAGCACCGTTCAAACGACCAGATACTTGAGTTTTAATACCTTTAGCACCTGCACGCATTGTACGTTGGATAGCTTGTTTTTGAGCACGACGGAAAGCAACACGTTGTTCAAGTTGACGTGCGATGTTTTCACCAACAAGGTGAGCGTCCAAATCAGGTTGTTTGATTTCAACGATGTTGATGTGAACTTGTTTTCCTGTCAATTTGTTAAGTTTAACGCGAAGAGCGTCAACGTTAGCTCCACCTTTACCGATAACCATACCTGGTTTAGCAGTGTGAAGTGAAACAATTACTTTGTTTACAGCACGTTCAATTTCAATACGTGAAACTGAAGCGTCTGCCAATTCTGTTTGGATGAATTTGCGGATTGCAAGATCTTCATGAAGGTAATCCGCGTATTCTTTTTCAGCATACCATTTCGCATCCCAATCACGGATGATTCCGACACGCATACCAATTGGATGTACTTTTTGACCCACGATTTTACCTCCTTATTTTTCTGACACAACTACTGTTACGTGAGTTGTGCGTTTGTTGATTGGTGAAGCTGAACCTTTAGCACGTGGACGGAAACGTTTCATTGTTGGTCCTTCGTTTGCGAAAGTTTCAGATACTACCAAGTTAGCTTTTTCCAAACCAAAGTTGTTTTCTGCGTTAGCGATAGCAGAGTTAAGAACTTTTTCAACTACACGAGCTGCTTTGTTTGGAGTGAATTTCAAGATTGCGATTGCGTCAGCAACGTTCTTACCACGGATAAGATCAAGTACAAGACGTGTTTTACGAGGTGAAACACGGACTGTACGAGCCATTGCTTTAGCTGAAGTAATTTCTGCCATTGTGTCCTCCCCCTATTAACGTGTTTTCTTATCGTCAGCAGCGTGACCTTTGTAAGTACGAGTTGGTGCGAATTCACCAAGTTTGTGACCTACCATGTCTTCTTGAATGTAAACTGGTACGTGTTTACGTCCATCATAAACTGCGATTGTATATCCGATGAAACTTGGGAAGATCGTTGAACGACGTGACCAAGTTTTAATTACTTTTTTCTTTTCGTCGTTTGCTTGAGCTTCAACTTTTTTCATCAAATGCTCATCGACGAAAGGTCCTTTTTTAAGACTACGTCCCATTTTGTAGTTTTCTCCTTTAAATTATAGTACCACAGCGGCCTGTGTGCATAAATGCACACTACCGAGCTGGCGGATGATTAATAAGCTAAGCGACTAATAAATTATTTGTCGTTACGACGACGAATAATAAGTTTGTCTGATTGAGCTTTTTTGTTACGAGTTTTAAGACCAAGCGCAGGTTTACCCCAAGGAGTAGATGGCGCTTTACGTCCAACTGGTGCTTTACCTTCACCACCACCGTGTGGGTGATCATTAGGGTTCATTACAGAACCACGAACTGTAGGACGGATACCCATCCAACGGCTGCGACCAGCTTTACCAAGGTTAACAAGGACTTGTTGTTCGTTACCAACTGTACCGATTGTAGCACGGCAAGTTCCAAGAATCATACGAACTTCGCCTGATTGAAGACGAACAAGAACGTATTTACCTTCTTGACCAAGAACTTGTGCAGATGCACCAGCAGCACGGATCAATTCAGCACCTTTACCTGGTTGAAGTTCGATGTTGTGAATAACTGTACCAACAGGGATGTTAGCAAGTGGAAGTGCGTTACCAACTTTGATATCTGCATCTGGACCTGAAACGATACGTTGACCAACTTCAAGACCTTTAGGTGCAAGGATGTAAGCTTTCACACCATCAGTGTAGTGTACAAGAGCGATGTTTGCTGTACGGTTTGGATCGTACTCGATAGTTTTAACAACTGCTTCAACGCCATCTTTGTTACGTTTGAAGTCGATCAAACGGTAGTGACGTTTGTGACCGCCACCTTGATGACGAACAGTGATGCGACCGTTGTTGTTACGACCAGCTTTGTTTTTAAGTGAAACAAGCAATGATTTCTCAGGAGTGCTTGTAGTGATTTCAGCAAAATCCAAAGAAGTCATATTACGACGACCATTTGTCGTTGGTTTATAAGCTTTAATACCCACGTTATTTCCTCCTTAGATTATTCAGCTTCAGCTGCAAACAACTCGATTGCTTTAGAATCAGCTGTAAGAGTGATGATAGCTTTTTTAGTTTTTGAAGTGAAACCAGTGTAACGACCAACACGTTTAGCTTTTGGTTTAACTGTTACAGTGTTCACGTTTGCAACTTTAACTCCATCAAAAGCAGCTTCAACAGCTTGTTTGATCAAAAGTTTGTGCGCACGAGAGTCAACTTCAAATGTATATTTACCTGCTTCGAGGTCGTACATTGATTTTTCAGTGATAACTGGTTTTTTGATTACGTCGTACAAATTCATTATGCAAGAACCTCCTCGATTGTAGAGATTGCTTCTTTAGTAACAAGAAGTTTGTCGCTGTTTACGATATCAAGAACACTTGCAGTTGTTGCAGTTGCAACTTTAACGTTTGGAAGGTTACGTGCAGAAAGTGCTGCAAATTCATTACCTTCTTCAAGGATTACAAGTACTTTTGAGTCAACGTTAAGAGCTGAAAGTACGTTTGCGAATTCAGCAGTTTTTGGAGCTGCAAATGAAAGGCTTTCTACAGCTACAAATTTTTCTTCAGCAACTTTAGCTGAGTAAACTGATTTCAATGCAAGGCGACGAACTTTTTGTGGAAGTTTGTATCCGTATGAACGTGGAGTTGGTCCGAAGACTACACCACCACCACGCCATTGTGGTGAGCGGATAGAACCTTGACGAGCGCGTCCAGTTCCTTTTTGACGCCATGGTTTACGACCACCACCAGATACTGCTGAGCGGTTTTTAACTGCGTGAGTACCTTGGCGAAGGCTAGCGCGTTGGCTGATAACAACATCAAACACTACTGATTCGTTTGGTTCGATACCGAAGATAGCGTCGTTCAATTCAACTGAGCTAACTTCTTTACCAGTTTGGTCAAATAGTTTTACGTTTGCCATTTTAACTGTTTTCTCCTTTCTTATTATTTAGCAGCCTTAACTGCTGATTTGATAGTGATAAGAGATTTCTTAGCACCTGGTACGTTACCTTTGATAAGGATAACGTTTTTCTCTGGGATAACTTGGACAACTTCAAGGTTTTGGATTGTCACACGGTTACCACCCATACGTCCTGCCAAGTGTTTGTTTTTGAAAACACGGTTAGGCGCAACAGGTCCCATAGAACCTGGACGACGGTGATAACGAGAACCGTGAGCCATTGGTCCACGAGCTTGACCATGGCGTTTGATAACACCTTGGAAACCTTTACCTTTAGATGTACCAGTTACATCAACAACATCTCCAGCTTCGAATGTATCAACTGTGATTTCTTGACCAACTTCCAAGCCTTCAATGTTTTTGAATTCACGAATGAAGCGCTTAGGAGCTGTGTTAGCTTTTGCTACATGGCCTTTGGCAGGTTTGTTGCTCAATACTTCACGTTTGTCGTCAAAACCAACTTGAACAGCTTCATAACCGTCTGTTTCAACAGTTTTCACTTGAAGCACAACGTTTGGAGTTGCTTCGATGACAGTAACAGGGATGAATTCACCAGATTCAGTGAAGATTTGAGTCATTCCCACTTTTTTCCCTAAGATTCCTTTTGTCATGAGAAAATATTTCCTTTACTTTATTTATTTAAAAAGTTTTTAATGAGCGTTTTTTATGCTCAAAAAAGTTTTTAACGAGCGTTTTTTGTGCTCAAGAATCAAATCCTTATTAAAGTTTGATTTCTACGTTAACACCACTTGGAAGATCCAATTTCATCAAAGCATCAACTGTTTTTTGAGTTGGGTTGATGATATCGATCAAGCGTTTGTGAGTACGCATTTCAAATTGTTCGCGAGAATCTTTGTATTTGTGAGTCGCACGAATAATTGTGTACAAGCTACGTTCAGTTGGAAGTGGAACTGGTCCAGCTACTGAAGCACCTGTACGTGTTGCAGTTTCAACAATTTTTTCTGCCGCTGTGTCAAGTGTACGATGTTCGTATGCTTTCAAACGGATACGGATTTTTTTGTTTGCCATCTTTTTCTCCTTTTCGTCTATTTAAGATAATAGGCTAGCTCCTCAAGAAAACCAACACGTCTTTGCGTGGCAATGCAACCGAGCGTGTCGCAACCTCTTGTATCATAGCTAAAGTCACTGTATTAACAGCACCAGTATATAATATCAGATTTAACAATGGTTTGCAAGGATTTTGCTCCCTTTTTTTCGATTTTTTAGAAGAAAATGTTTTCAGCTTTTTCTATTATTTTTCACAACGAAAAAACCAGACTTTCGTCTGGTTAAAAATCCTGTTATTTAATAGTAGAGTTTTGAAAATAATTCATATGTTTTCTGTAAAGGATGTATAGAAAAATCCAACGGAAAATATTATCTGCCACGGTCGCTAACCACACTCCAGTTAGACCTAAGTGCAGACTCACACCAAGCACGTAACCCGAAATAATTCGAATACCCCACATTCCAAACGTCGTTGCATAAAATGGTAATTTTGCATTTCCTAACCCTTGCCAAGCTGCCGTAAATACTAACGTTCCTGCTGTCGCCGGTCCACCAATAAAAGAGTAAAATAAAACAACAAGACTAGCATCTAGAGCAGCTTGATTTGAGGTAAACAAGTGCGTTAGGTAACCACCAGAAAAGTAAATCGTAGCTCCAACAAGAAGCATAAGAACAAGTGAAAGCAGATAAGAATCCCTAACTAATTGCTTGATTTCTTGGATATTCTTCTGTCCGAGGCTATGCGCCACAAGGATTACCGTAGCCGTAGCCACTCCCATTCCTGGCATGTAATTAAATTGTGTCAACGTTTCTCCAATAGCATTACCAGCTACTACTTCTGTTCCAAACTTAACAATAATTGCCACAATAACCACATCACCTGCGCGCATCATTAACCGCTCACCAGCAGCCGGCAAAGCAATTTTAATTAAATCACGGTCCAATGTCCACCTGATATTTTTGATAATCTTTTTAATCGGTAACTGACTGGCTAGCAACAGCGTCCCAACCAAACGTGCCAGAACTGTTGAACAAGCCACACCAACAATCCCCCAATGCAGAATAAAGACCGCTATAGCTGATAAAGCTGCATTTAAAACATTAGTCAGCAAACTGATATACATTGGTAGTTGTGGTTTTCCCAAAGCCCGTAAAAAGGCACTCAAGGTCGTCATCAGCCCTAAACTAACAATCAAACCACCGACAATTGAAAGATAAAGACCGCCAGCTTGCGTAACAGCCGCATCTGTCCCAAGCCAAGTTAGAATCGTTTTCCCTAAGCCAAGAGAAACTAGACCAAGAGCTAAACTCAACCCAAGAGTAATCAATAAGGACTCAGACTGATAGTGAAGGGATTTTTGAGCATTCTTTTCCCCAATACTTTTGGCAACAAGACTTGAGACTGCCGCACCAAGAGCAATGAAAATCGCTTGATAAATAGTAATAATATTATTAGCTACAGAGACCCCAGAAACAGCAATTAAACCAACTTGTGCAACAAGATAGTTATCAACCACCCCCATGAGCATCTGCAAAAGATTTTCCATCATGGCTGGAAAAGCCAATCGAATAATTTTCTTTGTTTGTTTCATGATTCTATCGTAACAAAAAGAAAAGCTGAGAACCAGCCTCAGCTCTTACTTTATAATTCTTAAAGTCCTAAATAGTCTTCAACAGCTTTTTGCATGTCGCTTGTAGCAACAACTGTTTTGTGACGAACCTCAGCTGTCTCAAGTCCATTGACAGCTTTTGGAATAGCAACCCCTGATAATTTTTCAAGTTCTTTCACTGCAGCAAAGTCATCCGCTGGTGCTTGTCCACTAACAGCTTCTACAGCAACACGTGGGAATTTATAAGGACTTGCTGTAGACGCAATAACAGTTGGCGTATGATCACCAGTTCGTTCAACATATTTTTGATAAACAGCTGACGCAACGGCTGTGTGTGGGTCTTCAACATAGTCACAAGCATCATAAACACGTTTGATTTCAGCTGATGTTTCAGCTTCCGTTGCAAAACCAGCTTCAAACATATCAAGAATAGCTTGGTTAGCACCTGAAAGAGTGTATTCTCCTTCAGACACAAGTTTTTCCATCAAGTCTTTTGTTTTAGCAGCATCGTTGCCCAAAAGGTGGAAAATCAAACGTTCTAAGTTAGACGATACCAAGATATCCATTGATGGACTTGTTGTCACCTTAAATTCACGTTTTTTATCATATGTACCTGTTGTAAAGAAATCAGTTAAGACTTTATTTTCATTTGAAGCACAGATTAATTTACCAACTGGAACACCAATTTGACTAGCGTAATATGCTGCTAGGATATTACCAAAGTTACCTGTTGGTACCGTAAAGTTAACTTTTTCGCCTGCTTTAATGTGCCCTGCTTTAACCAACTGTGCATAAGCGTAAACGTAGTAAACAACTTGCGGCACCAAACGACCAACGTTCATTGAGTTAGCTGATGAGAATTGTGTCTTGTGCACAAGCAATTTTTCACGCAAAGCCACGTCATTAAACATGCGTTTAACATCTGTTTGAGCATCATCAAAGTTACCAGTAATAGCCACTACATGCGTGTTGTTACCAGTTTGTGTAGTCATTTGAAGTTCTTGAATTTTGCTGACACCATCTTTTGGATAAAAGACGATGATTTCAGTTCCTGGAACATCCGCAAAACCAGCCATGGCAGCTTTACCAGTATCTCCTGATGTCGCTGTCAAAATCACAATTTTATTATCAACACCTTGTTTTTTAGCTGATGTTGTCAAAAGGTATGGCAAGATTGACAAAGCCATATCTTTAAAGGCAATCGTTGAACCATGGAAAAGTTCAAGGTTATATTGGTCTGCTAGTTTAACGACTGGAGCAATGGCAGGTGTGTCAAATTTTTCATCATAAGCTGAATTGATACAGTAATCCAATTCTTCTTCTGTAAAATCATCCAAAAATGCTGATAAAACCAGTTTAGCCACTTCTTGGTATGAAGCATCTTTTAAAGCATCAAAGTCCAAAGCCACTTCTGGAAGTGACGTTGGGGTGAAGAGTCCGCCGTCAGTTGCCAATCCTTGTAAAATAGCTTGGCTAGCAGTCACTTTGTTATTTTCGTCGCGAGTTGATTGGTAAATTAACGTCATCACAAATTCCTCATATTAATAGATAGTCTTGCACCCATTGTATCATAATTATCAGAAAATTTATACAAATTTATGCAATTTATCAAAAAAAGAGTAAGGCAAAGCTATTTCCCACCAAACAACAGCTTCATCCCTTACTCTACAAACGCTTAATAACTATTTGAAAACTTTGACAACATCAGTTTTTTCTAAGTTTCCTTATTTTTATAATTCGATTATTTTCCCCAACGTGAATCAACACCAGCAATAGAAATCCAGACGCTTGCTAAGACGTCATAGAACAATTCAGCCACCTTTTTCGCTCCCTTCTTCTCACGTTTTATGTCACATGTATTATAGCGCTACAAACTATTGATGTAAAGGGATTTTTGTGGATTTTTTGACGTCATATTTTCTGACATAAAATGATAGTTTTACACGCAAAAAAGCCAACCGAAGTTGACTTTTGATATTAACTATTAGATTCACCTTTGGCAGGTCTCTTAGCAGATTTATCAATTGCTTTTTGAATGGTTTTAACGTAAAGGTCAGCACCTGTCGTATTAGCATCGCTATAGTGAACACCATCAGTGCCATTCCAAATTTCTGGATGACTGGTTGCTGTTTTGTACCAATCAGCAACAGTAATGTAATTATACGTTTTCGGTAAACTCAACTCATAATCACGCGCCTGCTTAACTTTCGCTTCGTCGCTAGCGTTATAAGGCGTCACAATAATCAAGCGATAGCCGTCTGGCAAAGCATCAATAAATTGTTGAATGTCTTCTTGATAATGATCGAGTGAATTCACACCAATCGCAAGCACTGTTGTCTTAGAAAGTGTTCCGCTCGAAATCTCATTTTGGAAAATTTCAAACGCATTATCAAAACTACGACTTACCGCTGCATCTAATTGAGCATTAGGAAGCAAGCTTGAGAACGCAGCACTTGAACGTAGTGCAACAGAATCTCCAATAACAGTTACATCGCTTAATGCTCCCGCATCACCAGCTGTCACAGTATGCGTGCGATTCAAATTCGTTTGAGCTTGTTGTAGCGAGTTAACCAAGAGTCCTGTTTCAAAATTTCCCATAGCTGGTGCTGTAGCAACAGTTATCAAAGTTATCAAAGCTAAAACTGCTGAACTACCATATAGCCATTTCTTGTAAGGAGATAAATCCAAAGAGATACCAAATGGTTTAACTGGCTTACCAGCAAGAAATGGTTCAATCACATAATAAGACAAGGTTGAAAATACCAGAGATAAAACAACCGTCAACACAACAGCAAGTCCATTTGACATCAACTGTGTAAAGATAATGTAAAATGGCCAGTGGAAAAGATAAACACCATAACTAACATCAGCTAGATAGTTGATAATAGCAGGTTCTTTTGCATTTGGCGTTTGGTCATTTAGGACACGCGCCGCATAAATCATTACCGTAGCAAACAAACTTGCTAAAACAAATCCAAATAAATAAGTGATGCGTTGGTCAAATTTCAAAGTAAACATCAATAAAACTAAGAGAGCTGCGCTCACTAGCATTGTGACGATGCTACGTTTTGTAGACCACAAGCGAACATTCTTTTTGAAACGAATAGTTGTTTCTCTGATACCAGTCATCGTTGCCGCCATAGCCCCTAAGAAGAATGGGAAACTATGCGTCAAAGATGAGAAGTAAATCGTTGAAACATTATCGACAAAGAAAGCTCGGACAAACATCGTTAGGAAACTTCCAGTAAAAAAGGCTGCCGAAATCGCAAAAATCAAACTACGGAATTTTGCCAAATTATCCTGATGTCTTCCCAATAACCAAACTATGAATCCCCAGATTAAATAGAAATGCATCTCAATTGCCAAACTCCACGTGTGAACAAAGAGATGTGGGATAAATTGCGTTTCGTAATTACCACCTGTGATAATTTCAAAGAAATTTGTTGTAAAACCAATCGCCGCAGCAACTTGACTACCAATACTTGCCACATAATCTCTGCGAACCAAGTAAGTAAATGGCATGACAATCAAAATCATCAAAATTAACGGTGGAACAATACGATAAAAACGTCTTTTATAAAAACCTAAAAGATCGATTTTCTTATTTCTCGAATACTCATCAATCAGCAAAGCCGTAATCAAATACCCTGAGAAAGTAAAGAAAATGTCAACACCGATAAAACCGCCTGGAAAGGCCGTTTTAAAGAAATGATAGAGCAGAACTAGGAAAAGCCCAGTTACCCTAACCATTGAAAACCATTTTATTCTCATTTTTGAAAAATCCCCTGTTTAAAGGTTCCTGTATATACCTTACCATTTTGTGCTGTTAGAGTGCCTTCACCATCTGGTTGACCATTTTTAAATTCACCTTTGTAAATCCATCCAGAATGTGAGGTAAAGACGCCCTGACCTTCAAACACACCATCATTAAAATCACCTTCGTAGCAATCACCATTTTCATAAGTCAACTTACCTTGACCATTCATACGGTGATTTACCACATAGCCTGTGTAAGTGATTTTACCATTATCGTATGTTAATGTTGTCTTTGATTTCATCGATAAAGTAAATACCGATAACCCACAAATGATAAGAATTAAAACCGTCAGAAGCTCTAGGCGTCCTCTGGTTATTTTGATTTTTTTCATTTTTACTCAACTTCTCTTTAAGAATTTCTTAGTCGCGCTAGCCATTGTTCACAACCACGCTTAACCAACTCATAAGTAGCATCAAAATCACCTGTAAACCATGGATCTGGTACACCACCATCTACAAAAAGAAAGATTTTTTCATCAAAGCGACCTCGCGACATCTCTTTCAAATCTGCCACGTTATTCCTATCCATCCCAATGATGACATCAAAATCTCGAAAATCTTGATAGGAAATTTGTTGTGATGATTTTTGATAATCATAAGCAATATGATGCTTTTTAAAAATACCTTGTGTCCCGTGATGAATAGGATTGCCATGTTCCCAGTTAGAAGTCGCACGACTTTCAATTAATAATTTGTCACTAGAAACTAAATCCTTCATCACAAATTCAGCCATCGGACTACGACAGATATTTCCTAAACAAACAAAACAAACTTTTTTCATGTTCTCTCCCACGTAGTCAATAACTGATTGATTAAAACTTCTTTTATCATTATAACAAAAAAAGAAGTCTTATCACACGTAAATTCCTTTATCTGCCGACTTTAAGAAAAAATTAAGCCAGGCTCCCTATAATATAGACAATCCTAAAACTTTTCTTTTTCATAATCTCCTGAGAGGGCTCCGCTTGCGGGGCCCTCTCGTTTTTTTATAAAAAGTTCTTAGACAACTAAGAACCTTTAATTATTTATTCGCATTTAGTTCAACTTGTAGTAGCATAGCAAAAACAATTTCCAAAAATACCATCACCAAGCTAAGACAAGTCATACTTGCCATATGACCTAAGACAAGCGCGAGTATCGGAATCAAAATAGCAAAAACAAAATACGTTTTTGATTTGTATAACCAAGAATAAGGCAATAGATGCGCACCGAAAACCATCGTATAAACCATCAGCATCTTTTCAGGTACTGCACTAAAGACCCACATGACAATCAATAAATAAAGTAACTGATTGCAAGTAAATAGGAAGCCTAGGTTACTTAAAGGATTTTCTTTGGAGAAGATATCAACATTCAGCCATTTTCCAACAAACCAAGAAAGTGGCAGCAATGGGCATGAACAGCAAAAAATCAAAAGATTTTGAAAAGGAAGTGATACCTTCATCATAGTTACCAAGGTTATTAAAACCCAAATAATGATGGAAGCAACAATAAAAGGTTGTCCTTTTTTCTGACTAACAATCATATCTTTTCGTAAAACTTCTAAATCCATAATCTTGCTCCTATAAGCACTTTTTCTCAATTATACCACACTCTTTACCCATTTATAAAACAAAGAAAGAACCTTGGAAAACCAAGGTTCCTTCCGGAGATTATGAAAAAGAAAAGTTTTAGGATGGTTATAGTATATAAAGACTTGCTTAAACTTTCCTTAAGATAATATTTTATTTTTCAGTATAAGGATATCCCAAATGGTCATAAGCTTTAGCAGTGGCTACACGACCTGTACGTGTACGCATAATAAAGCCTTTTTGAATCAAATAAGGTTCATACATATCCTCAACCGTATCACGTTCTTCAGCAATATTAACAGATAGAGTCCCCAAACCAACAGGACCACCATTGTAAACTTCAATCATGGTACGCAAGATTTTTTGGTCAATATAATCAAGTCCCTCATGATCGACATCCAGCATCGTTAAAGCTTTATCTGTAATATCTTTTGTAATAATACCATCGCCCATAATTTGAGCATAGTCACGAACACGTTTTAACAAACGGTTAGCAATACGCGGTGTGCCTCGGCTACGTCGTGCCAATTCTTGTGCAGCTTCATGCACAATTTCCATTTCGAAAATATCAGCTGTGCGTTCAACAATTTCTGTCAAATCGTCGACCGCATAATATTCCATATGGCCCGTAATTCCAAAACGCGCACGCAATGGATTAGAAAGCATACCTGCTCGCGTTGTTGCTCCAATCAGCGTAAAAGGTGGCAAATCCAAATGAACACTACGACTAGTCTCACCATTACCAATCATAATATCAATATAGAAATCTTCCATAGCGCTATAAAGCACTTCTTCTACCGCCATCGGCATACGATGAATTTCATCGATAAACAAAACATCACCAGGTTCCAAATCATTCAAAATAGCAACCAAATCACCAGCTTTTTCAATAGCTGGACCAGAAGTTTGTTTAAGATTCACACCCAATTCATTAGCAATCACAAATGCCATTGTTGTCTTACCAAGACCCGGAGGGCCAAATAATAGCACATGGTCAAGTGATTCATCGCGTAATTTTGCAGCTTCTATAAAAATTTTCAGCTGATTTTTAACCTTATCCTGTCCAATATATTCTTTTAAATACTGAGGACGAAGCGTACGTTCCACAAACTCCTCGTCACCCATAATATCATTATCTAAAATTCTACTCATAGCCTTATTATACCAAAACAAGAGCTGTCAGTGAATTGTTTTGATGAGAGTCTATAATCCCCACCAAGCTGTCAATAAAACCGTAAATCCCTTTAACATTTGCTCCTTCTCCCCTTTCCCTAATTTCTAATATTATTGTAAAAGGTTCGAAGAAAAAACAACATGACAAAAATGTCATGTTGTTTTTATTATCTACATAAACTACTCTACAGCATCGATATCAAGTTGCCATTCTTCTTTAAGTTTATTTTCTAAATAAGTATCACCAACCAATCGTGCAAATAATGTTGCATTCGTAAATGATTGTTCTGCCAAAGCAAAATCATGTTTAAATTTCAAATAATATTTCCACTCCACCAAACTTAAAATCGGACGGCGTTGAAAATCATGAATCTCTGTCATAATTTTTTCGCTGATTGCAATAACACGCTCAATATAATATTCTCGTTTAAATTGGAACGCTAAGTCGATATTATTTAACAATACATTATTTAAAATTAAATCGGTCTCAGGTGAAATATGCTTTTGATTCACCAACCTTTTCATCAGATCATCGTAAAAATCTAAACCATAAATTCCCTCAAACTTCTTAGCAGATGAAAGACAAGCAAAGTAAAGATCAATCAAAATTAAATCATTAATGGTAAAAACTTTCTTTCGATTAACTTGACCAAAATAATCATTTAAAATACCTTCTCCAAAATTGACATCTTCACTAAAATGAACATCGAATTTTGACTGTAAACAATCAATGATTAACCGTTCTTCTTCTGGAATAACATCATAAAATGATTCAGCAATCTCATCAAAATAGTCATTCTTTCGATCAAGCCGTACCTGGTCCCCATATGTAGGCGTTCGAAGCAATAAATACTTCAACTCTTTATACCGCTTAGGTAGTTCTAAACTGTCACCATCAGTTAGGGTACCTAATTTTACTCCCAGACGATTGGCAATGAAGCTTGCTTTACTGAGATTGGGTATTGATTGATTCAACTCGATTCTGGCTAATTGTCTTACCGATAATTCTGTCTCATCCCCACAGAATTCTTCGCGTGAGATTCCCTTCTCCTCCCGCATCAAGCGGATCTTCTCCCCAAATTTTTCCACTTTAATCTCCTGTTTTATTAAAAAAATCTGCTTATTTCATATTTTAACATACCGCTTTCATTTGACAAACTATTTTCATTAAAAATAACAATTTTTCTAATAAAACATTTAATAAAAATACCCAAGACTTTCGTCTCAGGCATTCTTTTCATTAAATTAGTCACCTAAACCGATGCGGTTAAAGATTTCATCAACACGTTTAGTGTAGTAAGATGGGTTAAACAATTCATCGATTTCGTCTTGAGTCAAACGTGAAGTAACTTCTTCGTCAGCTTCAAGAAGTGGTTTGAAGTCAACTTGGTTATCCCAAGAATAAGCTGTTTTAGGTTGGACAAGGTCGTAAGCTTGTTCACGTGTCATTCCTTTTTCAATCAATTTAAGCATAACACGTTGGCTGAAGATAAGTCCAAAAGTAGACCCCATGTTGCGAATCATGTTTTCTGGGAAAACAGTCAGGTTTTTAACGATGTTTCCGAAGCGGTTAAGCATGTAGTCAATAAGGATTGTTGTATCAGGTGAAATGATACGTTCAGCAGATGAGTGTGAGATGTCACGTTCATGCCAAAGTGACACGTTTTCGTAAGCTGTTACCATGTGACCACGGATAACACGCGCAAGACCTGTCATATTTTCTGAACCGATTGGGTTACGTTTGTGAGGCATAGCTGAGCTACCTTTTTGACCTTTAGCGAAGTATTCTTCAACTTCACGTTGTTCAGATTTTTGAAGACCACGGATTTCAGTTGCCATACGTTCGATTGATGTTGCGATGCTAGCAAGAACAGCGAAGTATTCTGCGTGAAGGTCACGTGGAAGTACTTGCGTTGAAATTTCTTGAGCACGGATACCAAGTTTTTCACATACGTATGCTTCAACAAATGGTGGGATGTTAGCGAAGTTACCAACAGCACCTGAAATTTTACCAGCTTCAACACCAGCAGCTGCATGTTCGAAACGTTCGATGTTACGTTTCATTTCGCTGTACCATGTTGCCAATTTCAAACCAAATGTAGTTGGTTCTGCGTGGACACCGTGAGTACGTCCCATCATGATAGTGAATTTATGTTCTTTAGCTTTGTTAGCAATGATTTCAAGGAAATTGTGCAAATCTTTGCGGATGATTTCGTTAGCTTGTTTGTAAAGGTAACCGTAAGCTGTATCAACAACGTCAGTTGATGTCAAACCATAGTGAACCCATTTACGTTCTTGGCCAAGACTTTCAGAAACGGCACGTGTGAAGGCAACAACGTCGTGACGTGTTTGTTGTTCGATTTCTAAGATACGGTCAACGTCAAAGCTTGCATTGGCACGGATTTTAGCGACATCTTCTTTAGGAATTTCGCCTAGTTCAGCCCATGCTTCGTCAGCCAAAACTTCAACTTCAAGCCAAGCTTTGTATTTGTTTTCTTCACTCCAAATTGCCGCCATCTCAGGGCGTGAATAACGATCGATCATGTTTATGATGTTAAGGGCATTAAGTAAATTGATTAATACCCTATCTCCTTTCCTTTTTTAAGTTATATATCAAATAATAACTAACACAATTAATTAAAATCTTCTTTACCAATTTCAACAGATGGATAGTGAGGTAAGCTTGTCAAATCTGAATCAAGTGGTAAATCATAAGTAGCAAGGTAATCATTAGGGTACTTACTTTCCAGCTCTGTCATTTTTGCAGAAATTCTAGACTCATCAGAAGAAGCAAAAACCACTTCAACAATAGCCTTATTTTCGCAATTAACATAGGCATGAAGAATAATTTTTATCATAAGTACCTCCAAATTAATCCCTTAAAAATCCATTCCTTCACCCATTTCCGCGATGGTATCTGGTTCATTACTGAACAAGGTAATGTGTCCCATCTTGCGGTTATGTTTCGCCTCTAGTTTACCATAAAGGTGGAGGTGAGCGCTAGGATTTTCCTTAACATAAGCTCGTGCTTTGTCCATATGTTGTCCAAGAACATTAAGCATAACAGCTGGTTGATGCAAGTGAATCTTAGGAAGTGGCAAGCCAAGAATTCCTAAGATATGTGTATCAAATTGTGAAAAATCACAAGCTTCAATTGAATAGTGTCCAGAGTTGTGTGGACGTGGGGCAATTTCGTTAACAATAATGTCATCTGATGTTGCAAACATCTCAACACAAAGTGTCCCAGACAATTCCAATTTTTCAGCAATTTGTATTGCCATAGCTTGTGCTTTTTGGGCAAGTTCATCAGAAATGCGAGCAGGTACGATGGTTTTTGACAAGATGTTGTTGCGATGAATATTTTCTTGAACTGGGAAAACAGTCATCTCCTTGCCATTACCAGACACAATCACTGAAATTTCAAGATCAAAATTCACAAATTCTTCTAACACACATTCACAAGAGTTGGCTAATTTATTTGCAGCTTCCAAATCATCGGCTGATTTAATGACGATTTGACCATGACCGTCGTAACCGCCAGTTGCTGTTTTCAAGACATAATTCTTAGATAAATCAATATCTTCAAGGTCAAGACTTGATGTCACAACTTTATAAGGCGCCACTGTAACACCAGCTTTTTGAGATAAAAAGTTTTTCTCAAAAATACGATTTTGTGAAATTCTAAGCAGATCAGTTCCTTGGGGTAATTGATTTGCTTTTACCACTGCATCTAAAGCATCGGCATCGACATTTTCAAACTCATAAGTAAGCACATCACAGCGCTCTGCCAATTCACGCATCGCGTCTACGTCATCGTAAGGTGCCACAATCATATCACTAACACGAGATGCAGGACAATCTTTCGTTGGATCAAGTGTAACCACCTTGTGTCCCATATAGATAGCTGAAATAGCCATCATTTGACCTAGTTGGCCACCACCGATAATACCAATTGTTTTAGTCGAGTTCATCAGTTGATGCCTCCGCAGCTTTGCCTTGTTCGATGGCAAAGTTTTCTAGTTTTTCTGCCAAAACAGCATCTTCAATTGCTAAAATACGAAGGGCTGTTAGAGCAGCATTTTTAGCTCCTGATTCACCAATCGCCATTGTTGCCACAGGGACACCACCAGGCATTTGAACGATTGAATAAAGAGAATCAAGTCCGCTAAGGGCACGTGATTTCACAGGAACACCAATAACTGGAAGTGTTGTTTTTGCTGCAACCATACCAGGTAAGTGTGCAGCACCACCAGCTCCAGCAATAATCACCTTGATGCCGCGACCTCTTGCTTCTTCGGCATGTTTAAACATCAAATCTGGTGTACGGTGAGCTGAAACAACTTTCTTTTCATAAGCCACACCAAATTCATCAAGTACTTCTGCTGTTTTTTTCATGGTAGCCCAATCTGATTTGCTTCCCATGATAACTGAAATTAATGGTTTCATTATTTTCCTTCCAATTGTTTTATATCTTCAACATCAAGAACAGGATAGCCAAGTGCTTTTAACTTTTGGGCAAAAAGACCGCTACCTGCCACTTTCTTGCCAGAAAAGTTTCCATCGTAAATCTGATTAACACCACATGACGGGCTGCGTGATTGTAAAACAGCTAAATCAATAGACTTTTTAGCAAGCTCATGGACACAACGCTCAATGCCTTTTTCAAACAGGTCATCGTAACAATTTCCTCTCTTATCAAGAACATGTCCATCAACTAATTCAACAGGTTCTCGTGGTGTAGGCAGACCAGCTAAAACTTCTGGACAAATAGCTACCACTTCTTTGCCAGCAACATAATCAACCAGAGCTTGATTGTAATTATGACCTCCGTTATACTTACACTTCTCACCCAAGAGACAAGCGCTGACTAAAACGCATTTAGGTTTAACGTCCAAGAGCTTTACTTCCGATATCGTTGCGATAGAAAAGACCTGTTGTATCTTGCTTAGCAAGCTCTGCATAAATAACATCTTGAGCAGATTTTACGTCAGCTTCTGTTGTAACTAACATGTATACACGTCCGCCGTTTGAAAGCAAAGCTTTATCATCAGCGAACTTAGCTCCTGCGTAATAAGTAATCACATCACCTGATGTTTTTTCTGGAAGACGAACACCTTTTTCATAGGCAACTGGGTAACCTTCTGAGGCAACTACCACACCCAAAGTCACACCCTTGTCAGTCCAAGTGATTTCTGGCTCTTTACCATCTAGAATATCAGTAATGTTTTGAGCGAAATCAGATGTCAAACGTGGCAAGATAACTTGAGTTTCAGGGTCACCAAAGCGTGAATTAAATTCAATAACTTTAGGACCATCAGCCGTTAAAATAAGTCCTGCATAAAGAACACCAAGGTATGGACGTCCTTCAGCAATCATGCCATTAAGAACAGGCTTAACGATTGTTTCAACGGCTGTATCAACAACACTTTGTGGCAAATGTGGTACCGGTGCGTAAGCTCCCATACCACCAGTATTAGGACCTTTATCACCATCAAAAGCACGTTTGTGGTCTTGCGCAGTTGGCATGATATAGAAGTTATCGCCATTGACAAAAGCAAACAATGAGAATTCTTCGCCATCAAGGAATTCTTCAATAACCACACGCCCACCAGAATCACCAAATTTATTATCAAGCAACATTTCATGTGCAGCTTCCACAGCTTGCTCAACTGTTTCAGCAACTACCACACCTTTACCCAAAGCCAAACCATCAGCTTTGACAACAATCGGTGCACCATGTTCTTCGATATAGCTCTTTGCTTGCTCAAAATCTGAGAAAGTGCTGTAAGCCGCTGTTGGAACATGGTATTTAGCCATGATTGATTTAGCAAAGTCTTTAGACCATTCAAGCTCCGCAGCTGCTTTACTTGGACCGAAGGCTTTCAAGCCTGCAGCATTAAAATCATCAACGATTCCTGCAGCCAGAGCATCATCAGGTCCGATAAATGCCCAAGCGATATCATTTGCTTTTGCAAAGTCAATAAGCTTAGAATGTTCGGAAATTCCGATATTTACCAAATCAAGTCCATCAAGTGTCATCCCATCATTTCCAGGTGCTACGAAAACCTGGCTCACTTGAGGAGATTCCAACAACTTCTTAGCAATAGCGTGCTCACGCCCGCCAGAGCCAACAACTAAAAGTTTCATAAGTAAAAATACCTCAATAGAAAACAATCACAGGAGCCCAAGCTCCAAAATCAACAAAGCACGTAAAAACAAAATATTTTCACGAATTATCTAGATATATTATAACATATTTGTTCGGAAATAGATGAAAATCCTGTGATAAGTTTAGAAAAAATACCATAAAAATAAAAAAATCCCAATCTAGATAGACTGGGACTTGGTTGGATTATGAAAAAAAGTTTATTTAGGAGTTATTGTTAGTATAGAAAGCCTTACTTAAGTGAGACTTAAGCATAACTTTCAAAAAGCTTAAAGTAAAAGCATCCTAGCCTTAGCCAAGATGCTTCATGAAATATTTATTAAGGGAAGTTTGCCTATTTATCTTAGTGGCGGAAGTGACGAACACCTGTAAATACCATGGCAATGCCATATTTATCAGCCATGTCGATAGATTCTTGGTCACGAACTGAACCACCAGGTTGGATGATAGCTTTCACACCTGCGGCAGCAATTTCTTCAACGTTGTCCGCAAATGGGAAGAAAGCATCACTAGCAAGGACAGCACCATCAAGACGGTCTTTGGCTTGATCAAGGGCAATACGTACTGAAGCCACACGGTTTGTTTGACCAGGACCAACACCAAGTGTCATGTGGTCATTTGTTACGATGATACCGTTAGATTTAACGTATTTGATTGATTTCCAAGCAAATTCAAGCGCAGCTTTTTCTTGTTCAGTTGGTTGACGTTTTGTGACAACTTTCCAATCTGCTGGATTTTCTTCGATAACATCTTGGTTTTGAACCAAAAGTCCACCAACAACGCCAGTGTATTCTTTTTCAACTTGGCTAGCTTCTTGAGCGTCAAATGGCAATTGAAGAATTCGCATGTTTTTCTTCTTAGTTGTCAAGATTTCAAGAGCTTCATCAGAATAACTTGGAGCAATGATGATTTCAAGGAAGATAGCGTGCATTTTCTTAGCTGTTGCAGCGTCAACTTCACGGTTAAGCACAACAATACCACCAAAGATTGATACTGGGTCTGATTCATAAGCGTAATCCCAAGCAGTTTCAATGTCATCAGCTTGTCCAATACCACATGGGTTCATGTGTTTAAGAGCAACAACAGTTGGACGGTCCTTGAAATCACGGATGATACGAATAGCTGCATCAGCATCACGGATGTTATTAAATGACAATTCTTTACCGTTCAATTGTTTAGCAGAAGCAATTGAGTAATCTGTTGGCAATGCTTTTTGGTAGAAATCCGCATCTTGTTGTGGGTTTTCACCATAACGCATTGGTTGTTTAAGATCGTAAGTGATGGTAAGTTTTTCAGGTTTTGTTTCACCAACTTGTTTTGTAAAGTATTCCGCAATCAAAGCATCGTATGCAGCTGTGTGACGGAAGACTTTCGCTGCCAAACGTTGACGCGTTTCAAATGTTGTTTCACCATTAGCTGACAATTCATCCAAAACAACAGCGTAATCAGCTGGGTCAACAACAACTGTAACACTAGCGTGGTTTTTAGCTGCAGAGCGAAGCATTGAAGGACCACCGATATCAATGTTTTCAACCGCATCAGCGTAAGTCACATCTGGTTTCAAGATTGTTTCTTTGAATGGGTAAAGGTTAACCACAACAAGGTCAATCAATTCAATGTGATTATCTTTTGCTGCTTGAAGGTGGCTATCAAGGTCACGACGAGCCAAAAGACCACCGTGGATATTTGGGTGAAGTGTCTTCACACGTCCATCCATCATTTCTGGAAAACCAGTTACATCATCAATCGCAATAGTGTCAACACCTGCTTTATCAAGAGCAACTTTTGTTCCACCAGTTGAGATGATATCCCAACCAAGTTTTTTCAATTCTTGAGCAAATTCAACAATGCCCGCTTTGTCAGAAACACTAATTAGTGCACGTTTTGTCATTTTTTCTCCTTTAAAAAGATGTTACTGTTATGTTTAGCCTTCAAAGTTATCACAAAATCTAACTTTTGAGATTACTTTTTCTCAACTCCCAAGCTCTCTAAAACCTCAGGATAAAGCTTATACTCATTTTCATGAATGCGAGCTTCAAAGCTTTCAATGGTATCACCTGCTAGACGAGGCACACGAACTTGTTTAATCACTGTCCCTGTATCGACACCACTGTCAACCCAATGAATGGTAACGCCAGATTGGTCAACTCCTGCTTCCCAAGCATCATCAATACCATGAGCACCTGGAAATTCAGGCAAGTAAGCTGGATGAATATTGATAATACGACCTTCGTAAGCTTTTAACAAAGTCGGTCCAACAATTTTCATATAGCCAGCCAAGCAAACCAAATCAATGTCATATTTTTCAAGTAAAGCCACAATCGCTTCTTCGTAAGCTGCTTTACTGTCAAACTCTTTCAGTTCAAAAGTATGAGCTGTTACACCCAGTTTTTCAGCACGTTCTAAGACATAAGCATCTCGATGGTCTGAAAAGACAAACTCAACCGGAAACTGCTCAGCAATAACTTGAAAATTTGACCCGTTACCACTCGCAAATACTGCGATTTTTTTCATTATTTAATCACCACACTTGCATCTGCTTTTTTAACGATGCGACCAAGTTCGTAAACTGGTTCGTCAAGCAATTCTTTCACGCGTTCAACTTTGTCAGGGCTAACTGCCATCATCAAACCAATACCCATGTTGAAGATTTCAAACATTTCTTCGTGTTTGATGTTGCCATATTTTTCAAGAGCTTTGAAAATTGGAAGAACTGGAATTTTGTCTTCTTCAATTTCAGCAGCCAAGTCATCAGCGAACATACGTGGAACATTTTCAATGAAACCACCACCAGTGATGTGGGCAATACCATTGACCAATTCTTCTTTGATAAGTGGAAGCACCGCTTTAACGTAGATACGAGTTGGTTCAAGAAGAACTTCTTTCAATTTTTTACCTTCAAGTTCTGGAAGAACTTCTTCACCTGAATAATCAGCAAAAACTCGACGAACAAGTGAGTAACCATTTGAGTGAATACCGCTTGAAGCAAGTCCAAGAAGAACGTCGCCATCAGAAACTTTTGAACCATCAATGATTTGTGATTTTTCAGCAACACCTACTGCAAAACCAGCCAAATCATAATCATCTTCGCCGTACATACCAGGCATTTCAGCAGTTTCACCACCGATAAGAGCTGCACCAGATTGCACACAACCTTCAGCAACACCTGCAACGACTTGTTCAAGTTTTGCAGGTTCATTTTTACCAGTTGCGATGTAATCTAGGAAGTAAAGTGGTTCTGCACCAGCAGCAATGATATCATTGACACACATCGCCACACAGTCTTGACCAATGGTATCGTGTTTGTCGTATTTAATGGCAAGCATGAGTTTTGTTCCCACACCATCAGTTCCTGAAATCAAAACAGGTTCTTTAACGCCAGTTTTAGTAAGATCAAACATACCACCAAAACCACCAAGAGCGCCCATAACACCAGCACGTTCAGTACGTGCCACGTGTTTTTTGATACGTGCAACAACTTCATAACCCGCTTCAACATCAACACCAGACTGAGCGTAAGCATTTTTTGACATAATATTTTCTCCTTTTTGGGAAATAGCAGAGCTATTTAAACATTTTTCCAGATAAGTTTATTTGAATTTTCCAAAGTATCGTTGACCATTTCTACATCATAGCTAAATATGCCAAAAATGGACTAATATAGATGGCTAGATAAATCAATGTAATCCATGGCTGATAATCAATATAAAACTCCTTAAAAGTCAACGACCATGGGTGTTTAATAATTACCCACCCAACAACATCGACAATTATAGTTAATGTTCCCCAGAGTAGTGATGTTAGAACCACTTCATACAGCGTAACTACTGGTAAAGTAAATAAATACATATAAGCAGCAATAGGGAAAATTAAAATATTATATAGTGGGTGCCAAGGCTTAGTTGCTTCGTAACCTTCTCCCATACCTGGACCATCAGCCATCGATGACATTTTAAGAACAACAATATTAAAGACCGTATGTCCTACACCAAAGATAAAAGTCACTACAATATAAGCCAACCAATACCATAGCATGGACAAACCAAATTCTTGCATTACATTGTTCCTTCCTCTAACCAAAAGCTATTTATTCTCATTAACTTCGTGAATATAGAAACTTGTTTTTTCTTCCAAGCTCTTGAGGTATGCTTCTTCATAATCATAGAGTGGTGTTGGGTACTTACCGTCAAAGTATGCCACACAAAGACCACCATTTGGAGCATCTGTATCAAGACCGATTGATTCAATCAAACCATCAATTGACAAGTAAGTTAGACTATCTGCACCGATAATTTCACAAACTTCATCTTTGGTATGATTAGCCGAAATCAATTCACGACGATTTTGAATGTCGATACCGTAGAAACATGGGTATTTCAACTCTGGACTACCGATTGCCACATGAACTTCTGTTGCACCAGCTTCACGAAGAAGACGAACGATACGACGTGAAGTTGTTCCACGTACGATAGAATCATCTACCATGACCACGCGCTTACCTTTAACAACACCTGAAACAGCTGAAAGTTTCATACGAACACCTTGCTCACGCAATTCTTGTGTCGGTTGAATGAAGGTACGTTGTGTGTATTGGTTTTTCACCAAGCCCATTTCATTAGGAAGACCTGATTCTTCAGCAAATCCCATGGCTGCTGAAAGTGATGAATTTGGCACCCCTACAACGATATCAGCTTCATGATGAAACTCTTGTGCCAAACGTTTCCCCATATTTTTACGAGCTGTGTGAACATTGACACCGTAAATGTCGCTATCAGGGCGGGCAAAGTAAATGTATTCCATTGAACAAATGGCAAGTTGAGTGTCATTTGTGTAAGAGTCATAGCGAATACCACTGTCATCGATAATCACCATTTCACCAGGTTTTACATCACGAACCCACTTAGCACCAATTACTTCAAAAGCACATGTTTCACTTGAAACCACCCAAGCACCATTTTCCATTTGACCAATTGACAATGGACGGAAACCATTTGGATCAAGCGCAGCAATTAACTTATCTTTTGTCATCAACAGATAAGCAAAGCCACCTTTGACAGTGTTAAGAGCTTCTTTAACTTTCCCAAGGAACTCTGGATTGTGGCTACGACGAATCAAATGCATCAAAATTTCAGTATCTGATGATGCGTTGAAAATAGCACCTTCATCTTCAAGTTCTTTTTTCAAAGATACGGCATTTGTCAAATTACCATTGTGGCAAAGACCAAACTGTTCGTCTGTGAAGTTGTAAAGGAAAGGTTGGATGTTATTAATAGATGCTGAGCCAGCAGTCGCGTAACGAACGTGACCGATAGCTGCAGTCCCTGTCAATTTTTCCAAATCAGCAGGATTTTTAAACACATCTGAAAGGAGACCTGTATTGCGATGTTGAAGCAGTTTACCGTTATCGTTAGTTACAATACCAGCACCTTCTTGACCGCGGTGTTGAAGACTGTGGAGCCCAAAATAAGTGACGTGAGCAGCTTGAGGATGTCCCCAAATCCCAAACACACCACACTCTTCATTAAGAGATTTAACTTCGTATGTCATTCTTTTTTATTACCTAAATTTACTCGTCAGAATTTTTCTCTGATAAGTTGACAAAAGGTACTCACGTACCCTGTCACTATCAATTCTATAAAATATATTTTGTGGATATTAAGCTTTAGTGAAATACTCAACTGCGCTACGGAACAAGTGTTGGTCTTTATTTCCTGGAATATTTTGGAAAAGACCATCTTCGTAACGTTCTGAGTGTCCCATCTTACCGATGATTTGTCCGTTCTTGCTTGTGATACCTTCAATAGCATTCACAGAGCCATTTGGATTGTATTTAGAATCCATGCTTGGTTTGCCATCAAAGTCAACGTATTGACTAAAGATTTGTCCGTTGTCACGAAGTTCAGCGAATTCTTCATCAGTCACAACAAATTTACCTTCACCATGTGAAACTGGAATTGCGTAAACATCACCAACTTCAACACCAGCAAGCCAAGGTGAGTTTGTATTTGCGATACGTGTTTCAACCATTTTCGCCACGTGTTGGTTAGCATCGTTGTAGAAAAGAGTTGGACTTGTTTCAGTAGCATCTTCAAAGTTACCGTATGGAAGAAGACCTGATTTAACAAGGGCTTGGAATCCATTACAGATACCAATGATAAGACCACCTTTTTCGATGAAGCTATCAATAGCTGCGCGAACTTTTTGGTTAAGTAAGATGTTCACGATGAATTTAGCAGAACCATCTGGTTCATCAGCGGCTGAGAATCCTCCAGCAAAGAAGATAATGTTAGCTTTACTGATGTTGTCAACCATTGTATCAACTGAAGCTTCAATTGCTGCTTCGTTAAGTGTCACAAATGGTACCAAATTAACTTTTGCACCAGCTTGTTCAAAGGCTTTAGCTGAATCGTATTCTGAGTTTGTACCAGGGAAAACTGGGATGTAAACAAGTGGCTCAGCAACTTTTTCACTTGCTTTAATGACAGCGTCTGAAGTGACAGCTGGAACATCTTCAAGCTTAGTACTTTGTTCAAATTCAGTTGGGTAAACTTCTTCAAGTGTTCCTTCAAAGGCTGAAAGAAGTTTGTCACCAGCAAGGTTGACACCGTTGACAGTAAGTGTAAAGTCTTCAGTTGTTTTACCAATTTTAACGGCGTCAGCAATTTCTTCAGCTGAGGTAAAGATAAAGCCACCGAGTTGTGCTGTCAAGCTAGTTGCAAGCTCGGCCAATTCAACCTTAGCACCGATATGGTTACCAAAGCTAGCAAGTTCCAAGCTTTCCATCACACCACCGTATTTAACAGCTGACGCTGCTGTAATGTGATGTGCTTTTTGAATGGCTTCAAATTTAGCGAAGTTAGCTTTAATAAGGTCAAAATCAATATCTTGTGAAATAGCTTGACCTGGAATATAGTAAACATTTTCGCCAGTTGCTTTAAATTCAGGTGAAAGAACTTTACGGCTATCAGCTGTTGTTACACCAAAAGCAACCAATGTTGGTGGTACTGTCAATTCTTCAAAAGTACCAGACATTGAATCTTTACCACCAATTGATGGCAAACCAAGTTGAATTTGAGCTTCGATTGAACCAAGAAGAGCTGAGACAGGTTGACCAAAGCGTTCAGCTTTTTTATCCATACGTTGGAAGTATTCTTGATAAGAGAAACGTGCTTTAGACCAGTTAGCTCCAGTTGCCACCAAACGTGCTGTCGCTTCAATCACAGCATAAGCAGCACCGTGATATGGTGACCATTCAGCAATGTAAGGATTGAATCCTTGAGCCATGACTGAAGCTGTTGTTGTTACACCATTTTGAACAGGAAGTTTTTGAACAGAACTTTCTGTTGGTGTGATTTGGTAACGACCACCAATTGGATGGTTAACTGTTGAACGACCAACAGAGCTATCAAAAATCGTTTGTAAACCTTTTTGACTAGCATGGTTAAGGTCTGAAAGAACCTTAGTTGTATCAGCTACGAGTGTTGCTGCTGAAGTTGTACGTTGTTCTGGCATGTCAACTTGACTGTCAACAATATCAGCATCAACGACCACGCGCACACCGTTAGTATCAAGGAAACGACGTTCAATATCGACAATGGTTTGACCATTCCAAGTCATGACAAGGTTTGGTTTTTCTGTAACTGTCGCAACAACAACAGCATCGATATTTTCTTTATGACATTCAGCTACGAAAGCATCAACATCTTTTGGACGAACCACAACAGCCATACGTTCTTGTGATTCTGAAATAGCAATTTCAGTTCCGTTAAGCCCTTGGTATTTAAGTGGCACTTTATTAAGGTCAATTTCAAGACCATCAGCCAATTCACCAATCGCAACACAGACACCACCAGCACCAAAGTCATTTGATTTTTTGATGAGGCGAGTCACATTGCCATTACGGAAAAGACGTTGAATTTTACGTTCTTCGATGGCATTACCTTTTTGTACTTCTGCACCAGCTGTTTCAACAGATTCAACCGTTTGAACTTTAGAAGAACCAGTTGCACCACCGACACCGTCACGACCAGTTTTACCACCAAGAAGGATAACCACATCACCAGCTTCTGGTTTTTCACGAACAACATTACCTTTAGGAGCTGCACCGACAACAGCTCCAAGCTCCATACGTTTAGCGACAAATCCTGGGTGGAAGTATTCTTTAACGTAAGTTGTTGCAAGACCGATTTGGTTACCATATGAAGAATAACCATGAGCTGCTGTTTTAGAAATCACTTGTTGTGGCAATTTACCAAGACGAGTTTCTGCAATTGGTGTTGTGATATCACCAGCACCTGAGATACGCATAGCTTGGTAAACATAAGAACGTCCTGACAATGGGTCGCGAATAGCACCACCAATACATGTTGCAGCACCACCAAATGGTTCAATTTCTGTTGGGTGATTATGTGTTTCATTCTTGAACATAAGAAGCCAAGGTTCTTTAACACCATTCACATCTACTTCGATTTCAACAGAACATGCGTTGATTTCATCTGACACTTCCATGTCATCCAAGCGTCCATTAGCACGTTCGTAACGACCAAAGATAGTTGCCATATCCATCAATGTTTGTGGTTTTTCAGAGCGACCTAATTCATCACGCATAGCAATGTATTTATCATAAGTTGCTTGCAATTGTTTTTGGAATTTAGACGCTGAGAAATCAATATGTTTAAGCTCAGTTTCAAAGGTTGTGTGACGGCAGTGGTCTGACCAATAAGTGTCTAAAACTTTCAATTCAGTTTCAGTTGGCACACGTCCGATTGATTTGAAATAATCTTGAATGAAAACAAGGTCATCAACTTCCATCGCCAAACCTTGTTCAGCTTTGTAGTCAGCAAATTCTGCTGCAGTATAAGTTTTAAAGAAATCAAGATTTGGAATTGTTTTGTCAGATTCTGAAAATGCCTGTGGGGCAATTCCTGTTGTAATATCTTTAAAACGAGAATCGACAGGATTAAGCAAATAATTCTTAACCGCATCAAGTTCAGCTGCTGCGATATCTTTATTAACGAGATAAAGTTGAGCAGTATTAACAGTCACGTTACTATCGCTACCAAGCAAAAGCAAAGCTTCTTGTGATGAGGCTGCGCGTTGGTCAAATTGACCAGGAAGCGACTCAATCGCAAAGAAAGCATAATTAGCAAGTTCAGCAACCAATTCACTTTCAGCCAAAATATTATCTGTTACTTGTTCAGAAAAAATATGTTTTTCCGCACGTTCAAAAAGTGCTTTGTCTAGCCCAAAAACATCATAAACTTGAATGATACGAAGATCAGTCAAACTTGTTAATTGAAGATTATGTTTAAGCTCTTTGACAAGCGCTTGAGCTTTAATATTGAAATTTGATTTTTTCTCAACGAAAATTCGTTTATCCATTTTTTACCCTTTTTAGAATTCTTCTTTTACCTACTTAGCAAGTGTTGCGGATTATTTAAGTCCTTTTAGTTTTTCAAGAACAACTTCATAAACATCTGTTAAGCTACCAAGATCACGACGGAAGACATCTTTGTCCATGTGGTGACCTTCAGCATCCCAAAGACGGCAGTTATCAGGTGAAAATTCATCAGCAAGAATGATTTCACCGTCTTTATCTTTACCAAATTCCAATTTGAAATCAATCAAAGTAAGTCCGATTTGTTTGAACCAATCTTTCAAAAGTTCATTAATACGACGTGTTTCAGCTTTGATGTAAGCAATATCTTCATCGCTTGCAATACCAAGGAATTTCACGTGTTCATCATTAATGAATGGGTCATCCAATTCATCATTTTTGTAATAAAACTCAACAATTGGTGTGTCCAATTTGATACCTTCTTCAACACCAAAGCGTTTTGAGAATGAACCTGCTGTAACATTACGCAAAACAACTTCAAGAGGAACAATATCAACTTTTTTGTTCAATTGTTCGGTTTCTGACAATTGTTTAACAAAGTGAGTTGCCACACCTGCTTCATTCAATTTAGTAAAAATTAAAGATGAGATTTGATTATTAAGAACGCCTTTACCTTTAATAGTCTCTTTACGAGCACCATTAAGCATTGTTGCTTGGTCTTTGTAGACTGAAATAATCAAGTTCTCATCTTCTGATGTTGTGTAGATATCTTTAGCTTTTCCCGTATAAATTAGTTGTCGTGACATGTTTTTGTTCGCCTTTCGCTTTTATTCTACTAAATTTTAACACATGCTCTAACCAATTTCAATATTTAACAGACTTTTTAATAAAATAAAAATAAAAACGTCCGCTTTTAGCGAACGTTTTTGCTTAATTTACTCTATTATAGAGATATTCCATCATTTCTCCCATACATTTCATGTCTTCAACATCTTCGTCAGGGATTTCCAAATGAAACTCATCTTCCAAGTTGATGATAAATTCCATCAAGGCAATTGAATCAACTCCCAAATCATCATGAAGACTCGTTGTTTGCGTAATCTCCATATCCGGTTTATTCATTTGCTCCTTAATGATGAAACTAATCCTTTCAAAAATAGCCTCTTTTGTCATTTCATCCTCCCTTTTCATTAGTCTTTTGGCGTGAATGCTTCAACCAATTGACCAACAACATTTGTATCTAGCATCTTACGAGCTTGTCTAATAGTATAGTAAACAGCTTGCGCATCACTTGACCCATGACATTTGACAACAGGTGCTTTAAGCCCAAAAAGAACCGCACCACCTGCACTTGAGTAATCCATGGTATCTTTTAGACTATACAAGCTATCTTTCAATAGAAGGGCTCCTAATTTAGCTTTCCATCCACCGGATTTAATAGAAGATTTCAAGCTTTCCATAATGTTAAGAGCAGTTCCTTCCATCGTTTTAAGAACAGCATTTCCTGTGAAACCATCTGATACCACAACATCAGCAACACCATTCATCAAATCACGCGCTTCGACATTTCCAACAAAGTTTAGACTAGTGTCTTCTGCCAAAAGAGCGTAAGTTTCTTTATGAAGTGGATCACCTTTAGTAGATTCTGTTCCGTTATTTAGCAGACCCACACGTGGTTTATCAATACCACGAACATTTTTAGCATAAAATGACCCTAAAATAGCATATTGGTGCAAGTGTTTAGGGGTATTTTCAGCATTTGCACCAAGGTCCAACATATCATAACCTTTACCATCAAGAGTTGGTAAAGTAGACATCAAACCTGGACGATCAATTCCTTTAATACGTCCGACAACAAAAAGTCCTGCTGCCAAAAGAGCACCTGTATTACCTGCAGAAATCACAGCATCTGCTGTTCCTTCCTTAACCGCTTGAGCACCAAGTACCATACTAGCTTTCTTTTTACGACGAATCGCTTTTGCTGGTTCATCGTCCGAATTGATTTTTTCATCTGTATGAATAATTGACACACGCTCTGTTGCTGCCAAATATTCCTTAATTTTTGCTTCATCTCCATAAAGTTGAATCTCAATATCTGAGAATTCAGCCAAGGCACGATTAACTCCTTCAACAATAGCCTTAGGAGCATTATCTCCGCCCATAGCATCAATAGCAATTTTCTTCATATGAATTTCCTCACAAAACATTATCGCCTTATTATAGCATGATTCGCGATTTTTTTCATTTTTTGAAAATCCTCGCATGCTTTCAGAAAAAAAGCCACCTGATAAGCAGGATGAAAATTCTACCTATCAAGTGACTTTATTTCATAATATTTCCCCAAGTTCCTAAATCATCGATGAATTTCTTACTCTTCAAACGAAGACCAACATAATTATCATAAACATCATCAATGAACAAACGTAATTTTCGCTTCATCTCTGGCTTAACAGAAATTGTCTTCAAATCATCAAATTGAATTGCTTGAAAACGATCCACCAAATAAAGAACATTCGGATCCAAATGACTGCGATGATCATCTTTCACATAATGTTCAGGACAAAGCAAACCAGAATACTTATGTGAAAAATCAAAAGGAAGCCCTACACGATGACAAAAAGCACACTCATGAAAATTAAGACTAACACCAAAACGTTCTAAAATCTGAATCTCAAAAATATTAGTCAAAATTTCATAATCAAGCCCCTCTTCCATCAACAAAAGAGTCTTCTTTAAAAAGGCAAATAACTGCGGATCTGCCACACCATCTGGCACAGCAGCATCTGCTAAAGCCGTCACATAAGACGCATAAGATAGCTTAAATAAATCCGCATTAATCTCCTTGAAAGAATCAACTTCCTTATAATCTTCAATAAAAGATAAACCAGTCTCATTGATTTTTAAAATAAATTTAGCTACCGTTAACGGTTGAATCGCCGAATTAAAGCGAGATTTACTAGCATGTTTCACAAAAAACATGTGTTTCCCATTGGTTTCAGTAAAAATCTTAACTAACTTATCATCCTCACGATAATTACGATTATAAAGGACAAGACCGTAAGTTTCCTTATTTTGCATGCTCTTCCATAAATTCTTTCAAACGATCCATGGCTGTTGTTATTGTTTCCATACTTGCCGCATATGACAAACGAAGATAGCCTTCACCATATTTACCAAAAGCTACACCAGGAATGAAAGCAACAGCTTTTTCACGCGCAAAATCTTGACAGAATTTAAATGAATCTTGTTCATAGCCAGCTGGAATCTTAGCAAAAATGTAAAAGGCACCATCTGGTTTGATAATCTTAAAGCCAAGCGCAGACATTTTATCAATGATGTAATCACGACGTTTCATATACTCTGCCTTCATAGGAAGAGCATCATCCTTACCAGCTGAAAGAGCTTCAATCGCAGCAAACTGCGCCATTGTTGCAGCAGCTGTAACCAAGTATTGGTGACTCTTAATCAACTGCGCTGTAAAATTAGCTGGCGCAAAAATCATACCAATTCGCCAACCTGTCATAGCATGAGATTTAGAAAGACCATTAATTAAAATGGTTTGTTCTGGAAGATATTCTGCAATTGATACATGAGGTTCATCACTATAAGTTAATTCAGAATAAACTTCATCTGAAACCACAAAAACATCATATTTCTTAAGCACATCCGCCAAAGCTTTAATTTGTTCACGTGAATAAGTCACACCAGTTGGGTTAGTTGGGTAATTAAGCAAAACAGCTTTTAGCTTATCGCCTTGTTCCAAAATAGCTTTTTCAAGCATTTCTGGTGTTAAAACAAAATCATTAGCTGTTGTATCAATTTCAACAATTTCAGCTCCTACAAGATTAACAATAGGTTCATAACCAGGATAAGCTGGCGCAGGCAAAAGAACTGTATCACCAGGTTCCAAAATAGCCGTTAAAGTTGCTGACAAAGCTTCCGTTGCTCCAATTGTAACCAAAATTTCATTGTCAGGATTATAAGACAAATGATATTTAGATTTCAAAAAATCTGCAGCTGCTTGACGAAGAGCAGGTAAACCTGCCATCCCAGTATAGTGAGACTGATTGGCATCAATCGCAGCTTTTGCTGCCTCTTTAACATGATCAGGTGTTGTAAAATCAGGCTCTCCAAGAGTCAATTTCATAATGCCTGGCACGTCAGAAATAGATTGGTCAAATTGACGAATCAACGACACTTCAATCTTATTTAAATTTTTATTAAAACGATCAGTTAAACTCATAGCATCACCTCAAAAATCTAATTACATCTATTATACATAAAATTTGATAATTATACACCCTTTTTCAAGTTATCCACAGCAATAACCGTACGATGTCTAAAAACGACTTATCCACATGTTAATATCTAAAACTAAAAAAATCGCTGGAATAACACCAACGATTTCTTCTGACTTAAAGCCAAATCTTATTTATTAGCTGTTCCCATTTCAAACAATGGTGACAAAGGACGTTTTTCGTGAATACGAGTAATTGCTTCAGCAATTAATTCAGCGATTGAAATTTGTTCAATCTTGTCAATCAAACGTTCTTCTGGAAGATAGATAGTATCCAAAACAACCAATTTTTCGATTGCTGATTTTTCGATGTTTTCAAGAGCAGGTCCAGAAAGAACTGGGTGAGTACATGATGCATAAACCGCAGTTGCACCAGCTTCTGCAAGAGCATCTGCTGCGTGACAAATAGTACCTGCTGTATCGATCATATCATCAATCAAGATACATTTTTTACCTTTAACGTTACCAATGATGTTCATAACTTCACTGGTATTCATTTTTGTAACACTACGACGTTTATCAATGATAGCAATCGGTGTTTGGAGGAATTGTGCCAATTTACGTGCACGAGTCACACCACCGTGGTCAGGACTAACGACAACAACATCGTCTCCAACCAATCCGTGACGGTCAAAGTAATCAGCGATCAATGGTGCACCCATCAAATGATCAACTGGAATATCAAAGAAGCCTTGAATTTGTGCAGCGTGCAAGTCAACAGTCAAAAGACGATCAACTCCAGCTACTTCAAGCATATTTGCGACTAATTTAGAAGTAATCGGTTCACGTGAACGAGCTTTACGGTCTTGACGTGCATAACCGTAGTAAGGAATAACCACACTAATTTTTTCAGCACTAGCGCGTTTAAGAGCATCAACCATAATCAAGATTTCCATCAAGTTATCGTTAACTGGTGAGCTAGTTGACTGTAAAATAAAGACATGGTCGCCGCGAATTGATTCTTCAATGTTGACTTGGATTTCACCATCAGAAAATTGACGAACAGTTGATTTTCCGAGTTGAATTCCCATAGCCGAAGCTACTTTTTCTGCTAATTCTTTGTTTGACGATAAGGCAAACAATTTTAAATCAGAATAAGACATGATTTCCTCCAAAGTTTTTATCCTTTACCATTTTAACGTTTTTTTAGCATTTTTTCAATGACAAATGCGTTAAATCCGCTAAATACAGGCAAAATAGAGGGACACAAAAAAAGAGAAGGACATAATCCTTCTCACAGTTTTATTATTGGTAGATGTAGTAGACAGTTCCGCCACCCCAAGTTGATGAAGTTGGGTTGAACCATCCACGGTAGTTACCGATTGATGAGTTACCAGCGTAGTTAGCTTCCATAACTTGGATGTTAGTTGAGCTTTGAACAGCTGTTACGTATGCAACGTGTCCATAACCACCACCATCGTATGGCCATACAGCTACTGCACCAGCTTGTGGTGTAGTACCTACAGAGTGACCAGCAGCTTGTGCGCTAGCAATCCATTGGTTAGCATTACCCCAGTAGTTACCAACCCATGAAGCAAGTGATTTAACACCCCAAGTACATTGACCTACTGGGTAAGTGTTACCTGCTGTGTTAGTAGTTGGTGTTACTGAAGATGGTTTAGCAGCTGATGATGAAGTTGAAGCAGCTGGTTTAGCAGCAGTTTGTGCTGGAGCACTTTGAGCTGGTGTTGCAGCTTGTTGTGCTGGTGCTGCTTGAGCTGGAGTTGAAGCTTGTTGTGCTGGTGCTGCAGCTGACGAATCTTGAGCTGAAGTATCTGTAGTTGTATCAGTTGTAGCTGTACCGTTTTGAACAGCAGCTTGTGCTTGTGCTACAGATTCAGCTTGTGCTTGTGCTTCAGCTTGTGCTTGTGCTTCGGCAGCAGCTTGTGCTGCAGCAGCTTCAGCAGCGGCTTGTTCAGCAGCTGCTTTTTGAGCTACAAGGTTAGCACGTTCATCTTCAGCAGTTGCCAATTGAGCAGAAAGATCCAATTGAGCAGCTTGCAATTCAGCTTGTTGTGTTGCCAAAGCAGCTTGGTTTTGTTCGATAGTTGCTTTGTTAGCAGCTACTGTATTGATAGCTTCTTGGTTTTCAGCTTGTTTTTGTTCAATTGCAGCTTTATCAGCTTCTTGTTCATCAAGCATTTTTTTGTTTGCAGCAACTACTTCACGAATTGCTTGAACACGGTTGATAGCATCAGAAACTGATTTAGAGTTCAAGATTGTGTTGATGTAGCTTGTAGCTGAAGCATTTTTTTGCGCGTTACGAGCTTGGTTTTTCAAAGTTTCGTTACGAGCAACAATTTTGCTTGAAAGAGCTTGAATTTCTTCACTTAATTTTTGAGATTCAGCTTCAAGTTGAGCATTTTGTGCTTCCAAATCAGCTTGTTGTGATTGAAGAGAAGACACTTGACTTTGAATAGCATCAACTTTACTTTGAGCTGCAGCTTGTTCTGAAGTTAGGTTGCTGATTACAGCATCCTGTGCAGCAATTTGTGTATCATAATCGTCCGCATTTACAGTTACGGCCGCTGTTCCCAGTGTCACACCACTGACAAGAACAGCTGATAAAATTCTTTTTTTCATATTAATTAAACTACTCCTTTTTGATAAGACATTATTATTTTACCAAAAAATCACGCAATTAATATTACGTGATTGTTACATTTATGTTTTGTTATGGTAATCTAAGCGTTAAAATATACTTTTTTAAACAATTTCTGGAATATCAAATACAACAAAACGTTAAAAATAAGGGTTGGCGCAAAACTATAGGCTATAAAATTAGCCATTGATAACGTTGTCATCCCCAATAAAACAGCAGCTGATTCTCCAACAATTTCAAACAAAAACAAAACAATAATATAGAAGGTTAATGTTTGAAAATTACTAGCAAAAATACTCTTAGTAATCTTATTAGTAAAGATTACTAAAACTGGTAATAGGAAAACAACTAAACCAATTCGATTCAAGTAATAGATATCATATAAAGCACCTAAGACCAAGGCACTGAATAAGACAAAATGTTTATTCCTATCATGATAAAAATCAATAATTGCCAATAAAAGAAGATGACTACTAATGGTCACATGATATGAGAAAATAGAACTCATCAAGTAAGAAAGCTGACCATCAATCAACATCAAGAGAAAAAGTAAAAAAAGCAAAAAGTATTTATTCTTAAAAAAAGCCACTTTAATCACCAACTATTGTTACATATGAGATATCAGAAAAATCTGCCGCAGGTGTTACATAAACAACACGTTCTAAATTCTCTGAACTGTTCTTCACACTTGAAACTGAGCCAACAGCAATATTTGCAACAGTATCACCATCAAGTCCACTTGTCACAACACTATCATTTTCATTAATATCAGTAGAAGAATTTAGATTCGAAACAACAAAACATTTCTTATCTGAATCATAAGATTCTAAAATTCCAAAAACATCACCTGAAGCAGTTGAAATTTTAACAGGAATACTAAAATCAGAACCATTTGCTAAAAGTGCAATACTTGAAGTAGTTGAAGAAACGTCAGTGACTACACCAATAAGTCCCCCATTTGACAAAGCAAGCATCTTTTTAGCAACATTATTATTTTTTCCTAACTTAACAGTCAAAGAATCATACCAAGAAACTGGGCTTCTAACAATAACTTTTCCTGTAGCAGAAAACTGAGTAGTAATAGATGATGATGCATTAATAGCACTATTTAATTGATTATTTTCAGATTTTAAAGAATCAATCACTTCACTCTGATTTTCAAGCTCTGCAACCTTTTTCTTTAACTTTTTGTTCTCAGAATAAGTATCAAAAAGATCGTGAATATCCTCATTAAGAGAATCTAAAGATCTAAAGGGAGCGGAAACAATAGAATCCACTCTTGCAACAACACTCCGAACTGGAGAAGTTACACCAGAAACAATTCCCTCATTCTTAAATAGAAATGCCAAAGAAAGACAGAGAACTAATAAAATCAACACAGCGAAGAAAACGAGACGAGAGATTCTTAATTTTTTCAAGATCGTGCACCAACTAACTTAGAATATAAAAATAAAACGAGATATCAAAAGATAATCTCGCTTGAAAAATAGCACGGAGAATAAGGGATTCGAACCCTTGCGCCAGTTACCCGACCTAACGATTTAGCAAACCGTCCTCTTCAGCCTCTTGAGTAATTCTCCATTCCATGTATGGGCACAAGTGGACTCGAACCACCGACCTCACGCTTATCAGGCGTGCGCTCTAACCAGCTGAGCTATGCGCCCATGAAACTTGGAATAACCAATATAAATAAAAAATAAAAAGCGGGTGACGAGAATCGAACTCGCGACAACAGCTTGGAAGGCTGTAGTTTTACCACTAAACTACACCCGCATTTATTAAAATTTAATGGCGCGAGACGGAATCGAACCGCCGACACATGGAGCTTCAATCCATTGCTCTACCAACTGAGCTACCGAGCCAAACTATTGCGGGAGCAGGATTTGAACCTACGACCTTCGGGTTATGAGCCCGACGAGCTACCGAGCTGCTCCATCCCGCGCTAACAATATTAAAGGAGGATGTGGGATTCGAACCCACGCACGCTTTTACACGCCTGACGGTTTTCAAGACCGTTCCCTTCAGCCGGACTTGGGTAATCCTCCATA
>NZ_FNKE01000006.1 GCF_900101445.1 Streptococcus equinus | reverse complement strand
CCGAGCGTTGTCCGGATTTATTGGGCGTAAAGCGAGCGCAGGCGGTTTAATAAGTCTGAAGTTAAAGGCAGTGGCTTAACCATTGTTCGCTTTGGAAACTGTTAGACTTGAGTGCAGAAGGGGAGAGTGGAATTCCATGTGTAGCGGTGAAATGCGTAGATATATGGAGGAACACCGGTGGCGAAAGCGGCTCTCTGGTCTGTAACTGACGCTGAGGCTCGAAAGCGTGGGGAGCAAACAGGATTAGATACCCTGGTAGTCCACGCCGTAAACGATGAGTGCTAGGTGTTAGGCCCTTTCCGGGGCTTAGTGCCGCAGCTAACGCATTAAGCACTCCGCCTGGGGAGTACGACCGCAAGGTTGAAACTCAAAGGAATTGACGGGGGCCCGCACAAGCGGTGGAGCATGTGGTTTAATTCGAAGCAACGCGAAGAACCTTACCAGGTCTTGACATCCCGATGCTATTCCTAGAGATAGGAAGTTTCTTCGGAACATCGGTGACAGGTGGTGCATGGTTGTCGTCAGCTCGTGTCGTGAGATGTTGGGTTAAGTCCCGCAACGAGCGCAACCCCTATTGTTAGTTGCCATCATTAAGTTGGGCACTCTAGCGAGACTGCCGGTAATAAACCGGAGGAAGGTGGGGATGACGTCAAATCATCATGCCCCTTATGACCTGGGCTACACACGTGCTACAATGGTTGGTACAACGAGTCGCGAGTCGGTGACGGCAAGCAAATCTCTTAAAGCCAATCTCAGTTCGGATTGTAGGCTGCAACTCGCCTACATGAAGTCGGAATCGCTAGTAATCGCGGATCAGCACGCCGCGGTGAATACGTTCCCGGGCCTTGTACACACCGCCCGTCACACCACGAGAGTTTGTAACACCCGAAGTCGGTGAGGTAACCTTTTAGGAGCCAGCCGCCTAAGGTGGGATAGATGATTGGGGTGAAGTCGTAACAAGGTAGCCGTATCGGAAGGTGCGGCTGGATCACCTCCTTTCTAAGGATAAACGGAAGCACGTTTGGGTATTGTTTAGTTTTGAGAGGTCTTGTGGGGCCTTAGCTCAGCTGGGAGAGCGCCTGCTTTGCACGCAGGAGGTCAGCGGTTCGATCCCGCTAGGCTCCATTGAATCGAAAGATTCAAAAGATTGTCCATTGAAAATTGAATATCTATATCAAATTCCACGATTCAAGAAATTGAATTGTAGATAGTAACAAGAAATAAACCGAAACGCTGTGATTTAATGAGTTTAAGGTCAACAGACCAAAATAAGGTTAAGTTAATAAGGGCGCACGGTGGATGCCTTGGCACTAGAAGCCGATGAAGGACGTGACTAACGACGAAATGCTTTGGGGAGTTGTAAGTAAACATTGATCCAGAGATGTCCGAATGGGGGAACCCGGCATGTAATGCATGTCACTCATTACTGTTAAGGTAATGAAGAGGAAGACGCAGTGAACTGAAACATCTAAGTAGCTGCAGGAAGAGAAAGCAAACGCGATTGCCTTAGTAGCGGCGAGCGAAATGGCAAGAGGGCAAACCGATGTGTTTACACATCGGGGTTGTAGGACTGCGACGTGGGACGACAAGATTATAGAAGAATTACCTGGGAAGGTAAGCCAAAGAGAGTAACAGCCTCGTATTCGAAATAGTCTTTAACCCTAGCAGTATCCTGAGTACGGCGAGACACGAGAAATCTCGTCGGAATCTGGGAGGACCATCTCCTAACCCTAAATACTCTCTAGTGACCGATAGTGAACCAGTACCGTGAGGGAAAGGTGAAAAGCACCCCGGGAGGGGAGTGAAATAGAACCTGAAACCGTGTGCCTACAACAAGTTCGAGCCCGTTAATGGGTGAGAGCGTGCCTTTTGTAGAATGAACCGGCGAGTTACGATATGATGCGAGGTTAAGTTGAAGAGACGGAGCCGTAGGGAAACCGAGTCTTAATAGGGCGCATTAGTATCATGTCGTAGACCCGAAACCATGTGACCTACCCATGAGCAGGGTGAAGGTGAGGTAAAACTCACTGGAGGCCCGAACCAGGGCACGTTGAAAAGTGCTTGGATGACTTGTGGGTAGCGGAGAAATTCCAAACGAACTTGGAGATAGCTGGTTCTCTCCGAAATAGCTTTAGGGCTAGCGTCGATGTTAAGTCTCTTGGAGGTAGAGCACTGTTTGATTGAGGGGTCCATCCCGGATTACCAATATCAGATAAACTCCGAATGCCAATGAGATATAATCGGCAGTCAGACTGCGAGTGCTAAGATCCGTAGTCGAAAGGGAAACAGCCCAGACCACCAGCTAAGGTCCCAAAATATATGTTAAGTGGAAAAGGATGTGGGGTTGCACAGACAACTAGGATGTTAGCTTAGAAGCAGCTATTCATTCAAAGAGTGCGTAATAGCTCACTAGTCGAGTGACCCTGCGCCGAAAATGTACCGGGGCTAAAACATATTACCGAAGCTGTGGATACCTTTTAGGTATGGTAGGAGAGCGTTCTATGTGTGATGAAGGTGTACCGTGAGGAGCGCTGGAACGCATAGAAGTGAGAATGCCGGTATGAGTAGCGAAAGACAGGTGAGAATCCTGTCCACCGTATGACTAAGGTTTCCAGGGGAAGGCTCGTCCTCCCTGGGTTAGTCGGGACCTAAGGAGAGACCGAAAGGTGTATCCGATGGACAACAGGTTGATATTCCTGTACTAGAGTATATAGTGATGGAGGGACGCAGTAGGCTAACTAAAGCGTGCGATTGGAAGTGCACGTCTAAGCAGTGAGGTGTGATATGAGTTAAATGCTTATATCTATAACATTGAGCTGTGATGGGGAGCGAAGTTAAGTAGCGAAGTTAGTGATGTCACACTGCCAAGAAAAGCTTCTAGCGTTAATTATACTCTACCCGTACCGCAAACCGACACAGGTAGTCGAGGCGAGTAGCCTCAGGTGAGCGAGAGAACTCTCGTTAAGGAACTCGGCAAAATGGCCCCGTAACTTCGGGAGAAGGGGCGCTGGCTTTAAGTCAGCCGCAGTGAATAGGCCCAAGCAACTGTTTATCAAAAACACAGCTCTCTGCTAAATCGTAAGATGATGTATAGGGGGTGACGCCTGCCCGGTGCTGGAAGGTTAAGAGGAGCGCTTAGCATTAGCGAAGGTGTGAATTGAAGCCCCAGTAAACGGCGGCCGTAACTATAACGGTCCTAAGGTAGCGAAATTCCTTGTCGGGTAAGTTCCGACCCGCACGAAAGGCGTAATGATTTGGGCACTGTCTCAACGAGAGACTCGGTGAAATTTTAGTACCTGTGAAGATGCAGGTTACCCGCGACAGGACGGAAAGACCCCATGGAGCTTTACTGCAGTTTGATATTGAGTATCTGTACCACATGTACAGGATAGGTAGGAGCCTATGAAATCGGGACGCTAGTTTCGGTGGAGGCGTTGTTGGGATACTACCCTTGTGTTATGGCTACTCTAACCTAGATAGGTTATCCCTATCGGAGACAGTGTCTGACGGGCAGTTTGACTGGGGCGGTCGCCTCCTAAAAGGTAACGGAGGCGCCCAAAGGTTCCCTCAGAATGGTTGGAAATCATTCGCAGAGTGTAAAGGTATAAGGGAGCTTGACTGCGAGAGCTACAACTCGAGCAGGGACGAAAGTCGGGCTTAGTGATCCGGTGGTTCCGCATGGAAGGGCCATCGCTCAACGGATAAAAGCTACCCTGGGGATAACAGGCTTATCTCCCCCAAGAGTTCACATCGACGGGGAGGTTTGGCACCTCGATGTCGGCTCGTCGCATCCTGGGGCTGTAGTCGGTCCCAAGGGTTGGGCTGTTCGCCCATTAAAGCGGCACGCGAGCTGGGTTCAGAACGTCGTGAGACAGTTCGGTCCCTATCCGTCGCGGGCGTAGGAAATTTGAGAGGATCTGCTCCTAGTACGAGAGGACCAGAGTGGACTTACCGCTGGTGTACCAGTTGTCTTGCCAAAGGCATCGCTGGGTAGCTATGTAGGGAAGGGATAAACGCTGAAAGCATCTAAGTGTGAAGCCCACCTCAAGATGAGATTTCCCATGATTTTATATCAGTAAGAGCCCTGAGAGATGATCAGGTAGATAGGTTAGAAGTGTAAGTGTGGTGACACATGTAGCGGACTAATACTAATAGCTCGAGGACTTATCCAAAAAAGAAACGAGTCAATATTGACAGCGCGTAGGTTTCTTGTTAGAATATATAGGTATTCAATTTTGATTGGATAATCAATCATAGTTAAGTGACGATAGCCTAGGAGATACACCTGTTCCCATGCCGAACACAGAAGTTAAGCCCTAGCACGCCTGATGTAGTTGGGGGTTGCCCCCTGTTAGATATGGTAGTCGCTTAGCA